>NZ_JBHXTC010000003.1:58460-129068 GCF_042677605.1 Streptomyces sp. NPDC127106 | reverse complement strand
CCCGCCGCGCCACCGACAGGGGCGCGCGCCTGGCCCGGCCCGCCCGGCCGGGTGGGCGGCCCCCCCCGGGGGCCCGCCCCTCCGCGCGTGTGGCCGCCGGAGCGGGCGGTCAGTCGAGGACGGCGCCGCCGTCCTTGCGGCCCACCCGGCTGCGCCGGTGGTCCAGGTGCGCGTACACCCGGTGCAGCCAGCGGTCCTGGCCGTCGTAGCGGGGGGTGAAGGAGGTCCGGCCGTGCACCGCGAGCCGGTTGTCGACCACCGCGAGGTCGCCGACGCGCAGCGCGACCGCGGACATCGTCCGCATGAACGCCTCGCGGAGCTCGTCCATGGCGGCCGCGGCTTCGTCGTCCAGCGGGTGCGTCGCCGCGAAGTCCACCAGGACGTTGGGGTCGGCCAGGTCGCCGACCAGCACCGGGTGGGCGGGCGTCACCGAGTTCAGGGCGCCGAACGACGGCGGCGGCTCGGTGAGGAACCGCGGCGCGGCGAGCACCGAGACCGTCCGCTCGGACAGCAGCGGAAGGGCCCGGCGTATCGAGGAGGTGCACAGTTTCGCGTCGCCCGTCGCATCCTCGCGGACGCAGAGCAGGCCGACGTAGTCGGGCTTGTTCTCGTGGAACGCGTTTTCCACGTGGAGTTCCAGCAGAACGGAACCCGCATTGCTCTGCGACTGCTCGCTGCCGGGCACCGGAACGACGTTCTGTACGAGGGCGCCGGTCTTCTCGCTGCGGTAGGCGATGACCTCGCCGAGCTGGAGCATGGCCGCGGTGACCAGGGCCGAGGCGACGGCCGGCACCCGTTCCACGGAGCCGGGCACGGTCGGCGTGACCGGAAGCGGCTCGTCCGCCACGACCGGCATGTTCCGCAGCAGCAGCACCCCGTCGGGCCCGGCGTCGTGCCGGAACCGGCGCAGCAGGGTGAGGATGGGGCGCGGCAGCAGCGCGGAGGCGTCCCGGACCGCGTCCAGCCAGGCCGGATCGTCGATCAGGGCGGGGGAGGAGGCAAGGACGTCGGCCGCCAGGGCGAGCATCGCGTCCCGCTCGGTGTCGGTGAGCGTCACGGCGCCCGCCACCGGGGCGGCCGGGCCGAGGGTGAGGGTGTGCTCTTGAATGTGAGGCATGAAGGAATTTCCTCGGGTCGATGAAGGGTGACCCGAGTCAGTTTCCGGACCCGAACTATCCCAGGCCTATGGGAAAAGGGGCCTTCGGGGCCCCGTCGACAGGTATAGCCGAGCGATAGTTGCCCCCACCATTCTCATGGGGCGGCTTTGTCTCCGGATCGTCCCGCCGAGGACGCGTGGGCCGTACGCACGGAATACGTCCGAAATACGTCCGACGGGGGAGAAGAGAGGGGGATTTCCATGGCATTACGCGAGGAGGGCGCCCCCGGCACGGCGATGTCCGTGGCCGGCGCGATGGCCGCCCGGGGCGAGGCGCACGTCTGGTGCTGGCGCCCGCCGGAGCGCACCGACCCGGCGGACCTGCCGCTGCTGGACACCGAGGAGTTCCGGCGCGCGCTGTCCCTGCCCGCCGAACGGGACGCCGCCGCCTTCGTCCGCTCCCGTGCCGGGGCCCGCCGGGCCCTGGCCCGCCTGTTCGGTCTCGAACCCGGGGAGCTCGCGCTGGGCCGGCGCGCGTGCCCCGGCTGCGGGGACGCCGGGCACGGGCCGCCCCGGCTCGTCGCCCCGCCGGTGCCGCTGGTGCTGAGCATGAGCCGGACGGCCGGGGCCTGCGTCCTCGCGGTCGGCGCCGGCTCCGCGATAGGGGTGGACGCCGAGGCGCTGCGGCCGGTGCGCGCCGCGGCCGCGGTCGACCCGGACCTGACCGCCGCCGAGCAGCGCCACCTCGGCGCCCTGCCGACCGGCCCGGAGCGGGACGCTGCCTTCCACCGCATCTGGACCCGCAAGGAGGCGGTGGTCAAGGCCACCGGCCTCGGCCTGTCCGGCACCGAACTGGGGCTGCTGGAAACCCATCCGGCCCGCCCCGGCCCGGTGCGGATCCTCCACACGCACCGCGGCCGGACCACCGCCTGGACGGTGGAGGACCTCCCCCTCGCCGAGGGCGTCGCCGTCGCGCTCGCCCGCCCGGCCGGCCCCGCCGCGCACGGTCCGGTGCACCGGCACCCCCCGACCACTGCCCACTGACCGTCCGCCCGCTGCACACCCGTACGCCGGCCCCTGCCCGATTCCCGCCCTCGACCCTCTCCGTACCCGCCCTTGCCCCGTCCCAGCGAAAGGCCGTCCAGCCATGACCATCGAGTCCTACTTCCCCGTGGAGCAGCTGATCGCCGACCGGGCGGCCTGCGCCGTCCCGCCGGCGCAGGCCGCCGAGCCGGCTGCCGGCGCGTCCGGTTCGTCCGCGCAACTGCTCGGCCTGGCCCCCGAGGACCTCGCCGCGTACTTCGCCCGGATCGCCGAGGCCGTCGAGCGCGACGACCCGGGTCCGGCGGCCCGTGGCGGCTGGGAGGAGCGGGAGCGGCTGCGCTTCTCCACCTGGGTCCGGCAGGTCTACGCCCACCCGCTCTCGCCGGCCGTGTTCGCGCTGCCGGCGGACCGCGTCATCCGCGAGTCCCAGTCCCGCGAGGCCGCCGAACTGGCCTTCCGGATCGACGTGGGCCGGGCCCGGGCCAAGGCCCCCAAGCCGTCCGCCGAGGTGCGGGCGACGGCCGCCGTCGCGGCGGCCTGGGCGATCGCCGCCGATGCGCTGTCGCGGTCCCCGCGGCCGCCGCGCGAGCGGGTCGTCGGCGACGTGTGGACGATCGTGCGGGAGACCATCGAGCCCGCCCTGCGGCCGACGGGCACGGCGTTCGCCCGGTCGCACGGCTCGTGGTGAGCGCCGCCGGGCCGGTCACCGCACCGCGGACGGCAGGACGGCCCGGCCGGCGTCCAGTTCACGGGTCGTCAGCGAGGCGGCCAGCAGCCTGACGAGGTCGTGGCAGCGGTACAGCGGCCGGCCCTGGGCGTCCAGCCCGGACAGTTCCAGCAGGGCGCGGTCCACCAGGGCGTCCAGTGCCGCCTCGGCGTCCTCCTCCGCGGTGCCCAGCACCAGCGCCGCGTACTGGGCGGAGAACGGCTCGCCGTCCCCGTCGGCGAGCCCCGTCAGCGCGGCCAGCTCCGGCCCGTCGAGCCGGCGTACGGAGTCCACGAGCGCCTCCCGCACGCTGACGTCGCCGAACGCCAGCTCGCCCAGCCGGGTGTCCGGGTCGGCGAGCCGGGCCGCCAGCCGCGACACGGGCCAGTGCGCCCGGGCGGCGAGCCGGGCCCCGGCCACGGTCAGTGCCAACGGCAGGCCGGCGCAGTACGCCACCACGTCGTCGGCGGCGTCGGGATCGGCCTCCAGCCGGTCCCGGCCGGCGAGCGAGGCCAGCAGCTCCAGCGCTTCGTCGTCGTCGACGGGGGTCAGCGCGGTGGTGTCCGCGCCGGCCACCCGGGCCAGCCGGGCCCGGCTCGTGATCAGTACGGCCGCCTCGGGCCCGGCGGGCAGCAGCGGGGCCACCTGTCGGTCGCCGACGGCGTCGTCCAGTACGAGCAGCAGCCGGGCGTCGGCGGTCCGCGTCCGGTACAGCCGGACCAGCTCCTCCGGGTCGCCGGAAGCG
This sequence comes from Streptomyces sp. NPDC127106, assembly GCF_042677605.1. Classification (NCBI taxonomy): domain Bacteria; kingdom Bacillati; phylum Actinomycetota; class Actinomycetes; order Kitasatosporales; family Streptomycetaceae; genus Streptomyces; species Streptomyces sp. NPDC127106. Next base: position 125,477 of record NZ_JBHXTC010000003.1, on the reverse strand, counting down.
GCGGCCGCCTCCGGCCGGCCCAGTGCGCGCAGCAGCCGGACCAGCACCTCGGCCGGCTCCTTCGGGGTGCCGTCGGGGTGGCGGAGCTCCGCGTACAGCTGTCCGTCGGGGAACCGCGCGGCGCAGGCCTGCGCCGCGCGCACGGCCAGCGCCGTCTTGCCGACCCCGGCCATGCCGGTGATCAGCAGGCGCCGCGGGCGGCCGTCCTCGCAGCTCAGCCGGGCCCGCAGGGCGGCCAGTTCGGCCTGCCGCCCGGTGAACTCCCCGTACAGCGCCGGCAGCATGGCCGGCACGGCCGCGGCGCCCGGCGCGGGGGCGGCGGCCCGTGCCCCGCCGGCCTTACCGGGCGCGCCGCGCACGACGGCTGCGGCCGCGCGGGGCGTGAGTCCGAGGTCCCCGCCGAGCACCGCCTGGTAGGTGGAGCCGAGCGCCTCGCCCGGGTCCACGCCGAGCTGGTCGGCGAGGACCGCGCGGCCCTCGTAGTACGTGTGCAGGGCGTCGGCCTGCCGGCCGCACCGGTACAGGGCGGTCATCAGCTGGGCCCGCAGCCGCTCCCGTACGGGGTGCTCGGCGACGAGGGCGGTCAGCTCGGCGATGACCTGCTCGTGCCGGCCGAGGGCGAGGTCCGCCTCGATCCGGCTCTCCAGCGTGAGCATCCGGGTCTCCTCCAGCCGGGGGAGCTCCGCCTCGATCATCTGCTCGGTGGTGTTGGCCAGCGCGGTGCCCCGCCACAGGTCGAGTGCTTCCCGCAGCAGGGCGGCGGCGTCCTCGTGGCGGTGCTCGGCGAGGGCCTCGCGGCCCTGCCGGTCGAGCCGGACGTACTCGGTGAGGTCGGTCCAGGCGCCGGGCGCGTGCAGCACGTACCCGGGCTGGCGCCGGACGATCGAGGCCTCCTCGCCGAGGTGCTTGCGCAGCCTCGACATGTACGTGTAAATCTGCGCGCTCGCCGTGGCCGGCGGGCTCCACCCCCACAGGAGGGCGCTCAGCCGGGCATCGGAGACGACGCGGCCCTCGGAGAGCAGCAGCGCGGCGAGCACCGTATGCACCTTGGAACCGGAGAGCGGGACCGTACTGCCGCCTCCCCGTTTGGCCTCGACCGGCCCGAGAAGCCGGAAGTCCATGCGGCACCCCCTTCTGGTGTGAGCATCCGTTCTGGATCCAGAAGGTAGGAGGGGGCCTTATTGCCGGGTTATCGCTCGCGGGACCGCCGCTATCGGGCTGCCGGGCGGCGAGCGGCGCCCCCGGGTCAGACGGGGAGGCCGGTCGGGCCCTTGATCCGCTTCATGATGATCTGCGAGTTGACCTCGGTGACCCCGGACAGCGCGGTCAGCTTCTCGATCCACAGGCGCTCGTACGCGCGCAGGTCCGTGACCGCGATGCGCAGCAGACAGCCGGGACTGCCGAACAGCCGGTACGCCTCGATGACGTCGGGGATGTCCTGCAGGGCCGCCTCGAACGCCTCCACGGCCTCGCGGTCCCGGCGGACCTCCACCGAGACCAGCACCTCGAAACCGCGGCCCACCGCCTCGGGATCGATGACGGCCCGGTAGCCGCGGATCACCCCGTCCTGCTCCAGCTGGCGCACCCGGCGCATGCAGGGTGAGGGGGTCAGGCCCACGCGCTGGGCCAGTTCCTGGTTGCTGAGCCGGCCGTCGGCCTGGAGCTCGCGCAAGATTTCGCGGTCGATCGCATCCATCGCGCAATTATCACCCGAGCGACATCACGGAACGGGCAAAACCGGCAATCGAATTGCGCGTCGGAGTCCCTATCATTGCTCCCTACAGCACATCTGTACGAGATGTCACCCGTTTGGGAGTTCCGGAGGAAGGGCGGCCATGGGTCGGATCGTCGTCATCAGCACCGGCGGCACGATAGCCAGCCGCTGGCAGGGCGCAGGCTTCGCCGCCGACGCCGACGGGCGCGAGGTCATGGCCACCGCGCCGCTGCCCGAGGACGTCACCGTCGAGGTGGTGGACCTCTTCAGCGTGAACAGCCCCCGGCTGACCACCGCCCACCAGCTCACCCTGCTGCGCACCGTCCACGAGGTCCTCGCCGACCCCGGCGTCGACGGCATCGTCGTCACCCACGGCACCGACACCCTGGAGGAGTCGGCCTTCCTCGTCGACCTGCACCACCACGACCCGCGCAGCGTCGTCTTCACCGGTGCCCAGCTGCCCATGGGCACCGCCGAGGGCGACGGGCCGGGCAACCTGTACGACGCCCTGCTCACCGCGGCGACCACCCGCGGCCTGGGCGTCCTCGTCTGCTTCGCCGGCCGCGTCCACGCCGCCCGCGGCACCGTCAAGACCCAGTCCGTGGCGCTGGACGCCTTCGCCGACCCCTCCCGGGAACTCCTCGGGAAGATCGGCTTCGGCAAGGTCGCCATGCTGCGCTCCCCGCAGCGGACGCAGCCGCTGCCGCTGCCCGCCATGCCGGAGCTGCCGCCGCGGGTCGACATGGTGATGCACCACTGCGACGGGGACCCGGTGCTGTTCAACGCCGCGGTCGCGGCGGGCGCACGGGGCATCGTCCTGGTCGGCACGGGCGCCGGCAACGCCACCCCGGAGATCGTCGCCGCGGTCGAGGCGGCCGTGGCGGCCGGCGTCCTGGTGGCGCTGACCACGCGGGTCGCCGCCGGGCCGGTGACGGAGATCTACACGCACGGCGGTGCGGTGGACCTGGTCGCCGCGGGCGCCGTCCCCACGGGCACGCTCCGTGCCGGCCAGGCCCGTATCGCGGTCCTGGCGGCCCTGCTCGCCTCCGAAGACCCGGCGGAACGGTCCCGCACCCTCCGCGCCGCGGTCTCGGCGCCCGACCCCGCCCTGATCGACGCCTGAGCCCCAGCCGGCCGCCCCGCGTCCGGTGCGCTCACCCCCCAGCTACCGCTGGGAGGTGCCCCCGGCGCGGCCTGGAGTCCTCCAGCCCGCGCGGCGCAGGCACCTTCGCTACGGGCCGGTGAAGGCCGACAGGATGTGGTCCGCCGCCAGGGTCGGGGTCAGGGAGCCCTCCTTGACCCGGGTCTCCAGGGCGGGGGCCAGGTCCCGCACCGCGGGGTGGGCCTGGAGGCGTTGCAGCAGCTCCTCGCGGACCATGGACCAGGTCCACTCCACCTGCTGCGCAGCCCGCTTCGCGGCCAGCCGCCCCCCGGCGTCCAGGAGCCGCCGGTGCTGTTCGAGGCGGTTCCACACCTCGTCCAACCCGCTGGACTCCCGCGCGCTGCACGTCAGTACCGGTGGCGTCCATGCCGCGTCGGCAGGGTGCATCAGCCGCAGCGCGCCCGACAGTTCGCGGGCCGCGGCCCGCGCGTCCCGCTCGTGCGGCCCGTCCGCCTTGTTCACCGCCAGGACGTCCGCCAGCTCCAGGACGCCCTTCTTGATGCCCTGCAGCTGGTCACCCGTCCGCGCCAGGGACAGCAGCAGGAAGGAGTCGACCATCCCCGCCACCGTCGTCTCCGACTGCCCGACGCCGACCGTCTCGACGAGGACGACGTCGTAGCCCGCCGCCTCCATCACGATCATCGACTCGCGGGTGGCCTTGGCGACCCCGCCGAGCGTTCCCGCCGAGGGGGAGGGGCGCACGAACGCCGCCGGGTCCACCGACAGCCGTTCCATCCGCGTCTTGTCGCCGAGGATGGAGCCGCCCGTACGGGTGGAGGACGGGTCCACGGCGAGGACCGCCACCCGGTGGCCCAGCCGGGTCAGCATCGTGCCGAAGGCGTCGATGAACGTGGACTTGCCGACGCCCGGCACCCCGCTGATCCCGATGCGCCGGGCCCGCCCCGAGTGCGGGAGCAGCTCCGTCAGCAGGGTCTGCGCCAGCACCCGGTGCGCGGGGAGGGTGGACTCGACGAGGGTGATCGCGCGCGCGATGAACGCGCGCTTCCCGTCGAGCACCCCCTTCGCGTAGGCCTCGATGTCGATCTTCGGCACCGGCGCCGCCTACAGCTCGTGGCCCAGATCCGCGGCGAGCCGCGTCACCAGGTCGTGGGCCGCGTCCGGGATGACCGTGCCCGGCGGGAACACCGCCGCCGCGCCCATGTCGAGCAGCGTCGGCACGTCGGCCGGCGGGATGACCCCGCCCACCACGATCATGATGTCCTCGCGTCCCTCCTCCGCGAGCTGCTCGCGCAGCGCCGGGACGAGGGTCAGGTGGCCGGCCGCCAGCGACGACACGCCCACCACGTGGACGTCCGCCTCGACGGCCTGGCGGGCCACCTCCGCCGGGGTCTGGAACAGCGGGCCGACGTCGACGTCGAAGCCCAGGTCCGCGAAGGCCGTCGCGATGACCTTCTGGCCGCGGTCGTGGCCGTCCTGGCCCATCTTGGCGACCAGCACGCGCGGACGGCGGCCCTCCGCCTCCTCAAACCGGTCGACGAGCGCACGGGTACGCTCCACGTTGGGGGACTCGCCTGCTTCGCTGCGGTACACACCGGAGATCGTACGGATCTGGCTCGCGTGCCGTCCGTACACCTTCTCCAGGGCGTCCGAGATCTCGCCGACGGTGGCCTTGGCCCGGGCCGCGTCGACGGCCAGGGCGAGCAGATTGCCCTCCAGGCCCTGCCCGGCGCCCCGCTCGGCGGCGTGGGTCAGGGCGCGCAGCGCGTCCTGGGTGCGGGCCTCGTCGCGCTCCTCGCGCAGCCGCCGCAGCTTGTCGATCTGCTGCGCGCGCACCGAGGAGTTGTCGACCTTGAGGACGTCGATCTGCTCGTCGTTCTCGACGCGGTACTTGTTGACGCCGATCACCGGCTGCCGGCCGGAGTCGATCCGCGCCTGGGTGCGGGCCGCGGCCTCCTCCACGCGCAGCTTCGGGATGCCCGCGTCGATGGCCTGCGCCATGCCGCCGGCCGCCTCGACCTCCTGGATGTGCTGCCAGGCCCGCCGCGCCAGGTCGTACGTCAGCTTCTCGACGTACGCGCTGCCGCCCCACGGGTCGATCGACCGGCAGGTCCCGGACTCCTGCTGGAGCAGCAGCTGGGTGTTGCGGGCGATGCGCGCGGAGAAGTCCGTCGGCAGGGCGAGCGCCTCGTCGAGGGCGTTGGTGTGCAGCGACTGGGTGTGCCCCTGGGTCGCGGCCATCGCCTCGATGCAGGTCCGCGTCACGTTGTTGAAGACGTCCTGCGCGGTCAGCGACCAGCCCGAGGTCTGCGAATGCGTGCGCAGGGAGAGGGACTTGGTGTTCTTCGGGTCGAACTGCTTGACCAGCTTCGCCCACAGCAGGCGGGCCGCGCGCAGCTTGGCGACCTCCATGAAGAAGTTCATGCCGATCGCCCAGAAGAAGGACAGGCGCGGCGCGAACGCGTCCACGTCCAGGCCCGCCTCCCGGCCGGCCCGCAGGTACTCCACACCGTCCGCGAGCGTGTACGCCAGCTCCAGGTCCGCCGTCGCCCCGGCCTCCTGGATGTGGTACCCGGAGATCGAGATCGAGTTGTACCGCGGCATCTTCTGCGAGGTGAAGGAGAAGATGTCCGAGATGATCCGCATCGACGGCTTCGGTGGATAGATGTAGGTGTTGCGGACCATGAACTCCTTGAGGATGTCGTTCTGGATGGTCCCGGCGAGCTTGTCGGGGGAGACGCCCTGCTCCTCCGCCGCCACGATGTAGAGGGCGAGGACGGGCAGCACCGCGCCGTTCATCGTCATCGACACCGACATCCGGTCCAGCGGGATCCCGTCGAACAGCTGCCGCATGTCGTAGATGGAGTCGATCGCCACGCCCGCCATGCCGACGTCGCCCGTCACCCGGGGGTGGTCGCTGTCGTAGCCGCGGTGCGTCGGCAGGTCGAAGGCGACGGAGAGGCCCTTCTGGCCGGCCGCGAGGTTGCGCCGGTAGAAGGCGTTCGACTCCTCGGCCGTGGAGAAGCCCGCGTACTGGCGGATCGTCCAGGGCTGGTTGACGTACATCGTCGGGTACGGGCCGCGCAGGTACGGGGCCACGCCCGGGTACGTCGCCAGGAAGTCCAGGCCCTCCAGGTCCCGCCCGGTGTACAGCGGCTGCACGCCGATGCCCTCGGGCGTCTCCCACACCAGGTCGCCCGGGGCGGTGCCGGTGGACTCCTTGACGGCGCTGCGCCACTGCTCCTCGGAACCGGTGGCGGGGGCGGCCGCGTCGTCGCGCAGCGGGAGGTCGGAGAAGTCGGGGATGCCACTGCCGGTCGTGATGCCGCTCACGGGGCCACTCCCATCCGGTCGAGAACGGAGGACAGCACCGCGACCGCGTCGCAGCCGGCGTAGACGTACTCGTCGACGTCGCCGGCCGCCGTGCCGGGCCTGCCCGCGAGGAAGACGGTCGTCGCGCCCGCCGAGCGCAGGGCCGCGGCGACGGCCTCGGCCTGCTCCTCGTACAGCGCGTCGCTGGAGCACAGCACGGCCATGCCGTCGGCGCCGCTCGCCGCGTACGCCTCGGCGGCCGTCGCCGCGTCCACCGACACCGGGTCGTGGACCGGCTGGATGCCGCCCGCCTGGAACAGGTTCGAGGCGAACGTGGCGCGCGCGGTGTGCGCCGCCGCCGTGCCGAGCGCGGCGAGGAAGATCCGCGGCCTGGTGCCGGTCGCCGCCAGGTGGGCGTCGCTGCGGGCGCGCAGCGCCTCGTACGCCTCGTCGCGCCGGACCCGGGGCAGCCCGCCGGACGGGGCCTCGGGTGCGCTCTCGCGCTCGGGCAGCTGCTCGGTCAGCAGCGGGAACTCGCTGACGCCGGTGATGGGCTCGCGGCGCTTGGCCAGGCGCGCGGAGCGCTCCGCCCAGGTCGCGGCCAGGCGGTCGGCGACCAGGCCCGAGCGCAGCGCGGCGGGCAGGCCGCCCGCCTTCTCGACGGTCTGGAAGAACTCCCAGGCTGCGTCGGCGAGTTCCTCGGTGAGCTGCTCCACGTAGAAGGAGCCGCCGGCCGGGTCGATGACGCGGGCCAGGTGCGATTCTTCGAGGAGGATGGAGGAGGTGTTGCGGGCGATGCGGCGCGCGAACGCGTCCGGCAGGCCGAGTTCGTGGTCGAAGGGGAGCACGGTGACCGCGTCCGCGCCGCCCACGCCCGCCGCCATGCAGGCGACGGTGGTGCGCAGCATGTTCACCCACGGGTCGCGGCGGGTCATCATCACCGGCGAGGTCACGGCGTGCTGGCGCTGGGCGCCGGCCGGTGCGGCCCCGCAGGCCCCGGCGATGCGGGCCCACAGCCGGCGCGCGGCCCGGAACTTCGCGATCGTCAGGAACTGGTCGGCGGTCGCCGCGTAGCGGAACTCCAGCTGGCCGAGGGCGGCCTCGACGCCGAGCCCTGCGCCGTCGAGGGCGCGCAGGTAGGCGACACCGGTGGCCAGCGACAGGCCCAGCTCCTCGGCGGCCGAACCGCCGGCCTCGTGGTACGGCAGGGCGTCCACGGTCAGGGCGCGCACGCCCGGCCAGTGCGCCGCCGCCTCCTGGGCGAGGGCGACGGCCGGGGCGAGGTCCGCCTCCTCGCCGGTGCGGGCCTCGTGGCCCAGCGGGTCGGCGCCCAGGACGGCGCGGGCGGCCCCGGGGGCCACGCCGCGCTCGGCGTACAGGGCGAACAGGGCGCGGGCGGCCGCGGCGAATTCGGCGCCGGCGTCGAGGGACACGGGCGCGAGGTCCAGGTACACCCCGTCCAGGGCCCGGCCCAGCGACTCCACGGGCAGTCCGCCCCGGCCCAGGCTCAGCCACAGGGAGGTGACGCCGTTCTCCAGGTCGGCGAGGACGGCCTCGTTGACCCGGGCGGGGTCGGTGCCGAGGTGCCGCTGCCGCACGTCCCAGCCGGAGGCGGAGCCGCCGGCGGGGCTGCCGCCTCGCACGAAGGGGGCGAACCCGGGGAAGCCGGTGTCGTGCGGCGTTCCGGGCGTTCCGGGCGTGCTGGGCGTGCTGGGTGTTCCGGGCGTGCTGGGCGTGCCGGGCGTTGTGGGCGCGGTGTACAGCGGGCGGGTGATGAGCCCGTCCTCGAGCTTGGTGGACAACGCGTCTTCCGCGGCCTCGCCGGATACGTCCTTGCCGGACTTGCGCAGTACGCCTTCTACCAGGCGCTGCCACTGCTCATGCGTCGCGTCAGGGAACTCGGCGGCCAGGGAAAGCCCGTCGTCAGGCAGGACCGTCATGGCCCGAATGCTAGGGGGGTCACCCAGAGGACGACCATAACCACCGGATGTGATCTCCCCCTCTCAGGTGAGGGGGAGGGGGCGCGGACGAGCGGGGTATCGGTAGGGGGCGGTCGGGGGTGCCCGTGGGGGCGGCTTCTGCCCGTTGGGGTGGCTTCTGGTGGGGGACGTTCGTTTGGCGGCGTCCGTTTGGGGGCGTCCGTTTGGGGGTGTCTGGTTGGCGGCGTCCGTTTGGGGGGTGTTTGTTTGGGGGCGTCTGGTGGGCGGTCCGTTTGGGGGTGTCTGCCCGTGCCTCCGTGAGGGGGGTGTCGCCGGGCGGAGCGCGCCGCGGGCGGGGTCTGCCCGTCAGTCCTCAGTGTCCTTCCGGGCCGGGCCGCGCCCTCAAGAGCGCTCCCTCCGGTCGCGTCGCTGCGCGATGGCCTTCGGCCACTCTTGACCGCCCGACCCGTCCCGGAAAGACAAGGACTGTCGGGCAGGCCCCGAAGGACGGCAGGGGGGCGGGGACGGGGGCACGGGCCGGATCGGTTCGCCGGGCGGAGGGGTGCGGGAGGGTCGCGGCGGCCGATGTTCCGGCAGTGTGTGGGCGCGTGGCAGGGGCGTTGCGGGGGGATGAAATCCAGCCACGGTTTCAAGCCGCCCGGGCAGGCTGTGCCGGGCTCTCGGAGGATGGAGAAAGGCCAGGTCGTGGGGGTGCGAGGGGGTTACCGGGGGAGTTCGGTGGCTTGTGGCGGGCGCGCCGGAGCGGGGGTTGACCGGGGCTGGGCCCGCTGACACGCTCCGGGGCATGTCCGCGAACGAGTTCCTCTCCCCGCGGCTCCACACCTCTGGCCCCTGTAGCGCGCCGGGTTCGTGTCCGGGCCGCTGTACGGCCCCGCGCCGGGTCTGAGCGCCGAGCGCTCTGATCCTGTGCCGCCCGTCGGGTGATCCGGGCGCGTCGACGCCCTCGTCTTCCGGTTGCCCCGCCCGTGCGGCCGTCCCTACCGGCCTCGGTGCTCTCGCAGCCCTTTCGTTCTAGCCGTGCTCTCGCGGCCCTGCCGTACCCCTTTCCTCCGCTGCGGAGATCCGCAGCCCTGCTCCGGGAGTTCCCATGACCACTGCCACCCGCACCGACGCCCCGGCCGGGGGCGACACCCTGACCGTGACCCGGATCGGCGGCCGCATCGGGGCCGAGGTCGGGGGCGTGCGGCTCGGGGGCGACCTCGATTCCGAGACCGCCGCCGCGATACGGAATGCCGTGCTTGCCCACAAGGTCGTCTTCTTCCGCGGCCAGGACCACCTGGACGAGGCGGGCCACGAGGCCTTCGCCGAGCTGCTCGGTACCCCGGTGGCGCACCCCACCGTGCCGTCCGCCGACGGCCGCTACGCCCTCGGCATCGACTCCGAGCACGGCGCCCGTGCCAACCAGTGGCACACGGACGTGACGTTCGTGCCTGCCTATCCGGCCTTCTCGATCCTGCGGGCCGTCACCGTTCCCCCGTACGGCGGCAACACGCTGTGGGCCAACACGGCCGCGGCCTACGCCCAGTTGCCCGCTGCACTGAAGGGGCTCGCCGACGGGCTGCGTGCCCTGCACTCCAACGCGTACGACTACGCGGCCCTGCGGCCCGACGCCGTGCCCGAGGCGCTCGCGCAGTTCCGCGAGGTGTTCACCTCCACCGCGTTCCTCACCGAGCACCCCGTGGTCCGGGTCCACTCCGAGACCGGCGAGCGCAGTCTGCTGCTCGGCAACTTCGTCCAGCGGATCGTCGGTCTCGGCGGCCGGGACTCGCGGGCCCTGGTGGACCTCTTCCAGGCGCACGTCGAAAGCCCGGAGAACACCGTCCGCTGGCAGTGGCGGGCCGGGGACGTCGCGATCTGGGACAACCGCGCCACCCAGCACTACGGCGTCGACGACTCCGACGACCACGAGCGCACCCTGCGGCGGGTCACCGTCGACGGGGACGTCCCGGTCGGGCCCGACGGCGTGCCGTCCCGGCTGATCAGCCCGGAGGCCGTGCCCGAGCCGTCCTACGGGATCCCGTCCGGTGCGTCCACCGCAGGTGTCTGAGGAGCCTTTCGTGCCCGTTGTGCTCGCTCTCACCGGCAGCCCCTCCCCGCACTCCCGTACTGCCGTGGTCGCCGATCACGTGCTGCGCCGGCTGTCCCGAGCCGGGTTCGACTCGAGCCATCTGGTACTGCGCGAGCTTCCTGCCGCCGATCTGCTCGCCGCCCGGCGCGGGGTGCCGGAGCTGCGCCGGTCCCTGGACGCGGTCGCCGGGGCCGACGGGATCGTCGTCGCGACCCCGGTGTACAAGGCCGCCTACACCGGCCTGCTGAAGGCCTTCCTCGACCTGCTGCCGCAGGACGGGCTGGCCGGGAAGACCGTTCTCCCGCTCGCCACCGGCGGCAGCCTCGCCCACGTGCTGACCCTCGACTACGCGCTCCGCCCCGTCCTGGCCGCGCTCGGCGCCCGGCACGTCACCGCCGGCCGGTTCGTACTGGACTCCTCCGTGGAGCGCGGGAACGGCCCGGACCGGCTGCGGCCCGAGGCCGAACCGGACCTCTACCGGGCCGTCGACGAGTTCGCCGACGCAGTGCGCGCCGCCGCACCCGCCCTCACCCCCTGAACACCACGGAAACGGAAGAAGCCATGTCCGCAGCCCTCGCGTCCCGACGCCAGTTCCTGACCCTGCTCGGCATCTCGGCGGCCGCGGTGGGCTGCGGCACGGCCACCGCCGGCGGCGCCGGTTCCCGGGAGCAGGTCACCACCCTCAAGTACCAGGGGTCCGTCGGAGCGGTCACCCTGCCCGAACTCGCCGCCGACCTGGGCCACCTCGGCAACCTGGAGCTGGAGTGGGTCGGCAACACGATCAGCGGCCCGCAGGACATCCAGTCGGCCGCCACCGGACAGATCCACTTCGGCGGAGCCTTCAACGGGGCCGTGGTCAAGCTCGCGGCGAGCAAGGCACCGATCAAGGCCGTCATTTCCTATTACGGCGCCGACCGGCACGCGTACAGCGGCTACTACGTGCTGGAGGACAGTCCGGTCCGCAGCGCACGGGACCTGGTCGGCAAGAAGGTCGGCATGAACACCCTGGGCGCCCACGCCCAGGCCGTGCTGGAGATGTACCTGAGCCGCAACGGACTGTCGAAGGCGGACGCGGCCGGGGTGGAATCCCTCGTGGTCCCCCCGGTCAACACCGAGCAGGCCCTGCGGCAGAAGCAGATCGAGGTCGGCGTGCTCGGCGGCGTGCTGCGCGACAAGGCCCTCGCAGGCGGCGGGATCCGCCCCTTGTTCACCGACTTCGAGCTGCTCGGTGCGTTCAGTGCCGGGAGCTATGTGATGACCGAGCGGTTCATCGAGCAGAACCCGGACACCGTACGCACCTTCGTGACCGGTGTGGCGAAGGCCATCGAGTGGTCCCGCACCACCCCGCGCGAGCAGGTCATCGCCCGGATGACGGACATCGTCACCCGGCGCGGCCGCAACGAGGACACCTCCACGCTCAAGTACTGGCAGTCGTACGGCGTCGCCGAGACCGGCGGGCGCATCTCCGACAAGGAGTTCCAGATCTGGCTGGACTGGCTCGGGGAGCGCGGCGAGACCAAGAAGGGCCAGCTCAAGGCGTCCGACCTCTACACCAACGAGTTCAACGGATACGGGAAGGGGTGACGTCCGCCATGGCGGAGATCGTGTTCGAGCAGGTCCGCAAGGAATTCGGGGGGTTCACCGCCCTCGACGGCATCGACCTGGAGATCCGCGACGGCGAGTTCCTCGTGGTCGTCGGCCCCAGCGGGTGCGGCAAGTCGACGCTGCTGGACCTGTTGGGCGGACTGGCCCGGCCGTCCGGCGGGCGCATCCTGCTCGACGGGAAACCGGTCACCGGTCCCGGCCTGGACCGCGGCATCGTCTTCCAGCAGTACGCGCTGCTGCCGTGGCGCACCGCACAGGGCAACGTCGAGCTCGGCCTGGAGGCCACCGGGGTGCCGCGCCGCCAACGCGCCGCGCGGGCCCGGGAGTTCCTCGACCTGGTCGGGCTGACCGGATTCGAGGAGCGGCATCCGCACGAACTGTCCGGCGGGATGCGCCAGCGCGTGGCGATCGCCCGGGCGCTGGCGTACGACCCGGACGTCCTGCTGATGGACGAGCCGTTCGCGGCGCTCGACGCGCAGACGCGGGAGTCGCTCCAGGACGAGCTGCGCCGGATCTGGCAGAGCACCGGCAAGACCGTCGTGTTCATCACGCACGGCATCGAGGAGGCGGTCTACCTCGGGCAGCGGGTCGCCGTCATGACCTCCCGGCCCGGCCGGATCAAGGAGGTCGTCCCGATCACCTTCCGGGACGGCGACGGACTGCTGGGCGAGGCCCTGCGGTCCAGCCCCGAGTTCGCCCGCCACCGGCACGGGATCTGGTCCCTGCTGCACGAAGAGGTGGCCCGCGCCCAGCAACTGGAGAAGGAGGCGGCAGCCGCATGATCACCGGAACCGACACCACCGCCCTGGCCGCGGCGGGCCGCGCCGTCCCGCCCGCCCCGGGCCCGCCCGGGAACCCTCCCGTCGTGCAGTCCGCCCCGGTGTCCGCCCCGCCCCGGGCGGAGCCTGCGCCGGACCCGGGCGAGCCGGGCCCGGACAGCCGCGGAGCGGCGGGCCCGCCCGCCACGGGCGCAGCGGCACGGCGTGCCGGCCGGGTGCTCGGCCGCGGGATCAAGGCCGTTGCCGTCCGGTCCGCCGCCGTGCTCGCGCTGCTCGTGCTGTGGGAGCTCGCCCCGCGGCTGGGCCTCGTCGACGGCACGTTCCTGCCGCCCGTCAGCGAGGTCGGCGTCGCCTGGTGGGAGCTCGCGGGGGACGGGCAGCTCGCCGAACACGCCCGGGCCAGCCTGGTCCGCTCCGTCGGCGGGTTCGGGATCGCCGTCGCCGTCGCCGTCCCGCTCGGCCTCCTCATCGGCTGGTACCGGCCGCTCGCCGACTTCCTCGGCCCGCTGCTGGAGGTCTTCCGCAACACCGCGGCCCTCGCGCTGCTGCCGGTCTTCGTCCTGCTCCTCGGCATCGGGGAGACCTCGAAGGTGTCGATCGTCGTCTACGCCTGCCTCTGGCCGGTCCTGCTCAACACCGTCAGCGCGGTCCGCAACGCCGACCCCACCCTCGTCCGGCTGGCCCGGTCGCTGGACCTGTCCACGCCCCGGCTGTTCCAGAAGGTGATCCTCCCGGCCTCCGTGCCGGCGGTCTTCACCGGCATCCGGCTGGCCGGCGCCGTGTCCATCCTGGTCCTGGTCGCCGCCGAGATGATCGGCGCCAAGGCCGGGCTCGGCTACCTCGTCAACGCCTCGCAGTTCAACTTCGCGATCCCGCAGATGTACGCGGGCATCATCACGATCTCCGCGATCGGTGTCGCCTTCAACCAGCTGCTCGTCACCGTGGAACGCCGCCTCAGCCTGTGGCGCGTCCCCGCCTCCGCCTAGGGAAACCCACATGCCCACCCGGACGCCCCGCACCCTGCACCTCAACGCGTTCCTGATGAACGCCGGCCACCACGACGCCGCCTGGCGGCACCCTGACAGCTCACCCGAGCGGGTGACCGACCCGGCCTACTTCCAGGAGCTCGCCCGCACCGCCGAACGCGGCAAGCTCGACTCCGTCTTCTTCGCGGACGGCCTCGCCCTGTGGGGCAAGGCCCGGTACAACGCCCTCGGCGGCTTCGAACCGCTCACGCTGCTCTCCGCGATCGCGGCCGTCACGGAGCACGTCGGTCTGATCGCCACCGTCTCCACCACCTTCAACGAGCCCTTCCACCTGGCGCGGAAGTTCGCCTCCCTCGACCACATCAGCGGTGGCCGGGCCGGCTGGAACATCGTCACCTCCGGCACCGTCGACGAGGCCCGCAACTTCGGGCGGGAAGAGCACCTCGAACACGGGCTCCGCTACGAGCGCGCCCGCGAGTTCCTCGACGTGGCCACCAAGTTGTGGGACAGCTGGGAGGACGACGCGATCGTCCTCGACAGGGAGCGCGGCGTCTACGCCGACACCGACAGGCTCCACCCCGCCGCCCACCGCGGCACCCACTTCGGGGTCGCCGGCCCGCTGAACGTGCCCCGCTCCCCCCAGGGGTACCCGCTGCTCGTGCAGGCCGGCTCCTCCGAGGACGGCAAGGAGTTCGCCGCGCAGTACGCCGAGGCAGTGTTCACCGCCCAGCAGACCCTCGCCGACGGCCAGGCCTTCTACAAGGACCTCACGTCACGGCTCGCCCGGTACGGGCGGAGCGAGGACGACCTGCTGGTCCTCCCCGGCATCGCCCCGATCATCGGCTCCACCGAAGCGGAGGCGAAGGCCCTGGAGCGGCAGCTCACCGAGCTCCAGGTGCCGGAGTACGGGCTCGCCCAGCTGTCCGGGATGCTCGGCACCGACCTCACCGGCCTGCCGCTGGACGGCCCGCTGCCCGATCTCCCCGAGGAGCGGGACATCAACGGCAACAAGAGCCGGTTCACGCTCGTCGCCGAACTCGCCCGCCGCGAAGGCCTGACGCTGCGCGAGCTGATCGCCCGGCTCGGGGCCGGGCGCGGCCACCGCGTGTACGCCGGCACGCCCGAGCAGATCGCCGACCAGCTCCAGGAGTGGTTCCTCGGCGGAGCCGCCGACGGCTTCAACATCATGGCTCCGGTCCTGCCCTCGGGGCTCACCGACTTCGTCGACCACGTCGTGCCGATCCTGCAGCGGCGCGGGCTGTTCCGCACCGAGTACACCGGCGGCACGCTGCGCGAGAACTACGGGCTGCCGCGTCCCGCCAACCGCCACACCGCCGGGGCCCGCCGATGACGTCCCGTGACCGGCTGGGGGGCCGTCAGGCGGGCAGGGTGTTGCGGTGGGAGCGGCGGCGGGCCGCGCTGAAGAGGGCCTGGATCTGTACGCCGGACTGCTCGACGTCGTCCAGCGGCGAGGGGAAGGGCAGGGTGACGTCGCGGTGGTCGCGGGCCTCCTCCAGGCGCAGGGTGATTCCGTAGCGGTCCATGGCGAGCGGGAGCGCGCGCACGAGGGCGGCGGTGGGCGCGGGCCGGACCAGGCGGAGGAGGAGGGTGACGAGTTCGGCGTGGTCGTCGAGGAGGTGGGTGAGCATGCCGGCCTCGTACGGCGCGAGCGGGTCGGGGGAGGCCGCCTCCAGCTCGTGCAGGCCGACGTACGAGCGCTGCCCGTCCCCGGTCTCCAGGACGGCCCGGTCGAACTCCATGCAGGTGGAGGCGTCGGGGTCGGTGTCCGCGTACGGGGTGAGGAGGCGGCCGAGGAGCGTGACGCGGGCGCGCACCCGGTCCCGTACGGGGGTGGGGGCGATGTCGGTGAACTCCAGCCGGATCGCGGGCCGGTGTTCGGCGTGGCCGCCGGGCTCGACGGGGTGCAGGTGGAGCCGGCCGAGGGGGTCCGTGCCGTCGAGGTGGCGGACTTCGGTGGCCAGGCCGTCGACGGTCACGGTCATGGAGTGGGCGGCGGCCAGGATCGACCGGACCCGCTCGGCGTCGGTGGACATGCGCATCTCTCTCCCTCACGGCCTACTTAGGTATGCCTAACCTAACTCATGCTGGGTGTGGGGTGAACCCCGGATCCCGCCACTCCGTGTCGTTGTTGGGCTGAACGGGTGAAGCGCGAGAGGATGGGGGGATGCACATGAAGCGCACGGTCGAGGCGGTCCGGTGAGCAGGTACGACGTCACGGACGAACAGTGGGAGGGGCTCGCACAGGTGGTCCCCCTGCGCAGCCGCAACGAGTGGCCCTCGCGGGTGGACCACCGCACGATCCCCACGACCCCCAAGGCGTCCGCGGCGGAACAGCGTCGCTTCGTCGTGATCCGGGTCCAGGTCTTCGCCGACGCCCGGGAGGTGGCCGAGTACCTGATCGCCCAGATCCCGGTGCTGCTCGACCTCACCGGTGCGGACACCGAAGTGGCCAAGCGGATCCTGGACTTCAGCAGCGGCGTCGTCTTCGGGCTGGGCAGCGGCATGCACCGGGTCGACCGGAACGTCTTCCTGCTGGCGCCCGTCGGGACCGAGGTCGAGGGGATCGCGGCCGCGGCCGTCCCCCGATCGTAGGAAGGTCGCCGCGACGGAACGGTTCACCGACCCCGCGGGGGGCCCGGGGGCCCGTACCGTCCGGCGCATGGACGCCACCTCGGACGCGGCGGACGCCCGGGCCGCCGCCCTCCCGGGCCCCCGGCCCGCTCTGACGGTCCCCCCGCGGCCCCGGGCCCCGGCGGACGGCCCGGTCGCGGACGCCGCGGTGCACGGCCCGGTCGCGGACGCCGCGGTGCACGGCACGGTCGCGGACGCCGCGGTGCACGGCACGGTCGCGGACGCCGTCGGTCCCGGTCTCGATCCCGGCCCCGCCGCCGTCGGCCGCGGCCCGGTCGCGGACCCCGTCGTGCAGCTTCGGCCGGCCGTCACCGAGCTGCGGCTCTCCGCCTTCGGCGCGCACCGCGCAGCCGTCTTTCCGCTCGGCCCCATCGCGCTCTTCGCCGGGCCCAGCGGGAGCGGGAAGTCCCAGGCCCTGGCCGCCCTGGAAGCCCTGGCCCGGCTCGGGTCCGGCGCCACCCTGGACCGGGCGTTCCCCGACCCGAGCTCCCGGATCCCCGATCGGGCCCGCCCCGACGAGCAGGGACGGCGCGGGTTCCGCATCGGCTGCACCGTCGACGGGCCCCTCGGACCCGTCCGCCTCGACCTCGCCGTACAGGCCGAGCCGGAGCTGCGGATCGCCGGCGAGCGGCTCTCCATCGACGGCCGGATCCTGCTCGCCACCGCACTGCGCGACCCGGGCCGGCGCACCGTCCAGGCCGCCTGGCTCACCGGCGGCAGCACCGGGGTCACCCGGGCCCCGCTCCCCGACGACCGGCTCGGCACCGCCCTGATACCGCTCCGCGTGGCCGGCGCCACGCCCGGCCAGCGCGAGGTCCTCGCCGCCGCCGAGCAGGTCGTGGTGGCGCTGCGCTCGGTGTTCCCCTGCGATCCACAGCCCGAGCGGATGCGCGCCCCCGTCCCCCGGGGCGGGGGCCGGCTGCTGGGCGACTGCGCCAACCTGGCCGACGTGTTGCGCCGTACCCGGCACGAGTGCGGCACCCGCCACGCACTGCTGACCGGCGCGGCCCGGACGGCGTGCGCCGGCCCGGTGCACGGCCTCGACGTCCGGTCCGTCGACGGCGGTCTCGTCGCCGCCCTGCTGGAACGCGGCCCCGGACGGCCCGCCACCGAGCTCGGCCGGCTCGGCTCGGGCGAACTCCGCTTCCTCGCACTGGCCCTGGTCCTGCTGACCGGGCCCGGGGTGCTCGCCATGGACCCGGCCGCCGAACTCCTCTCCGCCCGGCAGGCGCTGACCGTCCTCGCCGACGGCTTCGACCGCTGCCTGGACCCGCGGCAGGCCGCCGAGCTGCTGCGCCTGGCCGCGCTGTCCTGCGCGCGCGGTCACGTCCGCGTCGTCGCGGCCGTGGGCCCCCGGACCGCGGCGGCCGCCCGCCCGGTGTCCGGGGTCGCGGTGGTAGACCTGGGGCCATGAGCGAGACGAGCGAGCGGCGGCCGGACGACGGCCGTCCCGAGGAGCGGCTGCACCAACTCCAGCGGCGGCTGGCCGGCTTCGCCGCCGCGCGCGGCTGGGAGCCGTACCACACCCCGAAGAACCTGGCCGTAGCGCTGAGTGTGGAGGCGGCGGAACTGGTCGAAATCTTCCAGTGGCTGACGCCGGAACAGTCGGCGAAGGTCATGGAGAAGCCGGAATCCGCACACCGCGTGGTCGACGAGGTGGCCGACGTGCTCGCGTATCTGCTGCAATTCTGTGAGGTTCTGGGGGTGGATGTGTTGGATGCGCTCGCCGCGAAGATCGAGAGGAACGAGCTCCGTTTCCCGGTGGAGGGAACCTCGACACCAAATCGTCACTCTTCGGAGTGATCGGGTTGTTCACAACCACGTTTGTGTCCAGAGATTTCCGAATACCCCTGGCTTTACTGGCCCATTGCCCTCACTCTGGGTAGTGGCGAGAACGGCGGATGTCGTGCGGACGGGGGACGGCATATGGATGCGGTACGGCTCATCGCGGCCGGCCGGCACGCGCTGGCGCGGAGCGGGGCGGCACTGGACATCGTGGGCGAGGCCTGGCAGGCCCAGGCACTGGCCCAGGGCATGGGGAACTGGCTCGCGGTCACCGGACCGCGGGAGCTGAGATCGGAGGCGCGGGGACTGGGCGAAGCGGGAGGCAGAGGCTGCGGGGTGTTCGACAGAGCCGCCCTGCGCGGTGAGGGTCGCGGGCCCGACCACCCGCCGAGAGCGGCGCAGCTCAGCGGGGTGGCCGATGTCCGGCAGGCACTGCTCGGACTCCAGGAGCTGCTGGGCGAGGTGGGGATAGCCCTGGTCGGCGTGGCCTGCGCGACGGACGACGAGAGCCTGTACTGGCAGTGCATAGAGTCCATCGACGCGGCCGACGAGTCGAGCGACCGGGTACGGGCGATCCTGCGCCTGCTGATGGTCCGCGAGCGGGGCTCGACCACGGGCGCGGTCTGACCGGCGGAAGAGCGGCAGCCCGGCGGCGGGTTCGTCCGGCGGCGGGGTCGTCCGACGGCCCGGCGGCCCGGGCGGGCTGCCGGACGGGGAGCGGTCAGAACGGGCGGTACGAGCGGCGGTCGCCCTCCGGGGTGCCGGGGGCCGCGGCTGACGGCGCGCCGGGGGCGCGGTCCGCGGAGGACTGGAGCTCGGCGTCGAGCTGCGACAGGTCGGCGTTCAGGGCCGCCATCAGCTCCTCCATCTGCTGGAGCAGGCCCTTCGGCGCGTCGTCCGCGGCGGCCCCGCCGGGCTCCCGGCGCGCGTGATCGGGCGCGGACTCGTAGGACATGGCGGCCTCCTCGGCCCTGGCCCTTCCGGGGCGGAAGGGGCGGTGTACGCACCGGCGGGCGCCGCCGGCGCGCGGGCCGGGCGGTCCGGCTCCGGACGTGCCAACGATCTCGGTCCGGGCCGGTCACTGGCCGGGCCGGGCGCGGGCCGTCCGGTTGACCCGGATTCACTCGGCAGGGGTGGGATGGGGGCAGGATGGAGGGCATGGATCTGCGTATCTTCACCGAGCCCCAGCAGGGCGCGAGCTACGACACCCTCCTGACCGTCGCGAAGGCCACCGAGGACCTCGGCTTCGAGGCGTTCTTCCGGTCCGATCACTACCTGAAGATGGGGTCGGCCGACGGGCTGCCCGGGCCCACCGACGCCTGGATCACCTTGGCCGGCCTGGCGCGGGAGACGCGCCGGATCCGGCTGGGCACGCTGATGACGGCCGGCACCTTCCGGCTGCCGGGCGTGCTCGCCATCCAGGTCGCCCAGGTCGACCAGATGTCCGGCGGCCGCGTCGAACTCGGCTTGGGCGCGGGCTGGTTCGAGGAGGAGCACAAGGCGTACGGGATCCCCTTCCCCGCGGAGCGGATGGCACGCCTGGAGGAGCAGCTCGCCATCGTCACCGGCCTGTGGGCCACCGACCCGGGGGCCGTGTTCGACTTCACGGGCACCCACTACCGGGTGGAGAACTCCCCGGCGCTGCCCAAGCCCGCCCAGGCCAAGGTGCCCGTCCTCATCGGCGGCCACGGCGCCAAGCGCACCCCGCGCCTCGCCGCCCGCTACGCCGACGAGTTCAATATGCCCTTCGCCTCGATCGCGGACAGCGAGCGGCAGTTCGACCGGGTGCGCAGGGCCGCGGAGGCGGCCGGGCGCAAGCCCGACGACCTCGTCTACTCCAACGCCCTGGTGGTCTGCGTGGGCCGGGACGACGCCGAGGTCGCCCGCCGGGCCGCCGCCATCGGCCGCGACGTCGACGAGCTCAAGGCGAACGGCCTGGCCGGCTCGCCCGCCGAGGTCGTCCACAAGATCGGCACCTACGAGGCCATCGGCTCCTCCCGCGTCTACCTCCAGCTGCTCGACCTCGACGACCTGGACCACCTGGAGCTGATCTCGGCCCAGGTGCTGTCCCAGCTCCGCTGAGGCAGGTGCGGCACGATGCCCCGCGCGTCCGGCCCGCTCGCCGAAGCCCTGTCCCGCAGGACCGTCGTCCTGGACGGCGGTCTGAGCAACCAGCTCGCCGACCAGGGCTGCGACCTCTCCGGCGGCCTCTGGACGGGCCGGGTGCTCGCCGAGGCACCCGGCCAGGTCGGGGCCGCCCACGCCGCGTACGCGCGGGCCGGCGCCGAGGTGCTGATCACCGCCAGCTACCAGGTGGGGTACGGGGCCTTCGCCGCCCGCGGCCACGACCGTGCGGAGACCACCGCCCTCCTGCGGCGCAGCGTCACCCTGGCGGCCCGGGCCGCGGAGGCCGCCGACCACGAGGTGTGGGTCGCCGCCTCCGTCGGCCCGTACGGGGCGGTCCTCGCGGACGGCTCCGAGTACCGCGGCCGGTACGGGCTGACCGTGCGCGAGCTCGCCGCCTTCCACCGTCCGCGCATCGAGGCCCTGCTGGCGGCCGGCCCCGACCTGCTGGCGGTGGAGACGATTCCCGACGCGGCCGAGGCGGAAGCGGTGGTCACCGTCCTCGCCGAGACGGGCGCCCCCGCCTGGATCGGCTACACCGTCGCCGCCGGGCGGACCCGCGCCGGCGACCCCCTGGCCGAGGCCTTCGCCCTCGCCGCGGCCTCCCCGCAGGTCATCGCGACCGGCGTCAACTGCTGCGATCCGCAGGACGTGCTGCCCGCGCTGGAGGCCGCCGCCGCCGTCACGGACCTGCCGCTCCTGGCCTACCCCAACGACGGCTCCGTCTGGGACGCGGCCACCGGCACCTGGGCCCGCCCGGCCGCCCCCGCCCCCTGGCCCACGGCCGCCTGGCGGCGCGCCGGGGCCCGCCTCATCGGCGGCTGCTGCCGCATCGGCCCGGCCCGCATCGCCCGGCTGGCCGCCGAGGCCGCCGAGGCCGGGCGAGCCGGAGGAGCCGGAGGAGCCGGAGGAGCCCGAGGAGTCGGGGGAGTCGGGGGAGTCGGGGGAAGCGGAGGAACCGCGGGGGCCGGCGGCGGTGCCGGAAAATAGCGAGCAGCGGAAGCGGGTGACGGGCAAGAATCGGTCGTGTGTTCCTGACGATCTCCACCACCGGTATCCCTGAACGACCCGCCACCGACCTGGGCTTTCTGCTGCACAAGCATCCCGGCAAGGCGCAGGCGTTCGCCACGTCCCACGGCACGGCCCACGTCTTCTACCCCGAGGCCGCGCCCGAGCGCTGCACGGCGGCCCTGCTGCTGGAAGTGGACCCCGTCGCGCTCGTGCGCCGCGGGCAGGGCAAGGGCCGGGGCGGGGCACCCGACGCGGCGCTGGCGCAGTACGTCAACGACCGCCCGTACGCCGCCTCCTCGCTGCTCGCCGTCGCCCTGCGCGCGGTGTTCGGCAGCGCGCTGAACGGCCGCTGCACCGCCCGTCCGGACCTCGTCGAGCAGGTCCGTCCGCTGCGCATCGAGATTCCGGCGCTGCCCGCCCGCGGCGGGGCGGACCTGGTGCACCGGCTGTTCGACCCGCTCGGCTGGGACCTCGTACGGCCCGAGCCGCTGCCGCTGGACGAGCAGTTCCCCGAGTGGGGGGACTCCCGCTACGTACGGCTGGTCCTGGAGGGCGAGCTGCGGCTCACCGACGCACTGCGCCAGCTGTACGTCCTGCTGCCCGTGCTCGACGACGCCAAGCACTACTGGGTCGCCCCCGACGAGGTGGACAAGCTGCTGAGGGCCGGTGACGGCTGGCTCGCCGGGCATCCCGAGCACGGCCTGATCACCTCCCGCTACCTGGCCCGGCAGAAGCGGCTGACCCGGGACGCCCTGGAGCGTCTGGAGCTGGCCCGCCTCGCCGAGGCGGACGGCAGCGAGGCCGAGGACCTGGACAACGCCGTCGACGAGGACACCGACACCGCCGAGCGGCCCGTGCCGCTGGCCGTGCGGCGCCGCGAGGCGATCGTCGCCGCGCTGCGCGCCGCCGGCGCCGCCCGGGTCCTCGACCTGGGCTGCGGCCAGGGTCAGCTGGTGCAGGAGCTGCTGCGGGACGTGTCGTTCACCGAGATCACCGGTGTCGACGTGTCCGTACGGGCCCTGGGCACCGCGGCCCGGCGGCTGCGGCTGGACCGGATGGGGGAGAAGCAGAGCGGGCGCGTACGGCTGCTGCAGGGTTCGCTCGCGTACACCGACAAGCGGCTGGCCGGCTACGACGCGGCCGTGCTCAGCGAGGTCGTCGAGCACCTGGACCCGCCGAGGCTGCCCGCCCTGGAGTACGCGGTGTTCGGCGCGGCCCGTCCCCGCACGGTCCTCGTGACCACGCCCAACGCGGAGTACAACGTCCGCTGGGAGACCCTGCCCGCCGGGCGGTTCCGGCACGCGGACCACCGCTTCGAGTGGACCCGCGCCGAGTTCCGGGACTGGGCCGCGGCCGTCGCCGGGAGTCACGGGTACACCGTGCAGTTCACGCCCGTAGGCGAGGACGATCCCGAGGTCGGCCCGCCTACCCAGATGGCCGTCTTCACCCGGGCCGCCGACACCGCCGACACCACCCGCACGACCCGCACGACCGACACCGCCGACACCACCCGCACCACCGACACCCCGAAGGAGGGAGAGGCGGCATGACCACCGAAGCCACCGGCACCGGAACCACCGGTTCCGCCACCGCCAGCACCGACCGCCGCGTGCTCCCCGTCACCGACCTGTCCCTCGTCGTCCTGATCGGCGCCACCGGATCGGGCAAGTCCACCTTCGCCCGCCGGCACTTCAAGCCCACCGAGGTCATCTCCTCCGACCACTGCCGCGGGCTCGTCAGCGACGACGAGAACGACCAGAGCGCCAGCAAGGACGCCTTCGACGTCCTGCACTACGTCGCCGGCAAGCGCCTGGCCGCCGGTCGCCTCACCGTGATCGACGCCACCAGCGTCCAGCAGGAGGCCCGCCGGCAGTTGGTGCGGCTCGCCCGCGAGCACGACGTACTGCCCATCGCCATCGTCCTCGACCTGCCCGAGCAGGTCTGCGCCGAGCGCAACGCCGCCCGCCCCGACCGGGCCCACCTGCCCCGCCACGTCATCCAGCGGCACCGCCGCGAGCTGCGCCGCTCGCTGCGCGGCCTGGAGCGCGAGGGCTTCCGCAAGGTGCACGTCCTGCGCTCCGTCGAGGAGGTCGAGAACGCCGAGGTCGTCCTCGAGAAGCGCTTCAACGACCTCACGCACCTCACCGGGCCCTTCGACATCATCGGCGACGTCCACGGCTGCTCCTCCGAGCTGGAGACCCTGCTCGCCACGCTCGGCTACGAGGACGGCGCCCACCCCGAGGGCCGCACCGCCGTGTTCGTCGGCGACCTGGTCGACCGCGGCCCGGACAGCCCCGGCGTCCTGCGCCGCGTGATGGGCATGGTCCGCTCCGGCAACGCGCTGTGCGTGCCGGGCAACCACGAGAACAAGCTCGGCCGCTACCTCAAGGGCTCCAAGGTCCAGCTGACCCACGGCCTCGCCGAGACCGTCGAGCAGCTCGGCCGCGAGCCCGAGGAGTTCGTGCAGGAGGTCCGCGCGTTCATCGCCGGCCTGGTCAGCCACTACCTCCTCGACGGCGGCCGGCTGGTGGTCTGCCACGCCGGCCTGCCCGAGAAGTACCACGGCCGGACCTCCGGCCGGGTCCGCGCGCACGCCCTGTACGGGGAGACCACCGGCGAGACCGACGAGTTCGGCCTGCCGGTGCGCTACCCGTGGGCCGAGGAGTACCGGGGCAAGGCGGCCGTGGTCTACGGCCACACCCCGGTCCCGGACACCTCCTGGATCAACAACACCATCTGCCTCGACACCGGCGCGGTCTTCGGCGGCAGGATGACCGCCCTGCGCTGGCCGGAGCGGGAACTGGTCGACGTACCGGCGGAGAAGGTCTGGTACGAGCCGGTCAAGCCGCTCGCCGCCGAGGCCCCCGGGGGCCGTGAGGGCCGCCCGCTCGACCTGGCCGACGTGCACGGGCGGCGCACCGTGGAGACCCGGCACCTGGGCAACGTGGCCGTGCGCGAGGAGAACGCGGCGGCCGCCCTGGAGGTCATGAGCCGCTTCGCGGTGGACCCCCGGCTGGTGCCGTACCTGCCGCCGACGATGGCGCCCACGGCGACCTCGAAGGACGGCCACCACCTGGAACACCCGGCGGAGGCCTTCGCCCAGTACCGGGCCGACGGCATCGCCCAGGTCGTCTGCGAGGAGAAGCACATGGGCTCCCGCGCCACCGTCCTGGTGTGCCGGGACGCGGACGCGGCCCGGGAGCGGTTCGCCGCCGTCGGCTCCGCCACCGGCTCCGTCTACACCCGTACCGGCCGGCCCTTCTTCCCGGACCCGGAGGTCACCGAGCAGGTCCTGGCCCGGATCCGGTCGGCCGTCACCGACGCGGGCCTGTGGGAGGAGCTGGACACGGACTGGCTGCTGCTCGACGGGGAGCTGCTGCCCTGGTCGCTGAAGTCCGCCGGGCTGCTGCGCAACCAGTACGCCGCCGTCGGCGCGGCCTCCCGCGGCGTCTTCCCCGATGCGATCGCCGCCCTGGCCGCGGCCCGTGAGCGGGGCGTGGACACCGGCGGGCTGCTGGAGCGCCAGCAGGAGCGGGCGGCGGACGCGGCCCGGTTCACCGACGCCTACCGCCGCTACTGCTGGACCACCGACGGGCTGGACGGCGTACGGTTCGCGCCGTTCCAGCTGCTGGCCGCGGCCGGGCGGTCGCTGGCCACCGTGCCGCACGACGAGCAGCTGTTCTGGCTGGACCGGCTCGTCGCCGCCGACGAGGCCGCCGGCACGGGGCTGTTGCGCCGCACCGGCCGGATCCTGGTCGACACCGCCGACCCGGACTCCGTACGGGCGGGCACCGACTGGTGGCTGGAGCTCACGGCCGCCGGCGGCGAGGGCATGGTCGTCAAGCCGCTCCAGGCGTACGCCCGGGACGGCAAGGGGCGCCTGGTCCAGCCGGGCATCAAGGTGCGCGGCCGGGAGTACCTGCGGATCATCTACGGTCCGGAGTACACGCGTCCGGAGCAGCTGGAGCGGCTGCGGGAGCGGCACCTGGGCCACAAGC
This sequence comes from Streptomyces sp. NPDC127106, assembly GCF_042677605.1. Lineage (NCBI taxonomy): Bacteria > Bacillati > Actinomycetota > Actinomycetes > Kitasatosporales > Streptomycetaceae > Streptomyces > Streptomyces sp. NPDC127106. The sequence goes on along the minus strand of NZ_JBHXTC010000003.1, from coordinate 100,383 downwards.
GGTCGCTCGCGCTGCGCGAGTACGCGCTCGGGCTGGAGGCCCTGGACCGGCTGGCGGCCGGCGAGCCGCTGTGGCGGGTCCACGAGGCGGTCTTCGCGGTGCTGGCCCTGGAGTCGGAGCCGGTCGACCCCCGGCTGTGACGCCCGACCGGCCCGGCCGCTCCCGCCACCGTGCGGGCGCGGCCGGGCGTGACCGGGCGTGACCGGGCGTGACCGGGCGTGACCGGGGTGCGGCCCGCGCGGCCGGGTGTGCCGGGCACGTAAATCCCATGACGCGGCACGGCCCCGAATTAGGTCGTATGGGGGAACTTTCCCGGGGAACGCCGGGGAAACCGCGGGCGGGATCGTTCATCCAGGGCAGCGGAACGTCCGCGACCCTGGAAGGACGGAACAGCCCTTATGAAGATGACCGCGCGCGGAAGCATTGCGGCGCTCATGACCTGTATCGCCGCCGCCGGCGCGGCCGGCCCGGCAGCGGCCGACGCGGTGCCGGTCGAGGTCCCGCTGGACGCGGTGAAGACCACGCTGGGCGTGGACACCCCGCGCCTGGGCACCGGAGTGCCGCTGCCCGTCGTCGGTGCCCCGGAGATCCGCCACCACAAGGGCGACCTGCTGCCGACCCCGGTCCTGCCGGCCCTGCCGGTCGGCGCCGACCTCGGCCGCACCCTGGTCAGCACGCCCGTACCGAACCTGCTCGGCGACCCGAAGACCGACGGCGAGGGCACGCTGGAGGCCCCGGCCACCGACCTGGAAGCCCGGACCCCCGGCGTGGTCCTCGGCGCACCGCTCACGATGCCCGACGGCAGCAACCACGGCATCCCGAACGCGACCCTCCCCAAGCTGGGCCTGACCGGCCCGGAACTGGTCGGGGCGCCGACGGCGCTGCTCGGTCTGCGCTGAACCGGAGCGACCCGTGGTCCGCCCGGGCCTCCTGAGCCAACGCCACGTCAAAAAGCCGTCCGGTCTGCGAACGTGTACGCCATGGGATTCCATGTCGACTCCGAGGCCGGACGGCTTCGCCGCGTCATCCTCCACCGACCCGACCTGGAGCTGAAGCGGCTCACACCGAGCAACAAGGACGCACTGCTCTTCGACGACGTGCTGTGGGTGCGCCGGGCCCGCCAGGAGCACGACGGATTCGCCGACGTGCTGCGGGACCGGGGCGTGGAGGTGCACCTCTTCGGCGACCTGCTGAGCGAGGCCCTGGACATCCCCGAGGCCAGACACCTCGTCCTCGACCGGGTGTTCGACGAGAAGGAGTACGGGCCGCTCGCCACCGACCACCTGCGGGCCGTGTTCGACGGGCTGTCGTCGGCCGACCTGGCCGAGGCGCTGGTCGGCGGCATGACCAAGCGCGAGTACCTGGAGCGGCATGCGGAGCCGGTCTCGGTCCGCTTCCATGCGATGGAACTGGACGACTTCCTGCTGGGGCCGCTCCCCAACCACCTGTTCACCAGGGACACGTCGGCCTGGATCTACGACGGGGTGTCGATCAACGCGATGCGCTGGCCGGCCCGGCAGCGCGAGACCGTGCACTTCGAGGCGATCTACCGGCACCACCCGCTGTTCACCGCCTCGGGCGCCTTCCACTTCTGGTCGCAGGGGCAGGCGGACTACCCCTCGACCATCGAGGGCGGGGACGTGCTCGTCATCGGCAACGGCGCCGTCCTGATCGGGATGAGCGAGCGGACCACCCCGCAGGCGGTGGAGATGCTCGCCCGCGGCCTGTTCGCCGCCGGGTCGGCGACCGCCATCGTGGCGCTCGACATGCCCAAGCGCCGGGCGCTGATGCACCTGGACACCGTGATGACGATGGTCGACGGAGATACGTTCATCCAGTACGCGGGCCTGGGCATGCTGCGCTCGTACACCATCGAGCCGGGCGCCGGCGCGCACGACCTGAAGGTGAGCGACCACCCGCCGGAGCACATGCACCGGGCCATCGCCGCTGCGCTCGGGCTGGACTCGATCCGGGTGCTGACCGCCCGGCAGGACGTCCACTCGGCGGAGCGCGAGCAGTGGGACGACGGCTGCAACGTGCTGGCGGTGGAGCCGGGGGTGGTCGTGGCGTACGAGCGGAACGTGACGACCAACACACACCTGCGCAAGGAGGGCATCGAGGTCATCGAGATCCCGGGCAGCGAACTGGGGCGCGGGCGGGGCGGTCCCCGGTGCATGAGCTGCCCGGTGGAACGGGATCCCGTATGACCCGTCCAGCCGCCGATGGTGCGCCAGGAGGCGTCTGACAAGGCACGATGGGCGGGGGCGGGGAAAACAGGGGCTGTATATCAATGCGGACTGTCGTATAGACTTCCAGCATTCCCCGTCACGCGACCCTGGAGTGCCGCCATGGCCACCGACCTCGTCGGCCGCAGTTTCCTCAAGGAGCTCGACTTCACCGCCGCCGAGTTCCGCGGCCTGGTCGCGCTGGCCGCCGAGCTGAAGGCGGCCAAGAAGGCGGGGACCGAGCAGCGGCGCCTCACGGGCCGGAACGTCGCGCTGGTCTTCGAGAAGACCTCGACGCGCACCCGCTGCGCGTTCGAGGTCGCCGCCGCCGACCAGGGCGCCCACACCACCTACCTCGATCCCGCCGGTTCCCAGATCGGCCACAAGGAGTCGGTCGAGGACACCGCCCGCGTACTGGGCCGGATGTTCGACGCGATCCAGTACCGCGGCGACAGCCAAGCGGCCGTCGAGGCGCTCGCCGAGCACTCCGGCGTGCCCGTCTACAACGGCCTCACCGACGACTGGCACCCCACCCAGATGCTGGCCGACGTCCTCACCATGACCGAGCACTGCGCCAAGCCGCTGGACCGCATCACCTTCGCCTACCTCGGCGACGCCCGCTTCAACATGGGCAACTCCTACCTCGTCACCGGCGCCCTGCTGGGCATGGACGTGCGCATCGTCGCGCCCAAGGCCTACTGGCCGGCCGAGGACGTCGTCGCCCGCGCCCGCGAGCTCGCCGCCGGCAGCGGAGCCCGGATCACGCTGACCGAGGAGGTGGCCGAGGGCGTCGGCCAGGCCGACTTCGTCGCCACCGACGTCTGGGTCTCCATGGGCGAGCCCAAGGACGTCTGGGACGAGCGGATCGCCGCCCTGGCCCCGTACGCCGTCACGATGGACGTGCTGCGCGCCACCGACAACCCGGACGTGAAGTTCCTGCACTGCCTGCCGGCCTTCCACGACCTGGGCACCGCGGTCGGCCGCGAGATCCACGCGCGGCACGGGCTGGACTCGCTGGAGGTCACGGACGAGGTGTTCGAGTCCGCGCACTCCGTCGTGTTCGACGAGGCCGAGAACCGGCTGCACACCATCAAGGCGATCCTCGTCGCGACCCTCGCCTGACCGGGAGTCCGGCCGGGGGTCCCGCCGGCTGCCCGGCCGGGCCCGCGCACCCTCACCCGGATATCGCGCTTCTGTGACGGAAGTCAGGATGCAGTGATACCGTCGTTGCCGTGAGCCCCTTCATCGGTTCCGCCCCGGCAACCCAGCGGTGGCGCCACCTGCGGGTGACCCGGCAGGACGGCGTGGCCACCGTCACCCTCGACCGCCCCGAGAAGCTCAACGCCCTCACCTTCGGCTCCTACGCCGACCTCCGCGACCTCCTCGCCGAACTCTCCCGGGAGCGGTCCGTGCGCGCCCTCGTCCTCGGCGGAGAAGGGCGCGGCTTCTGCTCCGGCGGCGACGTCGACGAGATCATCGGCGCCACCCTCGCCATGGACACCGCCCAGCTCCTCGACTTCAACCGGATGACCGGCCAGGTCGTACGCGCCGTCCGGGAATGCCCCTTCCCGGTCATCGCCGCCGTGCACGGGGTCGCCGCCGGCGCCGGCGCGGTCCTCGCCCTCGCCGCCGACTTCCGCATCGCCGACCCCAGCGCACGCTTCGCGTTCCTCTTCACCCGCGTCGGCCTCTCCGGCGGCGACATGGGCGCCGCCTACCTGCTGCCCCGCGTCGTCGGCCTCGGCCACGCCACCCGGCTGCTCATGCTCGGCGAGCCCGTCCACGCCGCGGAGGCCGAGCGCATCGGCCTGCTCAGCGAGCTCACCGAGGAGGGCAAGGCCGACGCGCGGGCCGCCGAACTCGCCGCCCGCCTCGCCGCCGGCCCCGCCCTCGCCTACGCCCAGACCAAGGCACTGCTCACCGCCGAGCTCGACATGCCGCTGGCCGCGGCGGTCGAACTCGACGCCAACACCCAAGCCCTGCTGATGAACGGGCAGGACTACGCCGAGTTCCACGCCGCCTTCACCCAGAAGCGGCCGCCGGAGTGGAAGGGCAGGTAGCGCCGTGCCCCTCGCGCAGCGCGGTACGGGCCCGCTCCGGGTCGCGGTGGTCGGCGGGGGACCGGGCGGACTGTACGCCGCCGCGCTGCTGGCCCGGCAGGGCCACGGCGTGGACGTGTGGGAGCGCAGCGCCCCCGACCGGACCTTCGGCTTCGGCGTGGTGCTGTCCGACGAGACCCTCGGCGGTATCGAACGGGCCGACGCCGTCGTCCACGCCGCCCTGAGCGCCGAGTTCGTCCGCTGGGACGACATCGACATCGTCCACCGCGGCCGGATGCTGACCTCCGGCGGCCACGGCTTCGCCGCCCTCGGCCGGCGCCGGCTCCTGCAGATCCTGCACGAGCGCTGCACCGCCCTCGGCGTCACCCTCCGCTTCCGCACCCCGGCGCCGCCCGCCGAGGCGCTGGCGGCCTCGTACGACCTGGTCGTCGCCGCCGACGGGGTGCACAGCCCGACCCGGCAGAGCGGGGCCGCACACTTCCGGCCGACCGTGACGAGCGGGCGCTGCCGGTACATCTGGCTGGCCGCCGACTTCGCCTTCGACGCGTTCCGCTTCGAGATCGCCCAGACCGCGCACGGAATCATGCAACTGCACGCCTACCCGTTCTCGGCGGACGCCTCCACGGTGATCGTCGAGATGCGGGAGGAGGTCTGGCGGGCCGCCGGCTTCGACCTGTGCGACGAGGCCGAGTCCGCGTCCCGCTGCGCCAAGCTCTTCGGCGAGGCCCTGCGCGGCCGCCCGCTGCACGGCAACCGCTCCGCCTGGACCGCGTTCCGCACCGTCGTCAACGAGCACTGGTCCCACGGCAACGTGGTGCTGCTCGGCGACGCCGCGCACACCGCGCACTTCTCCATCGGCTCCGGCACCAAACTCGCCGTCGAGGACGCCCTCGCCCTGGCCGGGGCCGTGGCCGCCGAGGACGAGGTCCCCGCCGCCCTGGCTGCGTACGAGGCCGAGCGGCGGCCCGCGGTCGCCTCCACCCAACGGGCGGCCGCCGCCAGCATGCGCTGGTTCGAGGAACTCGCCGGCTACGTCGGCCAGCCCGACCGGCAGTTCGCCTTCAACCTGCTCACCCGCAGCCGCCGGGTGACCCACGGCAACCTGCGGCTGCGCGACGAGCGGTTCACCCGCGCCGTGGAACGCGACTTCGGCTGCCCCGACGAGGCGACCCCGCCCATGTTCACCCCGCTGCGGCTGCGCGGCCTGACCCTCCGCAACCGGGTCGTGGTCTCCCCGATGGACATGTACTCGGCCCCCGACGGGGACGGCACCCCCGGGGACTTCCACCTCGTCCACCTGGGCGCCCGGGCCCTCGGCGGGGCCGGCCTGGTGATGACCGAGATGGTCTGCGTGTCCCCCGAGGGCCGGATCACCCCCGGCTGCACCGGCCTGTGGACCGCCGGGCAGGCCGCCGCCTGGAAACGGATCGTCGACTTCGTGCACGGCTCGGCACCCGGCACGGCCTTCGGCGTCCAGCTCGGCCACTCGGGCCGCAAGGGCTCCACCCGACTCATGTGGGAGGGCATGGACGACCCCCTCCCGGAGGGCAACTGGCCGGTGGTGGCCGCCTCCGCGCTGCCGTACCGGCCCGGCGTCTCGCCCGTGCCGCGCGCACTGACCCGGGGCGACCTCACCGCGATCCGCGGCGAGTTCGCCGCGGCCGCCGCCCGGGCCGCCGACTGCGGCTTCGACCTCCTCGAACTGCACTGCGCGCACGGCTACCTGCTGTCGGGGTTCCTGTCCCCGCTGACCAACCACCGCGACGACGCCTACGGCGGCCCGCTGGAGAACCGGCTCCGGTTCCCGCTGGAGGTCTTCGACGCCGTCCGCGAGGCCTGGCCCGAGGACCGGCCCATGACGGTCCGCTTCTCCGCCACCGACTGGGCGCCGGGCGGCACCACGGCCGAGGACGCCGTCACCATCGCCGCCGCCTTCGCCGCCCACGGCGCCGACGCCATCGACGTGTCCACCGGCCAGGTCGTCGCCGACGAGGCCCCCGAGTTCGGGCGCTCGTACCAGACCCCGTACGCCGACCGGATCCGCAACGCGCTCGGCGTCCCCGTGATCGCCGTCGGCGCCATCTCCTCCTGGGACGACGTCAACTCCCTGCTGCTGGCCGGCCGCGCCGACCTGTGCGCGATCGGCCGCCCCCACCTGTACGACCCGCACTGGACCCTGCACGCGGCCGCCGACCAGGAGTACCGGGGCCCGGCCGCGCCCTGGCCGGCCCCTTACCGGGCCGGCAGCCGCAAACCCCCGACCGGCAAGGGCTGAGCCGCGGGAGCCGGCGGGGCCGGGGCCACCGGCGCCGCAGCCTCCGGGGCGTCCGAGGCGTCCGGCGTGCTCACCGCGGCAGCACCACGGCCCGGTCCTCCACCGGCCGGAAGCCCAGCCTCAGGTACACGCCCGTGCTCGTCGGGTTCGCCGTGTCCGCGAAGAGCAGCACCTCCGCCGCCCCGGCCGCGCGGGCCGCCCCCACCGCGGCGTGCGTCACCCCCGCCGCGTAGCCCCGGCGCCGCTCCCGCGGGGGCGTGTACACCGGGCCGATCCGGGAGGCCCCGCCCTCCGCCGGGCTGAACGCGGCCAGCGCCACCGGCCGGCCCGTGCCGTCCTCCCACAGCAGCACGCCGTTCCCGGCGACCCGGTCCCGCACCGCCCCGTCGGTGGGCTCCGGGTCGCCGATCTCGTGCGCGAACGCCGTGAACCACTCCCGCACCAGCGGCAGGTCCGCCTCGCCCGCCGGCCTGGCCCGCCCGGCCGGCGCGGGGTCCGGGTCCGCCAGGTCCCCGAGCCGGTACAGCCGCATCACCTCCGGCTCGGCGACCGGCCGCCCCCAGGCCGCCGCCAGCCGCTCCCCGTGGGCGAGCCGCGCGTTGAACCCGCCGATGCCGCTCAGCAGCGGCTCCCGGTGCAGCGCCGCACCGAGGGCCGCCACCGCCTCGTCCGGTACGGGGCCGAGCACCAGCGGGTACGGCGGCGTCCACAGCAGCCCGCCGGCCACGGCACCGTCCGCGCCGGTCCACCAGCCGAACACCGGGTCGTGCTCGGAGTAGGCGTGCGGGCCCCGGCGGTGCAGCCCCCCGGCCACCGTCAGCAGCAGGGTGTTGGACACCGGGTCGGCGGCCACGGCCGGGCCCGCCGCGGCCCGCCAGGCCGCCAGGTCGTGCGTGAAGGTCCAGGTCATGGCTCATGATGGCGCTGCCCCCAGCCGCCCCGCACCCGTATTCCGCCCCCGCGGGCGCGGCCCCCGCGGGCGGGGCCGGGATCGGTCAGGAGGGCAGCCAGCCGGGCCACCACGGCGGCACGTTGTCCGGCCCGCACAGCCCCGAGTCCCCGGGGTACCCGTCCAGGGTGCCCTGGGTGGCGAAGTACCAGACGACCACCACCGCCAGGACCAGCGGCACGGCCGCCGCACCCACCGTCGGGTGCACCAGCCGGGCGAGCAGCCAGACCAGCACCGCGAGCACCGCACACCCCGGGACGAGGCCCACCATCTCGACGAACAGCTCGAACCTGCCGCCCGCCTCCCAGCCCGCGTCGCAGTAGGCGCGGGCGTGGGCGGCCAGTGCGTGCGCGAGGTAGCCGGCGCCGGCGCCGACCAGCGCCACGGCGGCCGCGGTCAGGATGCGCGTCCGCTTCCCGGCCCGTGCCGCCGCCGCGGCGGGCGGGAGCAGGGGCGGCGGGGGGACCGGCGGCCCGAATCCGGGCGGTAGGGCCTGCGGCGGGCGGGCCTGCGGCAGGCGGGCCTGCGGCAGGCGGGCCTGTGGCGGGTGGGACTGTGGCGCAGCGGACGGAGCGTTCGGCGGAAGATCGTTTCTGGTCACATCCCGTGCTGACGCCCGCGCCGACCGTCAGGGTTCCACGAACCTGGCCCCCGCGTCCCGCAGCCGCGAGTGCAGCTCGGCGAAGACCGCCGCGGCCCGGTCACCCGGCCAGTCGGACGGCAGCAGGTCGTGCGGCAGCCCCGGGTCCGCGTACGGGAGCCGGCGCCAGCTGTCCAGGGCGAGCAGGTACTCGCGGTAGGCCTCCTCCGGGGTGGGGGAGCCGCCCTGCTGGAGGGCTCGCAGCACCGGCTCGTGCCGGTCGAGGAACGCCTCGTGCTCCTTGGCCAGGGCCGTCAGGTCCCACCAGCGGGCCACCGCCTCGGCGGTCGCGGCGAAGCCGAGGTGCTCGCCGCGGAACAGCTCGACGTATCCCGTCAGGTGCAGCCGGTCCAGGGTGTGCCCGGTCTCCTCGTACAGGTGGGCCGGTGCGATCCACACCCCCGGGGCGACGGAGCCGAAGCCGAGCCGGGACAGCCGGGAGCGGAGCAGGTGCCGCTTGGCCCGTTCCTGCTCGGGCACGGAGAACACCGCGACCAGCCATTCGCCCGTGCCGCGGGTGACGCGGTCGCCGTAGATCCGCCGGTCGCCGTCGTCCAGCAGCTGCCGGGCCTCCGCCGACAGCTCGTACCCGGCGGCGCCGTCCGCCGCCCGAGCGGGCAGCAGGAAGCCGCGCCGCTTCAGCCGGGACACCGACGAGCGCACCGACGGGGCGTCCACTCCGGCCGCGCCCAGCAGGCGGACCAGCGCGGACACCGGCACCGGGCCCTCGAAGGACCGCCCGTAGGCGCCGTAGAAGGTGACGATCAGGGATCGCGGGGTGTGCTGCTCGGCCACGAGTTCACTGTAGATCGCGCAGCCGGAACCGCTGCAGTTTGCCCGTCGCCGTCCGCGGCAGCGAGGACAGGAAGACGAACGCCCGGGGGCACTTGTGCGGGGCCAGCTCCGCCCGCATGAAGGCCCGCAGGACGTCCTCCGACAGGGTGGCGCCCTGGCGGGGCACCGTGTACGCGACCACGATCTGCCCGCGTCGCTCGTCCGGGCGGCCCACCACCGCGGCCTCCGCCACGTCCGGGTGGCGCATCAGCGCTTCCTCCACCTCCGGGCCCGCGATGTTGTACCCCGCCGAGACGATCATGTCGTCGGCGCGGGAGACGTAGCGGAAGTAGCCCTCCGCATCCCGTACGTAGGTGTCGCCGGTCAGGTTCCAGCCGTCCCGTACGTACTCCTCCTGGCGCGGATCGGCCAGGTACCGGCAGCCCACGGGGCCGCGCACGGCGAGCAGCCCCGGCTCGTCGTCCGCGACGGGCCGCCCGGAGCCGTCCACGATTCGGGCCTGCCAGCCGGGCACCACCCGGCCCGTGGTGCCCGGGCGGATGTCGTCGTCGGCGGCGGAGATGAAGATGTGCAGCAGCTCGGTGGCGCCGATCCCGTTGATGATCCGCAGCCCGGTGCGCTCGTACCAGGCGTGCCAGGTGGCCGCTGGCAGGTTCTCGCCCGCCGAGACGCAGCGGCGCAGCGCCGACAGGTCGGGGGCGTCGGCGTCGTACGGGCCCAGGGTGTCGAGCATCGCCCGGTAGGCGGTGGGGGCGGTGAACAGGACCGTGACCCGGTGCTCGGCCAGCGCGGGCAGCAGGGTGCGCGGGCCGGCCTGCTCCAGCAGCAGTGCCGAGGCCCCGGCGCGCAGCGGGAAGACGACCAGGCCGCCGAGGCCGAAGGTGAAGCCGAGCGGCGGGCTGCCCGCGAAGACGTCGTCGGGGCGGGGGCGCAGCACGGTGCGGGAGAAGGTGTCGGCGACGGCGAGCAGGTCGCGGTGGAAGTGCATGCAGCCCTTGGGGTGGCCGGTGGTGCCGGAGGTGAAGGCGATGAGGGCCACGTCGTCGGCGGAGGTCCGCACGGCGGGGAACGGCTCCCCGTGCCGCTCCGTGAGCCGCAGCAGGTCCTGGGGGTCCTTGCCGCCGTACGGGGTGATCCGCAGGTCCGGCACCCCGGCCCTGGCCAGGTCGTCCAGTGCGTCCGCGTGGCACAGCGCGTGCCGGACCCGGGCCATCGCGCAGACGGTGGCCAGCTCGTGCGCCCGCTGCTGCGCCAGGACGGTGACGGCGACCGCGCCCGCCTTCAGCACGGCGAGCCAGCAGGCGGCGAGCCAGGGTCCGGTGGGCCCGCGCAGCAGCACCCGGTTGCCGGGGACCACGCCCAGGTCGGCGGTGAGCACGTGGGCGATCCGGTCGACCCGGTCGCGCAGCTCCCCGTACGACCAGACCTCGCCGGTGCCGGTGCGGAAGGCCGGACGGTCCGGCCCGAACCGGTCGATGGTGGCGTCGAGGAGCTCGGCCCCGCAGTTGAGCCGGTCCGGGTAGGCCAGCTCGGGCAACTCGAAGAGCAGCCGCGGCCAGGCGTGGGGCGGCGGCAGGTGGTCACGCGCGAAGGTGTCGGCGTGGGCGGAAGGCATGAGCTCCAAGGCGGGTTCGCCCCCTTGCGACGGCAGCGGCCCCCGGCGGGGGACCGAGGTGGGTGGAGCCGGCCGTGCGGGCTCTCCCGGCTGCCGCCGGGAGACACTGCCAGGAGCGTATCGTGATGGTGACGGCAGTCAACAGGACGCGATAGAACCGGGGATGTCCGCATGAACGGATTCGCGCTCGGAGCAGAACAAGAGGAGTGGTGCGGGCGGTTGCGCGCGCTGTCGGCGGCCCGGCTGCGGCCGCTCGCCGACAAGGGGGAGCCGGGGAGGGTCAACCGGCCCCTGCTCGCGGAGCTGGGGGAGCTCGGCCTGCTGGAGCGGGTCTTCGACGCCGGGGCCCTGGAGCTGTGTCTGCTGCGCGAGTCGCTCGCCTACGGCTGCACGGAGGCGGAGACGGCCCTCGCCCTCCAGGGGCTCGGCGCGCATCCCGTGCTCCGCTCGGGCACCGAGGAGCAGCGGCAGCGTTGGCTGCCGCCGGTGCGGGCCGGGCGCGCCGTGGCGGCCTTCGCGCTGAGCGAGCCGGGGGCGGGCTCGGACGCGGCGGCGCTGGCCCTGGCGGCCGAGGCCGAGCGGCCGCGCGGCGGGTCCGGTACCGGGTTCGGTACCGGGTCCGGGCGGGGCTGGCGGCTCAGCGGGGAGAAGTGCTGGATCTCCAACGCCCCCGAGGCGGACTTCTACACCGTGTTCGCCCGAACGGGTGAGGCGCCCGGTGCCAAGGGGGTCACCGCTTTCCTGGTCCCCGCCGACCGGCCCGGCCTGACCGGCGAACCCCTGGACATGCTGTCCCCGCACCCGATCGGCAAGCTGACCTTCGACGGGGTCCCCGTCGGCCCCGGGGACCTGCTGGGCGAGCCCGGCCGGGGCTTCGCCGTGGCGATGGCCACGCTGAACCTGTTCCGGCCCAGCGTGGGGGCCTTCGCGGTCGGCATGGCGCGGGCCGCGCTGGACGCGACGCTGGCGCACACGGCGCGGCGGTCCGCCTTCGGCGGGGTGCTGGGCGACCTGCAGGCCGTGGCGCACCGGGTGGCCGAGATGGCCACCCGGACCGAGGCCGCCCGGCTGCTGGTGTACGCGGCGGCGGGTGCGTACGACGCCGGGGCCCCGGACGTCCCGCGCCGCTCAGCGATGGCGAAGCTGCTGGCGACGGAGACCGCCCAGTACGTCGTCGACCACGCGGTCCAGCTGCACGGGGCGGTCGCCCTGCAACGCGGCCACCTGCTGGAGCACCTCTACCGGGAGGTCCGGGCACCCCGCATCTACGAGGGCGCGAGCGAGGTCCAACGCACGATCATCGCGCGGGAGCTGTACCGGTGAGCCCGGAGCGCATCAACCCGGCGGAGCTCTCCCCGCCGGCGGGCTTCTCCCACGCGGTGGCCGCGGCCGGATCCCGGCTGGTCTTCCTGGCCGGGCAGACCGCACTGGACACCGAGGGCAAGGTGGTCGGGGCGACCCTGCCCGAGCAGTTCGAGCGCGCCCTGACCGGTCTGCTGACGGCCCTCGCCGCGGCCGGCGGCAACCCCGCGGACCTGGTACGGGTCACGGTCTACGCCGTGGACGTGGCCGCGTACCGCACCCACGCCCGCGAACTGGGGCGCATCTGGCGCCGGTTGGCGGGCCGCGACTACCCGGCCATGGCGGTGGTCGGCATCGTCCGCCTCTGGGACGAGGACGCGCTGGTCGAACTGGACGGCATCGCCGTCCTCGATGCGTAGGTCGAACCGCCGAAAACCCTTTCCGCATGGCGAGAAGACCCAGTTCGCGAGCGGGATCCGGCCTCCGCCTTTGACACCGGGCAGGGTACGAGGGAGGCTGGAAATGACCTTTGGGTCAGCATTCGTCAACAATGCTCGGAGGTGCATGACTATGCGCCGTGGGATCATTGCGGCGGTCGTTGCAGGCGCCGCTGGCGTAACGCTCGGCCTGACACCCGTGAGCGGTGCTTTCGCCGCAGGTCTTCCCCAGACCCAGACCCAGCCATCCGTTCAGGCCCCGCAGGGCCAACCGAGCGGCGGCGATTGGAACTGGTGCAACGACTGGCGCGGCGGGCGCTGGAGCGACTGGCGCGACTGGCGGCACTGCTGCGACCGGTGGGACCGCTGGTGCTGGGATAACCACGGGCGCGGCGGCGACGGCCGGTTCGACGACCACCGGCACCACCACCACCACTGGAACGACCGCGATTGGGGACGCGGCGGCTACGCCGGCTACTGGGACGGCTGGTACTGGCGATAGAGCCGAATGAACTGACGGGACTGCGGGCGGCCGCCCATCGCGGCCGCCCGCAGTGCTGCCGCCCGCAGTGCCGCGGACCGGACCCGCCCCGAACGGCCCCCAGCGTTTGCGGCGGGCCGCACCCCCTCCGAACCTGGCAAGTACTGCCGGACCGGAGGGACGGACACCGATGGCGGACGAGCGAGCCCAGCGCATCGCGCGGTTCATCGAACCACTGCGCGTCGCACCCGGGTCCACCGTGGACCTTGCCGCGGACTTCGACCCCCGCTACAAGGCCGACCTGACCAAGGACAAGGGCATCGCCCTGCTGGCCGAGGGCGTGGAGGTGCTCGCCGAGTTCCAGGCCCGGCTGGCCGCCCAGGACTCCCGCAGCGTGCTGCTCTGCCTCCAGGCCATGGACGCCGCGGGCAAGGACGGCACCATCCGGCACGTGATGAGCGGGGTCAACCCGCAGGGCGTGCGCGTGAGCAGTTTCAAGGTGCCGTCCGACGAGGAGCTCGACCACGACTACCTGTGGCGGTACCAGTGCCGGCTACCCCGGCGCGGCGAGATCGGCATCTTCAACCGCTCGCACTACGAGGAGGTCCTCGTGGTCCGCGTGCACCCCGAGTACCTCCGGCGCCAGCGGCTGCCGGACGAGAGCCGCGACCCGGACGTCTGGGCCCGCCGCTACCGGGAGATCAACGACTGGGAGCGGCACCTCGCCGACAACGGCTACAGCGTGGTGAAGGTCTTCCTCAACCTCTCCAAGGAGGAGCAGCGCCGGCGCTTCCTCAGCCGGATCGACCTGCCCGAGAAGAACTGGAAGTTCTCCACCGCCGACGTCCGCGAACGCCGTCACTGGGACGCGTACCAGCGGGCGTTCTCCGAGATGCTCTCCGCCACCAGCACCGAGTGGGCGCCCTGGTACGTCGTCCCCGCCGACCGCAAGTGGTTCGCCCGCATCTGCGCGGCGGCCGTGCTCGGGCACGCGCTGATGGAGATCGACCCGCAGTACCCGACGGTCGGCGAGGAAGCCCGCAAGGACCTGATGACCGCCAGGAGGGAACTGGAGCGGGAGGCCCCCGGCGCCCGGTCCGGCCGGGACGGCCACAGCAAGCACGGCAAGTAGCCCCGCCCCGGATCGGAGGTACGAGGATGACGGCGGTACGAGGATGACGGCCCCGCCGGACCCGGCAGGCGAGGAGGGCGCCCCCGACGCCTGGTACGCGCGGTCCCCGCAGGACGTCGCGGCCCGCTGCGGAGTGGACCCCGCGGTCGGCCTGCCGGCGGCCCGGGCGGCCGAGCGGCTCGCGGCCGACGGCCCGAACGCCCTGCCCGAGGAGAAGCCGAAGCCGGGCTGGCTGCGCTTCCTCGACCAGTACCGCAGCTACATGCAGATCATCCTGGTGGCCGCGGCGGTGGTGTCCGCGCTGATCCGGGAGTGGAACACCGCCATCCTGCTCGTCCTGCTCACCCTGCTCAACGCGGTCGTCGGCCTGCGCCAGGAGGGCAAGGCCGAGAGCGCCATGAACTCGCTGAAGTCGATGATGAAGGCGACGGCCCGGGTCCGCCGCGACGGCACCGAGTCCGAGATCCCGGCCGAACAACTGGTGGTCGGGGACGTCGTGCTCGTCGCGGCCGGCGACCAGGTCCCGGCGGACGGCAGGATCGTCGAGGCCAGCGCCCTGCAGATCGACGAGTCGGCCCTGACCGGCGAGAGCACCCCGGCGGCCAAGGACGCGGCCACCCTCCCCGCCGGACGGCTCGGGCCGGGCGACCAGTCGAACATGGTGTTCATGAACACGCCGGTCACGCACGGCAGCGGCCTCGTCATCGTCACCGGCACGGGCAGCGGCACCGAGCTGGGGAAGATCTCCGGCATGCTCTCGGCGACCAAGCGGGAGCAGTCGCCGCTCACCAGGGAACTCAACACGCTCACCCTGTGGATCGCCGGGGCCGCCGGTCTCACCATGGTCGTCATGTTCGCCCTCGGCCGCAGCCGCGGCCAGGCCTGGGACCTCCTCTTCGTCAGCGCCGTATCGCTCGCCATCGCCGCGATCCCCGAGGCGCTCCCCACGGTCAGCCAGGTGATCCTCTCGGTCGGCAGCCTCAACCTGGCCCGGCGCAACGCGATCGTCAAGGAGCTGGCGTCCGTAGAGACCCTCGGCTTCACCTCGGCCATCAACTCCGACAAGACCGGCACCCTGACGATGAACCAGGTGACCGTCGTCGAAGTGATCAGTCCCACCGACCGGTACACCGTGTCCGGCTCCGGCTACCGCCTCGACGGCAAGGTCCACCACGCCGCCGGGACCTCCGCCGGCATCGAGGACGCCGTGCTGCCCTACCTGGTCGCGAGCGACGCCAAGCTGGTGGACGGCGCGGTCGTCGGCGACCCCACCGAGGGCGCCCTGCTCGTCCTCGGCCACAAGGCCGGACTGGACATCGAGGAGACCCGGGACCGCCTGCCCCGCCTCGCCACCCTCCCCTTCGACCCCACCTACAAGCTGATGGCCACCTTCCACGCGGCCAAGGACGCCTCGGGCCGCAAGGTGGTCCGCTGCTTCGTCAAGGGCGCCGCACCCGCGGTCATGGGCCGCGCCACCACCGCGCTCGCCGCGGGCACCCCCGTCCCCTGGGACGAGGAGCTGAACCGCCGCGCGCAGGAGCACATCGACCGGATGGCCGCCGACGGGCGCCGGGTGATGGCCGCCGCCGTCCGCGACCTGGACCCGGCGGACTACGACCCGGCGGACTTCGACCCGGACGGCGACCTGCTCGCGCTCGTCACCGACCTGCACATGGTCAGCCTGGTCGGCATGGTCGACCCGCCGCGCGAGGAGTCCAAGGCGGCGGTCGCCGACGCCCGGGCCGCCCACATCCGGGTCCGCATGGTCACCGGGGACGACGTCACCACCGGCGCCGCCATCGCCCGGCAGCTCGGCATCCCCGGCGAGGCCGTCCTCGGGGCCGATTTCGCCGCCCTCCCCGAGCAGGAGCAACTGGACCGGATCGACGGGATCGGCGTCGTCGGACGCGTCGCCCCCGAGCACAAGGTGCTCCTCGCGGACATCCTCAAGAAGAAGGGCGAGGTCGTCGCCATGACCGGCGACGGCGTCAACGACGCGCCGGCCATCAAGGCCGCCGACATGGGCATCGCCATGGGCAGCGGCACGAGCGTCGCCAAGAACGCCAGCCGGATGATCCTGTCCGACGACAACTTCGCCACGATCATCCACGCCGTCGCGGAGGGCCGGAAGCTCTACGACAACCTCACCAAGTACATCCGCTTCGTCCTGGTCCTGCTGGTCACCTTCGTCCTGACGTTCCTCGGCGCCGCCCTGTTCAACATCGCCGCCGGCGAACCGTTCACGCCCCCGCAGGTCCTGTGGATCCACTTCGTCGTCAACGCGCCCTTCGGCTTCGCCCTCGGCTTCGACCGGGAGACCCCGGGCCTGATGCAGCGGATCCCGCGCCCCCGCGGGGAGACGGTGCTGACGGGCCGTCTGATGGTCACGGTCGGGCTCGCCGGGCTGGCCCTCACCCTCGCCCTGCTCACGCTGATCTGGCTGGGGCAGGAGCGCTACGGCAGTGCCGAAGTGGGCAACTCCATCGCGTTCACGGCCTTCGCGCTCTGCCTGATCGTGGCCGCCTACGAGTGCCGCAGCGAGACGGACTCCGTGCTGACCCCGAGCACCTTCGACAGCAAGCAGATGAACTGGGCGGCGCTCGGGGAGCTGGTCCTGGCGGTCATGTCCACCCAGATGGACGGCTTCCGGCGGATGCTCGACACCACCGAGCTCACCGTCCGGCAGTTCGGCTGGGCTTTGCTGGCCGCCCTCGCCCTGTTGCTCCTGTGGGAGCTCGGCAAGGCCGTCCGGCGCGCCAGCGCCCGGCCGGCCACCGGGTGAGGGGGCGGCGCAGCAGCCGTGCCCTTGCCCCTGTCCCTGCCCCTCCCCCGCACCCGTGCCCGGACCCGCAGCCGTGCCCGGCCCCGATTCGTGCCCGTGCCTGCTGGGGCGGCGTCAGCCCTCCAGCAGCGTCCCCATCCACTCCTCGATGCCGGCCACCGTGCGCGGCAGGGCGCTCGACATCAGGCGGGCGCCCGTCGCCGTGACGACCAGGTCGTCCTCGATGCGGACGCCGATGCCGCGCAGCTCCGGCGGTAGCGTCTCGTCGTCCGGCTGGAGGTACAGGCCCGGCTCGACGGTGAGCACCTGCCCCTCCTCCAGGACGCCGTCCAGGTACGTCTCGGCCCGCGCCTTCGCGCAGTCGTGCACGTCCAGCCCCAGCATGTGGCCGCTGCTGCACAGGGTGTAGCGCCGGTGCAGGTCGCCCTCCGCGTTCTTGAGCACGCCCCACTCGGCGAGCCCCTCCGCGATCACCCGCATGCCGGCCCGGTGGAAGTCCCGGAAGCTGGCGCCCGGGCGGAGCGCGGCGATGCCGGCCTCCTGCGCGGCGAGGACGAGTTCGTACACCTGCCGCTGGACGGGGGAGAAGCGCCCCGACAGCGGGAGGGTGCGGGTGATGTCGGCCGTGTAGAGGGTGTCGGTCTCCACGCCCGCGTCCAACAGCAGCAGGTCGTCCCGGTCCAGCCGTCCGTCGTTGCGGATCCAGTGCAGGACGCACGCGTGGGCGCCGGACGCGGCGATGGTGTCGTAGCCGGTGCCGTTGCCCTCGGCCCGGGCGCGCAGGCCGAAGACCCCCTCGATCCACCGCTCGCCGCGCGGGTGCGCGAGGGCGCGCGGCAGCGCCCGTACGACGTCCTCGAACCCGGCGGCCGTGTGGTCGACGGCGAGCTGGAGCTGGCCGACCTCCCAGGCGTCCTTGACCAGGCGCAGTTCGGAGAGGGCGGTGGCGAGTTCGGCGTCGCTGGCGGGGTTGCGGCCTTCCGGGGTGCCGAGGGCGTCCAGGTGGGCGCAGCGCAGGCCGGTCAGGCGCTCGGCCTCCGCGAGGTCGGGGCGGCGTCCGACCCAGAACTCCCCGTAGCGGCGGTCCCGGTAGAACTCCTCGTTGCCGCCGGTGCGCGGGGAGCGGGGGCGCAGGTACAGCACCGCCTCGTGGCCGTGCGGGCCCGAGGGCTCCAGGACCAGGACGTGGCCCACCTGGTCCTCGCCGGTGAGCCCGGTCAGCCAGGCGTACGCGCTGTGGGGGCGGAAGCGGTGGTCGCAGTCGTTGGAGCGGACCTTGAGCTCGCCGGCCGGGATGATCAGCCGTTCTCCCGGGAAGCGCGCCGACAGCCGGGCGCGGCGGGCGGGGGTGGCCTCGTACGCGGGGACGCGCACCGAGTCGGGCAGGGGTGAAGCGGCCCAGTCCCCGGCCATGAAGCGGGACAACTCGGGGGATACCGGCAGGTCGTGGCTGCCGATGTTGAGGCGGGGGGATGCGTCGGACACGTCGGGCTCCCTCGGGAAGACACGAACTGGTGGGCGCACAGGTCTTGTCAGTGCAATTTCACATTACTATGTTACAGCTCACACCGCGGCGCGTTAATCCCCGTCAAACGCCGTGTGACACAGCGCAGTTCATGTGACACAGCGCAGTTCGCCTCAACCTTTCGCACCACGCACCCCTTGCGCGCCATGTCCCCCACCTCCCCTCCCCACAGGAGTCCTTGGTGTCCCAGCACAGAGTTGTGCGTACGTCCCTCCTCTCCGCCGCCGTGGCGGTCACCCTCCTCGCGACGGCGGGCCAGGCCGTCACGCAGGCCGCAGGGCCGGCCGCCGCCGCTCCCGCCGCGGCGCCGGCGGCCGCCCCGGCCGCCTTCACGGGCGGGGCGCCCGGCGCGAACCCGTTCGACGAGGTCGACCGCGTGGCCTCGCCGAAGGAGGCCGTTCCGGCGCCCGACCGGGCCCCCGGTGCCG
The DNA here is from genome assembly GCF_042677605.1 of Streptomyces sp. NPDC127106. NCBI lineage: Bacteria > Bacillati > Actinomycetota > Actinomycetes > Kitasatosporales > Streptomycetaceae > Streptomyces > Streptomyces sp. NPDC127106. The sequence continues at coordinate 81,737 of NZ_JBHXTC010000003.1, read as the reverse complement.
ACCGCGCCGCCGGAGCCGGATCGGGGGCCGCCCCCGCCGCCGACGGCCGGATACCCGGGGCGGCCACGGCCGCCCCCGCACCCGCCGAGCGCTCGGAGAAGAGCCGCGGGGCGGTCGCCCAGGCCGCCCCCACCGGTCGGACCCTCGCGGCCGGCGTGCCCTGCACCCTCGACGGGATCACGGGCCTGTCCCCCGAGCGGTTCGCCGACTTCCTCGGCGACGAGGCCGTCCTGGCCGACGGCTGCCTGCGCGGGCTGATCTGGACCTGGGACGCCCGCCTGACCCCGGTCATGTCCGACGCGCACGTCCAGGCCGTGTCGCGGCGGATATCCTCGCTGGCCGCCTCCCACGACGGCCGCAACTCCTCCCACCTGGAGGAGATGTTCACGTACCTGCACGCGGTCGCCTACCACGACCACTCCCGCTCCGAGATCGACGTCACCGACGCCCCCACCGTGGACGCCATGCGCCGGGCCATCGCCGACTTCGGGGCCGCGGCCCGCACCTTCGACGTCACCGCCTCCAACGCCCGCACCCTGCGCGAGGCCCTCTACGCCGGCAGCGCGCCCGGCCTGCGCCAGCACCAACTCGGCCTCATCAAGCAGGTCCTGGCCACCATGGACCCGTCCCACCCTGCCACCCACAAGGACCCCGCCTGGGCGGGCGCGGCCCTGGCGGCCCTCTCCGTGAACTACCTCGGCGTGTACCCGGGCAACCAGGACGCCGCCTTCCACGCGGCGGTCGCGGCCGACCCCGGGTACCGCGCCGTCTTCAAGGCCTTCGCCTCGTACGGCCACCTCAAGGACTCCGCCAACGCCTGGGTGGCGCGCGACGCCCTCGGCGAGTACGGCCGCTTCGGCCAGGTCCCCGCCCTGAAGGAGCAGACCGTCGCGGACCTCGGGACGCTGCTCCCGACGGCCCGCTCCACGTTCGGCGACGGCAGCGAGCCGTGGGCGAAGGTCGTCTCCTGGCTGAACTTCTACGAGGCGTGCAAGCCGTACGGGGTGTGCAAGGAGGACATCGAGAAGCAGCTCTTCCCGCACACCTATACCTACGACGACGCCACCAACGGCGCCATCAAGGTCCGCACCGCCCTCGACCGGGCCACCGTCGACCAGCTCTACTACGCCAGCAAGCAGGTCAAGTCGCAGTTCCACCGCGTGCTCGGCACCGACCAGCCGCTCGCCGGCGACCCCAACAGCACGCTGAACATCGTGCTGTACGCCTCCCGCGCCGACTACGTGAACTACCACCCCATCCTGACCGGGTACGGCACCAACAACGGCGGCATCTACATCGAGAACGGCGCCACCTTCTACACGTACCAGCGGCGCGTCCCGCAGGACTCCTCCCTCACCCTCGAGGAGCTCTTCCGCCACGAGTACACGCACTACCTCAACGGCCGCTTCGCCGTCCCCGGCTTCTTCGGTGAGGGTCCCTGGTACGAGGGCGACCGCACGACCGCGATGGACGAGGGCACCGCCGAGTTCTTCGACGGCGCCACCCGCGACAACGGGATCGCCGTGCGCAAGTCCCTCGTCAAGAGCATCATCAGCGACACCGCCGGCGGCGGCCCCCGCATGTCGGTCGAGCAGCTGCTGAACGCCACGTACGACGGCGACGGCTTCCGCTTCTACAGCTACGCCGGCACCTTCTTCGAGTTCCTGTGGACCGAGAAGCCCTCGCTGCTGCGCGAGATGTACACCCACCTGCGCAACAACGACGTGGCCAAGTACGACGCCTGGCGCCACCGCCTCGGCGCCGACAGCTACCTCCAGCGTGACTACGACCGCTTCCTGGACGCGCAGATCGCCAAGGTCGACCAGCTGTTCGTGCCGAACACCACCTACACGCCCAACGAGCAGCTGCGCGACTCCGCGCTCGCGTCCGTGAAGTCGGCCTTCGCGGCGGCCACGTACAACACGCCGGACTGCGTGGAGAACGGGGACCCGGGCAAGCGCCGGTTCACCTGTACCGGCCGGATCACCGCGAACCTGAAGAACTGGCGCAGTGACGACCAGAACTTCAAGGACATGTCGGAGACGGTCGACTACTTCATCCTCGACCGGGCGGGCCCGGCCTCCAACAACCTCGCCGACATGAACTGCTCCTTCGGCCCGGTGGAGATCTGGGACAACCGCAAGGCCGGCACGTCGAGCTACAGCTGCGAAGGCCCGCTGCGCAGCTGACCGGCACCGGCGGTCGGCCCCGTTTCCGACACGGTCGGACGGGGGGCGGGACCGGCCGCCGGACACCCGCGACCCGGACCCCTGCGGGGTCTGGGCACCCTATTAAGAATGTGACATATTACTGCCGTGCCCAAGAGACATCCCCTGGACGTCGTGATCATCGGCGCCGGCGTCGTCGGAGCAGCCTGCGCCTACTACGCGGCCCGCTCCGGACTGCGCGCGGCCGTCGTCGACCGCGGCCCCGTCGCCGGCGGCACGACCGGTGCGGGGGAAGGCAACCTGCTCGTCTCCGACAAGGAGGCCGGCCCGGAACTCGACCTCGCCCTGCTGTCGGCGGGCCTGTGGCGCGAACTCGCCGAGGTGCTCCCGCGGGAGGTCGAGTACGAGCCCAAGGGCGGCCTCGTCGTCGCCCCCGACGACACCACGCTGGAGGCCCTGCGCGCCTTCGCCAAGGGGCAGCGTGCGGCGGGGGTCGACGTGGTGGAGGCCGGCCCGGACGACCTGCGGGAACTGGAGCCCCACCTGGCCCCGGGCCAGGCGGGCGGCTTCCACTACCCGCAGGACGCCCAGGTCCAGCCCGCCCAGGCCGCGGCCCGACTGCTCGCGGCCTCGGGGGCCGAGGTGTACCTCGTCGAGGAGGTCACCGCGCTCCTCCGCTCGGCCGACGGCGCGGTCCGCGGTGTGCGTACGCGGGCCCGCGAACTGACCGCCCCGGCGGTGGTGAACGCCACCGGCACCTGGGGCGGCCGGATCGCCGAACTCGCCGGCGTCACCCTGCCGGTCCTCCCGCGCCGCGGCTTCGTCCTGGTCACCGAGCCGCTGCCACGGGTCGTCCGGCACAAGGTCTACGCCGCCGACTACATCGCCGACGTCGCCAGCGGCTCCGCGGCCCTCCAGTCCTCGGCCGTGGTCGAGGGCACCCCGGCGGGCCCGGTGCTGATCGGGGCGACCCGGGAGCGGGTGGGCTTCGACCGCTCCCTGTCGACCGAGGCCCTGCGCCGTCTCGCCGCCCAGGCGGCCGCGCTCTTCCCGGTCCTGGCCGACGTACGGATCCTGCGCACCTACCACGGCTTCCGGCCCTACCTCCCGGACCACCTCCCGGCGATCGGCCCGGACCCGCGGGTCCCCGGACTGCTCCACGCCTGCGGTCACGAGGGCGCGGGCATCGGCCTGGCCCCGGCCACGGGCGCCCTGATCACCGCCGCCCTGACGGGCACCCACCCGCCCCTGGACCCGGCCCCGTTCCGCCCGGACCGCTTCCCGCCACCACCCCACCCGTGACCCCACCGCCACCTCCCGCCCCCGGGGGGCGCGCCGGACCGGCCGGGGGTGTGCGGGGCGGGCACATCCCCGGCCCGCCCGACCGCCCGCGCGATCCCGAACGACCCACCCCCGAGGGAGAACCCCGATGAGCCACCCCACCCGCTCCCCGCGGCCCCCGCGAAGGTCGCCCCGCGGACTCGTCGGCGGGTCCCCCGAGGCCACGTACGTGCTCCGCTTCGACGGCCGCGACCTCACGGCCCAGGCGGGCCAGTCCATCGCCGCCGTCCTGTGGGCCGCCGGCATCCTCGCCTGGCGGACGACGCGTCACGGCGGCGCCCCCCGCGGGGCGTTCTGCGGCATCGGCAGCTGCTACGACTGCCTGGTCACCGTCAACGGCCGCCCGAACCAGCGCGCCTGCCTCGTCCCCGCCCGCCCCGGGGACGTCGTCACCACCCAGGAAGGGACCGGCCGTGCCGACCTCGCCGTCTGACAGCCCGGCCACCGCCGCCCAGGCCGCTCCCGTCGACCTCGCCGTGGTCGGCGCCGGCCCGGCCGGCCTCGCCGCAGCGGTCACGGCCGCCGGCTTCGGCCTGCGCGTCACCCTGCTGGACGCGGGGGAGCGCACCGGCGGCCAGTTCTACCGCCACCCCGCCCCCGACCTCGGCGCCGCCCGCCCCGAGGCCCTCCACCACGGCTGGGCCGCGTTCGCCGCCCGCCATGCCGCCCTGCGCGCCCACGCGGCGGCCGGCCGCATCACACACCTGCCCGCCCACCACGTCTGGACCGTGGTCCCGCAGGCCGCCGCCCCCGCCGCGCCCCCCACATGGCTCCTGCACGCCGTCGCCGGCCCCGACGAGGTTCCCGCCACCGTCCGCGCCCGCGCCGTCCTGCTGGCCACGGGGGCGTACGAGCGTCAGCTCCCCTTCCCCGGCTGGACCCTGCCCGGGGTCGTCGGCGCCGGCGGGGCCCAGGCCATGCTGAAGTCCGGGCTGGTGCTGCCGGGCCGGCGGGTCGTCGTCGCCGGGAGCGGCCCGCTGCTGCTCGCGGTGGCCGGCTCGCTCGCCGCCGCCGGGGCCCGGGTTCCGGCGGTGGTCGAGGCCGCCGCCTACACCGCGTACGCCGCCCACCTCCCGGCCCTGCTGCGCAACCCCGGCAAGCTCGCCGAGGGCGCCACGTACGGCAGCGCCCTGCTCCACCGGCACATCCGGCTGCTGACCCGGCACGCCGTGACCGAGGCCCACGGCACCGATCGGGTCGAGGCCGTCACCGTGGCCCGCCTGGACCGGGACTGGCGGCCCCTGCCCGGCACCGCCCGCCGGATCCCCTGTGACGCGGTCGCGGTGGGCCACGGGCTGGTGCCCCAGCTGGAGTTGGCCACCGCCCTCGGCTGCGCCACGCGCAGCTCGGCCGACGGCACGGTCGCCCTGGAGCTCGACGCGCTGCAGCGCACCTCCGTCCCCGGCATCTGGTCCGCCGGCGAGACCGGCGGTGTCGGTGGCGCCCAACTCGCCCTGGTCGAGGGGGAGATCGCCGCCCACGCGATCGCCGGCCGGCCGGTGTCCGCCGCACTGGCCCGCCGCCGCGCCCGGTTGCGCGCCTTCGCCGATGCGATGGGCCGGGCCCACCGCCCGGGCACCGGCTGGACCGGCTGGCTGCGCGAGGACACCGACGTCTGCCGGTGCGAGGAGGTGCCGGCCGGCCGGATCCGGGAGGCGGTCGCCGACCTCGGAGCCCGGGACGCCCGTACCGTCAAGCTGCTCACCCGGGCCGGGATGGGCTGGTGCCAGGGCCGGATGTGCGGTCCGGCGGTCGCCGCCCTGGCCGGAGCGGCCGGAGCGGCCGGAGCGGCCGGAGCGTCCGGGGCGGCCGGAGCGGTCGGGGCGCCCGGGGCGGTCGGGGCGCCCGGAGCGGCCGCGCACGCGCCGTGCGCCGGCGGCGAGCCGGAGCCGGACCGGCGCCCGCTGTCCTGCCCTGTGCCCCTGCGCCACCTCGCGGAACTCCCGCCCGCCGAACTCCCGCCCGCCGACGGCTGATCCGCGGCCGTCCGAGGGCGACCCACGTGCGCGGACCCTTGTGGCCGCATCACACCCACTAGTAAAATGTCACACACCACACTAGGGAGCTTTCACCATGACCGACGCGCAGACCCCCGCGCCCAGCCCGTCCCTCCCCGACACCCGCACCCGCCCCTGGCACGGCATCATGGTCGCCACCGCACTGCCGCTGCGCGAGGACCTCACCGTCGACCACGACGCCTACGCCGAACACGTCGCCTGGCTCATCGCCAACGGCTGCGACGGCGTGGTCCCCAACGGCTCCCTCGGCGAGTACCAGACCCTCACCGACGAGGAGCGGGCCCGGGTCGTGCGCACCGCCGTCGAGGCGGCCGGCGACGGCGCCCGCGTCATGCCCGGGGTCGCCGCCTACGGCAGCGCCGAGGCCCGTCGCTGGGCCGACCAGGCCGCCGAGGCCGGCGCCGGCTCCGTCCTCCTCCTGCCGCCCAACGCCTTCAGGGCCGACGAGGCGGCCGTACGCGCCCACTACGCGGAGGTCGCCGAGGCCGGCCTGCCCGTCGTCGCGTACAACAACCCGATCGACACCAAGGTCGATCTGACCCCGGCCCTCCTCGCCCGGCTGCACGCGGACGGCAGCATCGTCGCCGTCAAGGAGTTCAGCGGCGACGTCCGCCGCGCCTACGAGATCGCCGAACTCGCCCCGGGCCTGGACCTGCTCATCGGCGCCGACGACGTCCTGCTCGAACTCGCCCTCGCCGGCGCCGTCGGCTGGATCGCCGGCTACCCCAACGCCCTGCCGCGCTCCTGCGCCACCCTGTACCGGGCCGCCGTCTCCGGCGACCTGGCCACCGCCCTGCCGCTGTACAAGTCCCTGCACCCGCTGCTGCGCTGGGACTCCAAGACCGAGTTCGTCCAGGCCATCAAGCTCTCCATGGACCTGGCCGGACGCCCCGGCGGCCCCACCCGCCCGCCCCGCCTCCCGCTCGCCGGCGAGACCGAGGCGGCCGTCCGCGCCGCCACCGAGAAGGCCCTCGCCGAGGGACACAACTAGCCGACCGGGGGGACCCCATGCGCACGCGCCACATCTACCACGCGGTGGACTCGCACACCGAGGGCATGCCGACCCGGGTCATCACCGGGGGCGTCGGGGTGATCCCCGGCGCCACCATGGCCGAGAAGCGGCTCCACTTCATCGAGCACCTGGACCACGTCCGCACCCTGCTCATGTACGAGCCGCGCGGGCACGCCGCGATGAGCGGCGCGATCCTGCAGCCCCCCACCCGCCCCGACGCCGACTTCGGCGTGCTGTACATCGAGGTGTCGGGCCTGCTGCCGATGTGCGGGCACGGCACCATCGGGGTCGCCACCGTCCTCGTCGAGACGGGCATGGTGCCGGCCGTCGAACCGGTCACCACCGTCCGCCTCGACACCCCGGCGGGGCTGGTCGGCATCGACGTCCGCGTCGAGGACGGGGCGGCCACCGCCGTCACCCTCACCAACGTCCCCTCCTTCTGCGTCGGACTGGACCTCAAGGCGGAGGTCCCCGGAATCGGCACGGTCACCTACGACCTCGCCTACGGCGGCAACTTCTACGCCTTCGTCGAACTCGACGCCCTCGAGCTCCCCTTCGACCGGGCCCGCAAGGACGACCTGCTCGCCGCCGGGCTCGCCGTCATGGACGCGATCAACGCCTCCGCCGACCGGCCCGTCCACCCCGAGGACCCGTCCATCGCCGGGGTCAAGCACGTCTACCTCGCCGCCCCCGGCTCCGACGCCCACCGCTCCCGGCACGCCATGGCCATCCACCCGGGCTGGTTCGACCGCTCGCCCTGCGGTACGGGCACCAGCGCGCGCATGGCCCAGCTGCACGCCCGCGGCCTCCTCGGCCTCGACACGGACTTCGTCAACGAGTCCTTCATCGGAACCGAGTTCACCGGCCGGCTCGTCGGCCGGACCACCGTCGGCGGATACGAGGCGGTCGTCCCCACCGTCACCGGGCGGGCCTGGATCACGGGCACCGCCCAGTACTTCCTCGACCCGACCGACCCCTTCCCCGGAGGGTTCCTCCTTTGACTGCCGCATCCCCCGCCCCCCGCAGCCCGGTGACCGTCCGCACGGTCGACTACCACACCGCCGCCGAGCCGTTCCGGATCGTCGACACCACCGCTCCGGGGTTCCCGCCCGTGCCCGGGGACACCGTCGCCGAACGCTGCGCCACCGCCATCGGCTCCGGCGGCTCCGGGACGGCCCCGCGCCCGGGCGGGCTGGACGACGTACGGCGCCTGCTCGTGCAGGAGCCGCGCGGGCACGCCGGGATGTACGGCGGGTTCGTCGTGCCCCCGGACGACGACGGGGCCCACTTCGGGGTGCTGTTCTGGCACAAGGACGGCTACTCCACCGCCTGCGGCCACGGCACCATGGCACTCGGAGCCTGGGCCGTGGACAGCGGCCGGGTCCCCGCCCCGGAGCGGGGCGACGTCGAGGTGCGGATCGACGTCCCGTCGGGGCGGGTCACCGCCACCGTGCACCGGGACGGGGGCCGCACCACCGGGGTCACCTTCCGCAACGTCCCCGCCCGGGTCACCGCCCGCAAGGTGCCCGTCGCCACCACCCTCGGCCTCGCCGAGGTGGACCTCGCGCACGCCGGCGCCTGCTACGCCTCCGTCCGCGCCCGCGACCTCGGCCTGGACGTCACCCGGGCCGCCCTGCCCGACCTGGTGCGCGCCGGCCGCGAGATCCGGGCCGCCCTCGCCACCCACCCCGGGACCTGGCACCCGGGCGGCCCGTTCCTCTCCGGTGTCTACGGGGTGATCCTCCACGAGGAGCTGCCCGACACCCCGTTCGGCCCGCACCAGCGCAACGCCACCGTCTTCGCCGACGGGCAGGTCGACCGCTCGCCCTGCGGCTCCGGCACCTCGGCGCGGCTCGCCCTGCTGGCGGAGGACGGGCGGCTCGGGCCCGGCGAGGACCTGCTCCACGAGTCGGTGGTCGGCACGGTGTTCACGGGCCGGGTGGTCCCGGACGCGGGCCCGGCCGGTGCGGGGGACGGCCTGGTCACGGAGGTCACCGGCACCGCGTACCGCACCGGCGAGCACGCCTTCGTCCTCGACCCGCACGACGCCCTCGGCCCGGGATTCCTCCTGTGATCCGCCAGATCGGGGCCCCCGAGATCGCCGGGCTGCTCACCCCGGCCGCGGCCGCCGACGCCCTGGCCGAGACCCTGCGCCGCGGGCTGGACCCGGAGCTCTGCCCGCAGCGCAGCGCGCTACCGGTGCCGGGCGGGGAACTGCTGCTGATGCCGGCCGCGGCGGGGGCGTACGCCGGGGTGAAGGTGGCCGGGGTGGCGCCCGGCAACCCGGCGCTCGGCCTGCCCCGCATCACCGGCTCGTACCTGCTGCTGGACGGCGCCACCCTGCGCCCCCTCGCCCTCCTCGACGGCGCCGCCCTGACGGCGCTGCGCACCCCTGCGGTCTCGGCGCTGGCGCTGCGGTACCTGGCCCCGCAGGGGCGGCCGCTGCGGCTGGTGCTCTTCGGCAGCGGACCGCAGGCGTACGGGCACCTGGAGGCGGTCGCCGCGGTACGGGAGCTGGCGGGGGTGGTGGTCGTCGCCCGCGACCCGGTCGGGGCCCGGAAGCTGGCCGCGCACGCGCAGGCCCTGGGCGTCCCGGCGCGGACGGGGACGGCGGCGGACGTGGCCGAGGCCGACCTGGTGGTCTGCTGCACCTCGGCCCGCACCCCGCTCTTCGACGGGCGGCTGGTGGCCCCGGACGCGGTGGTGGTGGCGGTCGGCTCGCACGAGCCGGACGTCCGCGAGACGGACACGGCGCTGGTGCGGCGGTCGGCCGTGTACGTCGAGGCGCGGGCGGCGGCCCTGCGCGAGGCGGGGGACCTGCTGGTGCCGGAGGCGGAGGGGGCCATCGGCCCCGGTCATATCAACGGCACCCTGGCCGACCTGGTCGCGGGCCGGATACCGCCCGGCGGACGGCCGGGTTGTCCACAGCTCTTCAAGAGCGTGGGCATGGCCTGGGAGGATCTTGCCGTGGCGGTGGCGCTGTACGTCGCCGCCGGGGAGAACAGCGAAACGTGACATTGTACGCTGTTCCCCTGCACGTCGGTCGTGTGCGGTGCCTCGGAGGAATAGCAATGGGTGACCTGAAGCAGCACAGTCTCATCAAGGCCCAGGAACGGCTCCGCGACCAGGTCGGCCATGCCCTCCGAGCAGCCCTGATAGCGGGCGAACTCCGCCCCGGCAGCGTCTACTCGGCCCCCGGCCTGGCCGCCGAGCTCGGCGTCTCGGCCACCCCCGTCCGCGAGGCCATGCTCGACCTGGCCCGCGAGGGCCTCGTCGAACCCGTCCGCAACAAGGGCTTCCGCATCACCGAGGTCAGCGAGCGCGACCTGGACCAGTACACCGAACTGCGCACGATGATCGAGGTCCCGACCGTCGGCAGGGTCACCCGGATGGCGACGAAGGAGCAGCTGGAAGAGCTCCGCCCCATCGCGGAGGAGATCGTCACCAGCGCCCGCGAGCACAACCTCATCGGCTACCTGGAGGCCGACCGCCGCTTCCACCTCACCCTGCTGGGCCTCGCCGGCAACGAACGCCTGGTCGAAACGGTGGGCGACCTCCGCAAGCGCTCCCGCCTCTACGGCCTGACGGGCCTGGACGAGGCGGGCAAGCTGGTCTCCTCCGCCGAGGAGCACCTCGAACTCCTGGACCTGATGCTGGCGGGAGACGCGGAGGGGGCCGAGGCCTGCATGGCGCGCCACCTCGGCCACGTCCGCTCCCTGTGGGCCGAAGCCCGCGACGAACCGGTGGGCCGCCCCACCTCCCCGGGCCTCGGCTCGACGCTCTGACACCCGGGGCCGGACCGGCCGTCCTACGGGCGTCGCCTGAGTTCGGGGTGATGCCGCAGGATCAGCACGTTCATGTCCGTGACGCGCGACCTGTCCCGGGAGACCTGGGCGTCGAAGCGGTCGACGACATGCCGGGCGCATTCGGCACAGGAGTCCGGCGGGACGGGCCAGCGCGGGAACAGGTCCGTCGCCGTCACCGGGCTGCCGCCGCAGCGGGGGCACTTGCACGGGGGGTAGCGCCCGGGGTCGGAGAGGATGTCGAACCGGTCCCCTTCCAGGACTCGCGTGCTCGGCAACCACGTCCGGCCCGAGTCCCGAGAGACCCGCATGCTCATGAGGACACGGGGTTCGCAGCCCAGGGCCGTCCGCTCTGTATCAGGAGTGCCCGCCAAGTCGTTCAAGGCGGTTGTCCTCGGTCGCTTCGCCATGTGCAGAAGGGTTGCGGTCAGAGCCCGGGGCCGGAAAGGTCCAGCGGATTACCCAACTTGGGTAACATCACGCTCGGTTGAGACCTTGAAGCGGTCCGTAGTCCTCCCCCGGAGCGTGCCCGATGCCCGAGCCACGTCGCACGAAGGAACTACCGGCGAGTCTGCTCACCGATCCCGAGATGATCGGTGCATGCCGCGTGCGTGACTTCGCGAAGGTCTTCCGCCTGGTCAAGGCCCGGGCGGGTATCTACCCGTCGATGATCGCGCGGCAATGCGAGCTGACACCGAGCCGAGTGGGCGAGGTCATCGCGGGCCGGCGGCAGCTTCTCCACATGGACGTGATCGAGCGGATCGCCGACGGCTTGCGCATCCCGGGACACATGCTCGGGCTTGCCCGACGGGAGTGGGAGACGCCCGCCGCGCTTGCCGTGGCCGAGCGGGAACCGGCGGAATCCGTTTACCCACCTGGCGAGTCCAGGCCGCTTGCTGCGTTACCCGGGGTGGGGGTGGACAGCATCCTCGCTCTGGCTGCTGGGACCAATCCGAGCCCGTCCACGCTCCAGGCGCTCCGGTCCTCGATCGAAGACTACTGGCGACGCGACGACGAGCACGGAGGCGAGACCCTGCGTCCCGCAGTCGTCGGCCAGTTGCGATACGTCGAGGGGCTGCTGAAGGACCAGCGGCCGACGCCGATACAGCAGGGCCTGTACGGCATCGCTGCAGAACTGGCACGGCTCACCGGATGGACGTACTTCGACGCCCGCCAGTACCACCAGGCGCGTGCCTACTTCTCGGAGGCCCTGCAACTGGCCCGGGAAATCGACGACCACCCGTTCATGGCCAACGTCCTCGCCTGCATGAGCTTGCAAGCGACCTACCAGGAGAAGCCGGCGGATGCCCTGGCGTTGGTGTCCGCCGCTCGGGACCAGGCCCGTGCCGCGAGCGGGACGACAGCGAGGGTGCGGTCCATGCTGGCGATGCGGGAAGCGTTCGCCCACGCCGCCTTGGGCGACAAGAGAGCGACGCACGCGGCGATCTCCGAAGCGCACAGCCAGTTCGAGCGCATCCGACCCGGAGACCCCGACCCGGCATGGGTGACGTATTTCGATGAGCCGAAGCTCATCGTGGACACCGGCATCGCGCATGGCCGTCTTGGTGAGGCCGCCATCGTAGAACCGCTGATCGCGGATGCGCTGGAGCGGGAGGATCAGGCGCATCAGCGGGGCCGCGCCTTCCACGCCTTCTGGCTCGCCCGTACGCAGCTCCAGCGGGGCAAGGTGGACCAGGCGTGCCACACGGCGACGGAGGCGCTGGTGCCCGCTGCCGCGGTGACCTCGGAGCGGGTGGCCGGGCACCTTCGCGAGTTCTACGAGCAGCTTGCGCCGCATCGCGAGGTGCCGACCGCGGTTGCCTTCGAGGCCCGTCTACGCGAGGTGCTACCGGTTCCCGGTCAGTGGAGCCCCTCGTCCATCAGGACGTAGAGCAGGCCGACGAGGGCGCCACTGCTGACGATCTCGCGGCGGTCGATCATGCCGCGGATGTTCGCCAGCGGGATCCACTCGATCCGGTCCGACTCGTTCTTCTCGGTCGGCGGCCCCTCGTACGTCGCACCGTCGGCGCGGAACAGGTGGTGCTGGGAGTCCGTGATGCCGTTCGCCGGTTCGGCGTAGACGAGCGGTTTCATCGGACCCGGCCGCCAGCCGGTCTCTTCGAGCACCTCGCGGGCGGCAGCCTCGCCGGGAGTCTCGTCCGCTTCGACCAGGCCCATCGGGAGCTCCCAGGCCCAAGCGTCCGTGATGAAGCGGTGGCGCCACATCATCAGAACCTCTTGGCGGTCGTTGATCACGGCGGCCACGGCCAGGTGGCGGAGTTTGACGACGTGGTGTTCCCAGCGGTGGCCGTCCGGCGTCTCGACGTCGGTGAGCCACAGGTCCACCCACTTGTTCTCGTAGATCGGACGTTCCCCGTGGATCTTCCACTGCATTGCTGCGGCCCCTCTCGATCGGCCTCCAGCATCGCAGAGTTGGGCTCGGGGCGCGGGTGAGGGAGTAGACAGGAGTGTGCCCAAGGATGGTGTCCCGCCGATCGAGGCTGAGGCCACCGCCCACATCGGCGCGTAGCCCGGCGAACACGCCGAGACCCGTACGACCTGGCACAACGATCACCGTGACAGGGTGCTGACCACGCAGGCCGGGGACTTGGACTGGGCCATCCCTAAGGTCCGCACCGGCAGCTTTTTCCCCGGCGTGCTGGAACGCCGCTGCCGTGTCGACCAGGTCCTCTACGCCGTCATCGTTGACGCATACGTCCACGAAGTGTCCACCCGCAGCGTGGACGACCGGGTCAGGGTCCTGGGCGCAGACACCGGCATCTCCAAGAGCGAGGTCCCCCGGCTCTGCGCCGGACTGGGCACCGATCTCAGCGCCTTCCGCACCCGCTCGCTGGACCACACCCGCTTTTTCTGACTTCATTCTCGATTGAACAGCTCGGCGATCAATTTCTGTGCCTCCTGGGTGAGTACACCACGGTGCTTGGCACTCATGTTGACGAGCGACCAGGCTGCGTCGATGCGGATGGATTCATCGACGCTTGCGTCACTGAGAGCGGCCAGCATGATTGTTGCGGCCTCTTTCTCATGGCCCAGGCCGTAACGAACCAGGGTGATCGCAGCCTGAGTGCGGACTCCCGGTTCCACACGCTTGTCGCCGAGAGTGGCCAGCAACGCTGCCGCGGCTTCTTCTTGATAGCCCAGGTTGTACCCCACCAGGATGGTCGCGGCCTGGGCCTGGGCTCCTGGTTCCGCGCTCATGTCTTGGAGGATCTCTCGAAGTACATTCACGGCCAGATCGCTTCGCCGCCCCCCGTAGACGAGCGATGCTGCCGCACTGACCCGGACGGCAGCGCCTGCATGCTGATCAGCCGCGAAACCGATGACCGCTTGCTCACTTTCCTCCTGGAACCCGGGTCCCAGTGCGCTGAGGGCCCGCGCAGCGTCGAGACGTATGTCCGCCCCAAGGCCCTGATCGGCCAGCATTCCGTGCAGTGCGCCGGCGCACTCGTCCACGAACGCTGTGCCGAGCATTCCCACCATGTACGCCGCGGGAATCCGGACGTCCGAGCTGACGGTCTCGTCGACCACCACATCCCTCAGCGCGGCGGCGACCCGGTCCTGGGCCTCCGAATCGAGTTCGGCGAGTGTGGCCGTCGCGGTGAACAGGACTGCTCCGGTCCGCCAGTCGGCGATCACCGACAGGAGGGCCGCGACACCGTCCTTGTGGTGTTCTGGGCCGAGGTCGGCCAGGCTCCATGCCGCCTGCACCCTGGTCCTTGGATCGGTGGCACGGTCCTCTGCCAGAGCCTTCAAGACTCCGCTGGCCTCTCCCTGGAACGTCGGGCTGAGGTCACCCAGTAGACGTGCCGCTCGCATGCGGAGTGCCGCCTCCGCACCGCCCTTGGTAGCGATCTCCCGCAGAACCGCGATTCCCTGTTCACGATGGCCAGGATCGGCCTGGGCAAGTACTTCTGCGATTCCCACACGAAGAGACGGGGGCGTGTCCTCGGCCGCTGTTGCCTGGGCCAGGACTGTGACGACGCCGGGGCGATCCAGCAAGCCGGCAGCTGCCTGGAGTGCGCGTGAGAGCGTGCTCTCTCGCGCTTGCGACCAACCGAGCCATGCGCGCAATGAAGCGCAGAACTTTTCCAAGGCCTGGTCGGGGTTTTCCGGATCGGCGCCATGTGCGAGGAGCTCGCCAGCGAGCAGGCTGTGGTACGTACGGTGACGGCGTTGCAGCCAGGGCACCAGGCCGTTGTCGCCGTGGAGACGGGTGTGTGCTGTCAGCACCGTGTGAGCGAGCTGGGCGAGAGGGTCGGAGCTGGCACTGTCCACGTAGCCCTTCCAATCCTCGTGGTCCGGGTCGAAGGTGGGAGGCAGCTCGTTGGCATAGACCTCGGCAGCCAGGTGTTCGGCGAACGACTGGTGGATGAACCTCAGATCTTTGCCGTCTCGGACCAGTACACCGGTATGCGTGATGGCGTCGATGAGAATGTTGTCCCAGTACTGGGCCTGGGGGAGGGGCCTGGGCATCCTGTCCTCTTGGCTGGCCTGGTCTCGGATCCACTCACGTGCAGCCTCGAGCAATGGTTCGTTCTTCAGAGAGGTCACTGCCAGGTGGGAGACGAGTGACGCCCGTCGACCCTTCAGCCAGTCGATGAATGCGTGGCCCCCGGCAGCGGCCGACAAACGTGCTCCCAGGTCCTCCCACTGCTCGGTGGCGACCCGACCACGGCCCTCCCGCAGGTATGCGAGAAATTCCTCGTAGAGCAGGAAACGACTGCGTGGCAGTGGCTGATCAGGGTGGGCCTCGAAAAGCACAGCCGCCACTGTGGCGAGCAGCGGCACACGGATCACCATGCCGAGGCGGGCCCGCTGCACCTCGACAAGGAAGAGCTCAGCCCGCTGATCTCCGGCGGACCGGTCGTGCCGCGTGAACCAGCTGTGCGCGAAGGTACGCAGCATGTGGGCATCGAATTCCTGAAGGCCGAAGCGTACGAAACCTGCGCTGCGCAGGATCTGGTCGTCCGCCGCGCTCAGGGGGCGGGACGTGACCACCAGACGGTGAGGGAACTCGGTGCTGCCGGCCCAATCGGCAAGATGATTCAAAAGATCATGATGGGTCGACGGGTCGCTTATCTCGTCCAAGGCGTCCACCACGATCAGCCACGGGAATCCACGTAGCGTCAGCACTTCGGGCGGCAACGGGTCCTTGAGTGACAGGCTCTGCTCAGCGACGGCTGCGTCCGCGAGCGCCTGGGGCCAGCGTCGGCCCCCGCACTCAGCCAGGGCGCGAGCCGTCACCCACAACGGGGCCATGGATTCGCTCGAACCCGAGCGGGCGCACGACCAGTCACCTGGGACGGGTCGCCGTGCCCACGCGTCGGCGAGGTCTGCTGCCAGCCTTCGGGTTTCGGTCGACTTGCCCTGGCCGGCCGGCCCGGTGACCAGAACGAGTGGGTGCTTCGTCACCACCTCTTGAAGGTCGTACAGCACTTCTTCAACCGGCAGCGGCTCCTGCTGGGCCTCGGGCTCTTCCTCCTCACCGTCCCGGGCCTGCCCCTCTTTGTCTTGCTCGAGCGGCCGGCTCAGATGCTGGCGAACGAAGACCCTGGTCAAGTCCACCGGCCTGTCTGTGTGGATCACGTAGGGTGTACGTCTGGCCGCCGTCCGCTCGGCTTCCATCAGATCGAAGAAGCCGGCAGGGAGCAGCAACCGCTGCCAGAGCCCGGCTATCTTCGCGTGCCTGCGGTTCGCGGTCGCCAGCTCGGGCGCGTAGTCAGCGACGGCGCGGGCCGGTGTGAGCAGTCCGCCAAGAGCCATCCCTGTGTGCTTGGTTGCCTTGACCAGTCCACAGACTCGGCCCTCGGCTGTGTCCAGTACCGGGCTGCCGCTGATGCCTGGTATCACCTGGTCGGATACCACGCGGATGAACAGACCTTCCGGGGCGGCGATGTCCAGCTTCAGACCTGCGCGTTGCCCGTTTCCTTCTGGTGTGAAGCCCCGGGCGAAGACAGTCGTGTCGGAGGGTGGGACCTGCTCGTGCAGCCATACGCAAGGGTGATCGGGCGGCGCAGGAACGTCCAGGATCCCGAGGTCGGGGAATGCGTAGAAATTGCCTGACTCCGCAGGGATGAGCCTCAGTACGGAACTCTGAAGCTCGACGCCCTCCCAGACCACCATCGCTCCGGGACCTGCGTCCCGGAGCACGTGCGCGCAGGTGAGCACCGTTTCCGGCAGCACCCAGAACCCGCTTCCTGCGAAGGTGGATGTGCCTGCGGGGCCGGGGCGGTGGATCTGAACCGTGCAGCTCTCCAGCAGCGCTTCCAAGGCGGGCGACAGAACGGTGCCGGGCATCAGTGCCTGTGCTCCTCAGACTCCACGACGCCGCCGTCCATCGCTTCGAGGCTTTCACGGCTCCACGTCATCCGGACAGCGATGGACGCCTCGCCGCTGGCCTTGGCCAGGATGGCGACGAGCTCACCCGCCTCCATCCCGAGTTTCATCCCGAACTCCATCTCGAACACGTCTGGTGGACGAGGTAGTTGATTCTTCACCGTCTCCACTGCCCAGCACCCCATGTGCCAAAGCGCGTCCCGAGCCTGGTCCAGGCGGAGAGTCCTCCCCACGCCGACGTCCTGTGTACCCACGCGAGTCACTTCGGCGTGGAGAACCGAACCGTCCGGCATCTTGATCGGAATGACTTCGGTGAAATTCGCCTCCAGCATGGCGCGAACTCCTTCCGGCCGGAGGGGGCACGACCGCAGGGCTCACGACCAGCTTGGCAGAAGCCCTTACGTCCCGCCTGCCCAAGCTCGCCCTCCGGTGGACACCGGTGACCGGGCAAGGGCCCCTTCCTCGAGGACGGCCCTGTATTTTGCGCCTTGATCCCGCTACGCCGCATGGCGGGCGCGACCGTGCTCGCAAGGCGCGTAGGCCGTCCGCGTCGGGTGGGCAGGCCGACTCCGCGGCAACGGCCCGGATTTGGACACGGCTGGGTAACGGCGGGGCTGATCTCTTGTCAGTGCAATTTCACATTACTATGTTACCGGTCACATCGTAGAGCGCGGCCCTGTACTGGAGTGACCATGACCAAGCGCACCCAACTCGCCCTCGCCACCGCCCTGGTGGCAGCTCTCGCACTCGGCGCCTCGGGCTGCTCCAACCCCAAGAAGGCTTCCAGCGGCGGCGGTTCCGCCAACCCCGCCGCCGCCAACGACGGCAAGGTCCTCGGCGGCACCCCCGTCAAGGGCGGCACCCTCACCGTGCTGTCCAACCAGGACTTCGCCCACCTCGACCCCGCCCGCAACTGGGTCATGCCGACCATGGACTTCGGCACCCGCCTGCTCTACCGCACCCTCGTCACCTTCAAGGCCGAGCCCGGCAAGGCCGGCAGCGAGCTCGTCCCCGACCTCGCCACCGACCTCGGCACCCCCTCCAACGACGGCCGCACCTGGACCTTCACCCTCAAGCTGGGCCTGAAGTACGAGGACGGCACCCCCATCAAGGCCCAGGACATCAAGTACAACGTCGAGCGCTCCTTCGCCCCCGACCTCACCGGCGGCCCCGACTACGCCGCCCAGTACCTCGCCGGCACCGAGGGCTACAAGGGCCCGCTCCAGGGGCAGCACCTCGACTCCGTCAAGACCCCCGACGACCGCACCATCGTCTTCGAACTCAAGCGCCCGGTCGCCGAGTTCTCCGCCACGGCCACCCTCCCCACCTTCGCGCCCGTCCCGCAGTCCCAGGAGAAGGGCACCCAGTACGACGCCCGCCCGTTCTCCTCCGGCCCGTACAAGATCGAGTCGTACGACCGCGACAAGAAGCTCGTCCTCGTCCGCAACGAGCACTGGGACCCCGGGACCGACACCGTCCGCAAGGCCTACCCGGACAAGTTCGTCGTCGTCATGGGCCTCAAGGGCGGCCAGATCGACGACCGCATCATCGCCGGCGAAGGCGCCGACGCCTCCACCGTCCAGTACGCCGACATGCGCCCCGAGAGCGCCCCCAAGGTCCTGCCCAAGCCGGAGGTGAAGGCCCGCCTGCTCGCCGAGTCCCAGGGCTGCACCGAGATGCTCCACCTCAACAACTCCCGCGCCCCCTTCAACGACCCCAAGGTCCGCGAGGCCGTGCAGTACGCCGTCGACAAGGAGGCCGTGGTCACCGCCGGCGGCGGCCCCGCCCTCAACGAGGTCGCCACCGCCTACCTGCCGCCCGCCCTCACCGGCGGCAAGCAGGCCGACACCCTCAAGATCGCCCCGTCCGGCGACCCCGCCAAGGCCAAGGAACTCCTCAAGGCCGCCGGGAAGGACACCCTGAAGGTCTCCCTCGCCGTCTCCACCGGCGACAAGGGCAAGGCGGAGGCCGTCCAGCAGGGCCTCGCCCGCGCCGGCATCGAGGTCGTCGTCGACACCGTCGACCCGGGCGCCTACTACGACGTCATCGGCGACCTGTCGACCACCCCCGACATGACCCTCACCGGCTGGTGCCCCGACTACCCCTCCGGCTCCACCTGGATCCCGTTCGTCTTCGACGGACGCACCATCAAGGAGAAGGGCAACCAGGGCAACTACAGCCAGTTCCGCGACGAGGCCGTGCAGAAGCGGATCGACGAGATCAACGCCATGTCCGACGCCAAGCAGGCCAGCCAGGCCTGGATCGACCTCGACGCCGAGATCATGAAGAAGTCCCCGTCCGTGCCGATCCTGCTGGAGCGCAAGCCCCTGCTCATCGGCCCCAACATCGCCGGCGCCTTCGGCCACCCCGTATGGACCGGCACCATCGACTACGCCACCGTCGGCCTCAAGGACCCCGCCAAGGGCCAGGGCTGAGCGGGGCCCGGCCCCGGCTCCCGGAACCGGCCAGGACCCCACAGCCATGACCGCCACCGCCGCCCCGCAGACCGCGTCCGTGCCGGCCCAGGACCTCCCCCCGGGCAGCAGCCCCTGGCAGCTCGCCCGACGGGAACTCCGCCGCCGCCCCGCCGTCCGCGTCAGCCTCTGCGTCGTCCTCCTCTTCGTCCTGATGGCCGCCACCGCCCCCTGGCTCAGCGCCCTCGGCGGCTGGTCCCCGGAGGAGTTCGACAAGTCCGCCATCGACCCCTACCTCGGCGGCCAGCCGCTCGGCTCCCTCGGCGGGATCAGCCCCGAGCACTGGCTCGGCGTCGAACCCGTCACCGGCCGCGACCTGTTCGCCCGCGTCGTCACCGGCGCCCAGGTCTCCCTGCTCATCGCGTTCGCCGCGACCGCCATCGTCGTCGTCACCGGCACCGCCGCCGGGATCGCCGCCGGCTACTTCGGCGGCCGCACCGACACCGTCCTGTCCCGCCTCATGGACCTGACGATGTCCTTCCCGTCCCTCATCTTCATGATCGCGATGCTGTCCGTGGCCAAGGACGTCAACCGGATCGCCCTCATGACCGCCGTCATCGGCGTCTTCGGCTGGCCCGGCGTCGCCCGCGTCGTCCGCGGCCAGACCCTCTCCCTCAAGCACCGCGAGTACGTCGACGCCGCCCGCGTCGGCGGCTCCGGCTCCTGGCGGATCCTCACCCGCGACATCCTCCCCGGCGTCTCGGGCCCCGTCATCGCCTACACCACCCTGCTCATCCCCGGCATGATCAGCACCGAGGCCGCCCTCAGCTACCTCGGCGTGGGCGTCCGCCCGCCCACCCCGTCCTGGGGCCAGATGATCGCCGAGTCCGTCGCCTTCTACGAGACCGACCCGATGTACTTCATCATCCCGAGCACCTTCCTCTTCCTCGCCGTCCTCGCCTTCACCCTCCTCGGGGACGCCCTGCGCGACATCCTCGACCCGCGGGGAGGCCGCAGGTGATCCTCTACCTCGCGCGCCGGCTGCTCGCCCTCGCGGGCGTGCTCCTCGCCATCGCCGCCGTCACCTTCCTCATCTTCTACGTCCTGCCCTCCGACCCGGCCGCGGCCGCCTGCGGCAAGACCTGCAGCCCCGAGCGCATCGCCGACGTCCGTGCCTACCTGGGCCTCGACCAGCCGCTGTGGCGCCGGTTCGGCGACTTCCTCACCGGCATCTTCACCGGCCGCACCCTCGGCACCGGCCAGTACGCCGTCCGCTGCGACTTCCCCTGCCTGGGCTACTCGTACGAGAACTCCCTGCCCGTCTGGGACCTGCTGATGGACCGGCTGCCGGTCTCCGCCTCCCTCGCCCTCGGCGCCGCCGCGCTGTGGCTCGTCCTCGGCCTCGGCGCCGGCGTCACCGCCGCCCTGCGCAAGGACACCGCCACCGACAAGGCCCTCATGGTCGGAGCCGTCGCCGCCGCCTCCCTCCCCGTCTACTTCACCTCCGTGATGCTGATCTACGGGGTGATCCGCATCGCCGGCCTGCTGCCCTACCCCACCTACCAGGCCCTCACCGACGACCCCCTCGGCTGGGCCGCCAACCTGCTCCTGCCCTGGACCGCCCTCGCCCTGCTGTACGCCGCCATGTACGCCCGCCAGAGCCGCGGCTCCATGATCGAGGCGATGGCCGAGCCGTACATCCGCACCGCCCGGGCCAAGGGCATGCCCGAGCGCACGGTCGTCGTCAAGCACGGCCTGCGCTCCGGGATGACCCCGATCCTGACCATCTTCGGCATGGACCTCGGCGGCCTCCTCGCCGGCGCCGTCATCACCGAGTCCATCTTCGGACTCCCCGGCATCGGGCGGCTGTTCTACGGCGCCCTCGTCAGCTCCGACCAGCCGGTCGTCCTCGGGGTCACCCTGCTGGCCGCCTTCTTCATCGTCGTCGCCAACCTCGTCGTCGACCTCCTGTACGCCGTCGTCGACCCGAGGGTGAGGTACTGATGACCACCCCCGCGGCCCCCGCCGCCCCCACCACCCCGGACGCCCCCGCGACCCCGCTGCTCGACGTCCGCGACCTCAACGTCACGTTCACCACCCCGCGCGGACCCGTGCGCGCCGTGGACTCGCTCGGCTTCACCGTCGAGGCCGGGCGGACCCTCGGCATCGTCGGCGAGTCCGGCTCCGGCAAATCGGTCACCTCGCTCGCCGTCATGGGCCTGCACCGCGGCGCCGAGGTCACCGGCTCCGTCCGGCTCGCCGGACAGGAACTCACCGGGATGACCGAGAAGGAGCTCTCCCGGCTCCGCGGCCGGAAACTGGCCATGATCTTCCAGGACCCGCTGTCCAGCCTCCACCCCTACTACACCGTCGGCGAGCAGATCGCCGAGCACGTCCGCGTCCACTTCGGCGCCGGCCGGGCCGCCGCCCGCAAGCGGGCCGTGGAGATGCTCGGCGAGGTCGGCATCCCCGAGCCCGCCCGCCGCGCCCGCGAGTACCCGCACCAGTTCTCCGGCGGCATGCGCCAGCGCGCGATGATCGCCATGGCCCTGGCCTGCGAGCCGGACCTGCTCATCGCCGACGAGCCCACCACCGCCCTCGACGTGACCGTCCAGGCGCAGATCCTCGAACTCCTCGCCCGCCTCCAGCAGGAACGCGGCCTCGGCATCATCATGATCACCCACGACCTGGGCGTCGTCGCCCGCGTCGCCCACGAGGTGCTCGTCATGTACGGCGGCCGCGCCGCCGAACGGGCCGGCGTCGACGCACTGTTCGCCGACCCCGCCCACCCGTACACCCGGGGCCTGCTCGACTCCATGCCCCGCATCGCCGACGACGCCGACGGGGCCGACGACGAGCCCCTGCGGGCCATCCCCGGCTCCCCGCCCTCCCTCCTCACACCCGCCCCCGGCTGCGCCTTCGCCCCGCGCTGCCCGCAGGCCGCCGCGCCCTGCACCGGCGAGCGCCCCGCCCTGCGCGCGTACGGGAACCGGCCCGGCCGGTCGGTGGCCTGCCACTTCGCCGGATCCCCCACCTCCGAGGAGGCGGCCCGATGACCACCCCCACCCCCACCCCGGCCGAGACCCCCGGAACACTGCAGCCCCCCGCGGACACCGGGGCCGCGGCCCTGCTGTCCGTACGCGACCTCACCATGGCCTTCCCCGGCCGGCGCTCCGCGAGCGGACGCCGCGGCGCGCCCGTCCGCGCCGTCGACGGGGTCTCCTTCGACCTGGCCGCCGGCGAAACCCTCGGCCTGGTCGGCGAGTCGGGCTGCGGCAAGTCCACCACCGGCCGGATGCTGGTCCGGCTGCTGGAGCCCACCTCCGGCACCGTCACCTTCGACGGCCGGGACATCACCCGGCTCCCGCAGCGGGCCCTGCGGCCGCTGCGCCGCCACGTCCAGATGGTCTTCCAGGACCCGCACTCCTCCCTCAACCCCCGCCAGACGGTGGCCCGGATCATCTCCGACCCGCTGCTGGTCCAGGGCTGGACGGCGGCCGACGCCCGCCGACGCGCGGCCGAGCTGATGGACCTGGTCGGGCTGATCCCGGAGCACATCGACCGCTACCCCCACGAGTTCTCCGGCGGCCAGGCCCAGCGCATCGGGATCGCCCGCTCCCTCGCCACCAGCCCCCGCCTCGTCATCGCCGACGAGCCCGTCTCGGCGCTCGACGTCTCCGTCCAGGCCCAGATCGTCAACCTGATGGAGCGGCTGCGTGCGGAACTGGGCCTGGCGTACGTGTTCATCGCGCACGACCTGTCCGTGGTGAAACGGGTCAGCGACCGGGTCGCCGTCATGTACCTGGGCCGGATCGTCGAGATCGGCGCGAAGCGCGCCCTGTACGAGAACCCCCAGCACCCGTACACGCGGGCGCTGCTGTCCGCCGTGCCGCTGCCCGATCCGGCGGCGGAGCGGCGGCGGGAGCGGATCGTGCTGCTCGGCGACCCCCCGAGCCCGGCCGCGCCGCCCCCGGGCTGCACCTTCCACCCGCGCTGCCCGAAGGCGCAGGAGGTGTGCCGCACCGAGCGGCCGCTGCTGCGGATCGCCGCCTCGCGCGAGGTGGCCTGCCACTTCCCGGGGGACTGACGGGGATCCCGGGAAGGCGGGGGGGGGGGGGGGCGGGGCGCGCGCCGGGCGCGGGCGCGGCGGAAGGACGGCCGGAC
>NZ_JBHXTC010000003.1:0-58450 GCF_042677605.1 Streptomyces sp. NPDC127106 | reverse complement strand
CCGCGAGCCGGCGCCGCGCCCCCCGATCGCCGTCCGCGGTGCCGGTATCCGGCGCCGCGTGCCGCGGCGCTCAGCCGGCGAGTTCGCGGCGGAAGAACTCCAGTTCCAGCGCCATGAGTTTCTCCCGGGTGCCGCCCGGCGTCATGTGGGTGACCCCGGGCAGGGCCAGCAGCTGGTGCGGGCGGCCCGCGTCCGTCAGCGCCCGGGACAGGCGCAGGGTGTGCGAGGGATGGACGTTGTCGTCGGCCAGGCCCGTCATCAGCAGCAGCGGCCGGGTCAGCTTCGGCGCGTCGGGGATCAGCGAGTCCCGCTCGTACACCTCCGGGTGCTCCTGCGGCAGGCCGAGGTAGCGCTCGGTGTACGCGGTGTCGTAGTGCCGGAAGTCGGTGGGCGCGGCCCCGGCGGCCGCCGCGTGGAAGACGTCCGGGCGGCGCAGCACCGCGAGGGCGGACAGGTAGCCGCCGTACGACCAGCCACGCACCCCGACCCGGCCGAGGTCGAGGTCGCGGTGGCGGGCGCCGAGCGCCTGCAGGGCGGCGACCTGGTCCTCCAGGGTGACCTCGGAGAAGCCGCGGTACACGGCGTGGGTGAAGGCGGGGGAGACGTACGGGGTGCCGCGGTTGTCGACGGTCACCACCGCGAAGCCCTGGTCGGCCCACCACTGGCGGTGCTGCCAGCGGCGCGGTTCGGCGCTGACGTCCTGGAAGCCGGGGCCGCCGTAGCCGTCCACGAGCACCGGCAGCCGCTGCCCGGGGACGTGGCCGCGGGGCAGTACCAGCGCGGTGGGCACCCCGTGCTCGGTGACCCGCTCCAGCACCGGGGTCACCCGCCAGGGAAGCGGCGCCGCGTGGTCGGCCGGGGTGAACTCGCGCCCGTCGGCGGTGCGCACGGTGCGGCGTACGCCCGCGCGCCCGGCGGCGGTCAGCAGCAGCGTCCCGGCGGAGGCGAGGACGCAGTGCACGGTGGGGACCCCGGGGTCGTCGGCGAGCACGGTGACCTCCCCGGTGTCCGGGTCGAGCAGCAGCACCTGCTGCTCGGCGGGGTCGCGGAGCCCGGCCTCGACCAGCAGTCGGCCCTGGTGGACGCCGGCGAAGCGGCGGACCTGGACGCCTTCGCCGGTGAGCAGGCGGCCGTCGACGGCCACGGCCCGGGCGGCCCCGCCGGGTACGTCGGCGGCCGTGAGCATGCGCCCGTCGGGGAGCCGGGCCGGGGTGCCGGGCAGCAGCGGGTCGACCCACCGGGGGTGGGTGGTGCGCGACAGCTCCCGGGTGCGGCCGGTGGCGGGGTCGGCGCGGAGGAGGAGGACGCACTGCTGGAGCCGGTCCTGGACGGTCAGCAGGATCTCCTCGGACGACTCCCAGGACGCGTCGGAGACGTACGGGAAGCGCTCGGCGTCCCAGTCGAGCCGGACCCGCCGGCCGCCCGGCCCGAGGACCCACAGCTGGACGTCCGCGTTGGGCCCGCCCGCCTCGGGGTAGGCGAAGTCCTCGGGCGGCAGTTCGGGGTGTGCCGGGTCGGCGAAGTGGCGCCGTTGGAGGGCGGTCTCGTCGACGCGGGCGGCGAGGAGGGTGATGCCGTCGGGGGACCACCAGTGGCCCCGGGAGCGGCCGAGCTCCTCGGCGGCGGCGAACTCGGCGAGGCCCCAGCGGGCCCCGTCGTCGGGGCTGATCCGGCCGCCGGGGGCGGTGTACAGGGCGTCGTCGGCGACGTAGGCGATGCGGGAGCCGTCGGTGTTGGGACGGGGGTCGAAGGCGGGGCCGGCGGCGGGCACCTCGACGGGGCCGGGCGCGTCGGAGTCGTAGGCGCCGGTGTCGTGCGCGCCGGTGTCGTGCGCGCCGGTGTCGTGCGCGCCGGAGTCGTACGCGACGGTGAACAGGCGGCCGTAGAGGGCGAAGACCGCGCTCCGTCCGTCGCCGGAGAGCGCGTAGGAGCCGATCCCGGCGGCGGTGAGCCGGGTCCGCTCGCGCAGCCGCCGCTCGGCGACGGGGAGCGGGCCGGTGGCCGGGGCGAGGGCGCGCGGGTCGGCGAGGAGCGCTTCGGCGCCGGTGGCGGTGTCCAGGATCCAGAGGGAGTCGAGGGGGTCGGCGGGGCCGGAGGACCGGAGGAACCAGAGGAGCCGGCCGTCGTCGCCGAAGGCGAACGCGCGCGGGGCGCCGTACGTGAAGCGGGCCGTACGGGCGGAGAGCCGGAGGAAGTCGTCCATGAACGAGCAGTGTGCCATGTGAAATGGCACACTGCACAGGTCGTGCACCCTGGGCCATTCGAGTGGTGTACCCCCGGGAGCAGGTTTAGCGTCGGGAGCGTGGACCCGAACGCATCGCCGAGCGGCAACGGGACCGACGGCGAGGCCCGCGGGAACGGCAGCAGGCTCGCCCTCTTCGTCATCGCCTCGTGCCAGCTCATGGTCGTTCTCGACATCACCATCGTGAACATCGCGCTGCCGCACATCCAGACCTCGCTCGGCTTCTCCACCGAAGGCCTGTCGTGGGTCGTGAGCGCCTACACCCTCGCCTTCGGCGGGCTGCTGCTCCTCGGCGGACGCGCGGGCGACATCCTCGGCCGCAAACGGGTCTTCATCTGCGGCGTCCTCCTCTTCGGCCTGGCCTCGCTGCTCGGCGGACTCGCCGGGACCGAGGGCCAGTTGCTGGCCGCCCGGGCCCTCCAGGGCGTCGGCGGCGCCATCGCCTCCCCGACCGCCCTGGCCCTGATCACCACGACCTTCCGCGAAGGCCCCGCCCGCAACAGGGCGTTCGGCGTGTTCTCCGGGGTCTCCGCGGCCGGCGGCGCGATCGGAGTGCTGCTCGGCGGCATCCTCGTCGAATGGCTCGACTGGCGCTGGGTGCTCTTCGTCAACGTCCCCATCGCCGTGGTCGTCGCCACCCTCGCCACCAAGGTCCTGCACGAGTCCGAGCGCCGTCCCGGGCACTTCGACCTCGCCGGCGCCCTGCTGTCCACCGCCGGCATGGTCCTGCTCGTCTACGGGTTCATCCGCGCGGCCCGGGACGGCTGGCGCGACCCGATCCCCCTGGCCTCCTTCGGCGTGGCCGTGGTCCTGCTGACCCTGTTCGTCATCAACGAGCGCCGCTCTCTCCAGCCCATCACCCCGCTGCACATGTTCGCCGACCGCAACCGCGCCGGCACCTACGGGATCATGCTCTTCCTCGCCTGCGCGATCTTCGGCATGTTCTTCTTCCTGACCCTGTTCGTACAGAACGTGCTGGGCTTCAGCCCGCTCCAGGCCGGGCTCGCCTTCCTGCCGGTCAGCGTGATCGTCGCCATCGCCGCGGGCACCACCGCGCGGCTCCTGCCCACCTTCGGGGCCAAGCCCTTCATGGTGGCGGG
Source organism: Streptomyces sp. NPDC127106 (assembly GCF_042677605.1). NCBI lineage: Bacteria > Bacillati > Actinomycetota > Actinomycetes > Kitasatosporales > Streptomycetaceae > Streptomyces > Streptomyces sp. NPDC127106. Next base: position 55,108 of record NZ_JBHXTC010000003.1, on the reverse strand, counting down.
CGCCCTGTCCTGCGCGGTCGGCCTGGGCTGGCTGACGCAGACCGACGTCCACTCCACCTACCTCGGCAGCATCCTCGGCCCGATGCTCTGCTTCGGCCTCGGCATGGGCCTGCAGTTCGTGTCCCTGACGGTGATGGCGCTGTCCCACGTCGCCGACCGCGAGTCGGGCGCCGCGTCCGGCCTGCTCAACACCACCCAGCAGGTCGGCGGATCGCTGGGCCTGTCCATCCTGGTCACCGTCTTCGGCACGGCCAGCCGCAACGAGGCCCCCGCCCAGCTCGCCGACTTCCTGGCCACCGCCACCCCGGCGCAGCAGGTCGTGTTCCGGCGCACCGGCCGGCTCCCGGACCCGTGGGGCGATGCGGTGCTGACCGCGGGCGTCAGCGCCGCCTTCGTGGTCGCGGCCGCGTTCACCCTGGTGGGCGCGGCCATCGCGCTGTTCGCCATCCAGGTCCGCCCGTCCGACCTCGAACGCCTCAAGGGTCACCACACCCCGACGGCCGCCTGAGCGCCGCGGAGCACGTGCGCATGCGGCCGCGGGCGGGGTTCGCCACACTGGGCGTGATGTGAACGCTGACCCCGCCCCCGCGGAACCCGGCCGGCCGGCGCGCCGCGAGTGGACGCGGCACGCCCTGCTGCCCCCGCTCATCGCCTGGCTGCTCTCGAACCTCGTCACCTGGCTGGTCGCGCGGGCCTCCGTGGCCGGCGACGGGTCCCGGGTCTCCTACTGGTCCACGGGGAGCCGCCGCCGCTGGGACTCCGAGCACTACCTGTCCATCGCCAGGACCGGCTACGAGATGTTCTGGTGCCGGGAACGCCACCCGGACTTCCCCGACGTCATGTGCGGGAACGTCGCCTGGTTCCCCGGATACCCCATGGCGGTCCGGGCGCTCTCCGCCACCGGGCTCTCCTACGAGCTGTCCGCCGTGGTCGTCACCGAAGCGGCGCTGTTCGGGATGTTCGCGGTGCTGTGGTGGCTGCTCGGCGCCCGGCTCCGTTGGTCCACCGGCCTCACCCTCGCCATCGGCGCGGTGTTCCCGGGCGGCGTCTACCTCCACGCGATGTTCCCGATCGCCCTCGGCACGCTGGCGCTGCTCGTCTGCGTCGCCGGGGTGAAGCGCGGGTCCTGGGGCCTGGCCGCCGCCGGCGGCTTCGTGGCGGCGGCCTGTCATCCCGTCGGCGCGGCCGCCGTCGTCGTCATGCTGCTGCTGAGCGCCTCCTTCGCCTGGCGCGGGCACACCCGGTTGCTGCGGTGCGCGAAGGCCGGGCTGTCGGCGGCCCTCGCCGCCTGCGGCGTGCTGTGGGCCAAATGGCTGATGTGGCAGGCCACGGGCCGCTGGAACGCGTACGAGACCATCCAGGCCTCCAGCTACGGCCAGGGCGGCCTGCGCCAGCCCTTCGACGAGATGCGCAAGGCCTACGACTTCCCGTTCCGCCACTGGTACGCGCCCGAGGGGCAGCTGTCGTGGCTGGTCGAGCAGAGCCTCGCCGCGCACCGGACCCAGTTCTGGCTGAACGCGGCCCTCGTCCTGCTCGTGGTGGTCGCCGCCGGGCTCCGGCTCGTTCGGGACCGCCGGCTCGACGCCGAGGAGTGGGCAGCCCTGATCCTCGTGGTGGTGATCTACCTGCTGCCGTTCTTCGCCGGCGCGGAGATGTCGTGGTACCGCAACCACGCCCAGATGTTCGTCGGGCTCGTCCTCGTCAGGAACCTGCCCCGGTGGATCCAGGCGTCCCTGCTGGTGTGCTGCCTGGCCCAGTACGCCCTGCTGGGGGCGATGTTCTTCGCCGGGGTGCTGGTGTGACGGGTGTTGCGCACGCTCAGCCGGTGAGGTCCGCACGCAGGCGGGCCGCGTCCCCGCGGGTGTTCATGGCGAGGGCCAGCCAGGAGCCGTCGGCGAAGGCCAGGTCCACGCGGGCCGGTCGGCGCCGCAACCGGGGGATGCGCCGCAGGGTGCAGGCGGCGGCGTACTCCTCGCGGGCCGTCCCGCCGCGACCCCAGGGCGACCGGACGGTCACCTTGCCCGGTTCCGCGGTGAACGCCCCCGGCGGGTCCTCGGTCTCGGTCTGCCGGTGCGTCCAGTGGAACCCGTGCAGGGCCAGCGCGAGGCGGCCGGCCTCGCTGTCCCAGTCGCCGCGCCGGCCGGGGCCGTGGAGCAGCCGCCCCAGCAGGCGCAGGGCCCGCTCGAAGGGCTCGACCAGGGCGGACAACGCGCTGACGAGGTCGTCCGGCACGGCGACCAGCATCCGGACCAGGAAGAACTCCGCCAGCCGCGCCCGCAGGCGCCGCTCGGCCGGGGAACCGGGCAGCATCGCGCGGGGCGGCCTGCGTGCATAAGGGGACAGGCTCCCCATGATCTCCTCGCTCACCGGCCCATGATCGCCGGACCGCGGTTACCCGGCCAAACCCCTGATCCGGCAGCGCATCGGCCCTTCCGTGCGCAGGGTGATCCCGGCGCTGACCGGGATGTCGGCGTCCACGGCCTCGAACTCGTACGCCCGCAGCAGCATCGCCAGCGCGATCACCGACTCCAGCATCGAGAAGTGCTGCCCGATGCAGGCGCGGGGGCCGCCGCCGAACGGGAACCAGGCGTACCGCGGCCGCTCGGCCTCCGCCTCCGGGGTGAAGCGGTCCGGGTCGAACCGCTCCGGGTCGGGCCAGTACTGCGGGTGGCGGTGCGTCACCCACGGGGACAGGATCACGTCCGAGCCCGCCGGGATGGCGTGCCCCGCGACCTCGGTGGCCGCGACGGAGCCGCGGCCGATGACCGGGGCCGCCGGGTAGAGCCGCATCGCCTCCTTCAGGACCCGCGTGAGGTACGGCAGCCGTTCCAGGTCGGCGGCCTCCGGCGTACGGTCGCCCAGGACGCGGAGGACCTCCTCGCGGGCCCGCGCCTGGTGCTCGGGGTGCCGGCCCAGCAGGTGCAGGGAGAAGGCGAGCGAGGTCGCGGTCGTCTCGTGCCCCGCCAGCAGGAAGATCAGCACCTGGTCGCGCAGCTCGGCCGCGTCGAACTCGCCGTCCTGCGTGCTGCCGGCGGAGGACAGCAGGCCCAGCAGGTCCTCGCCCGTCCCGTCGGCCGTGCCGGCGGAGGCCCGCCGCTCGGCGATGATCCGGTCGCATACGGCGTACAGCTCGTCCATCGCGGCGGCGGCCCGCCGGTTGCCGGGCGTGGGCCAGTTCCGGGGGACGTTCGCGGGGGAGTAGCCGCGGCGGAGCACGTACTCGGTGATGACCGGAAAGCACCGGTCGACGACGTCGACGGTGGCGTCCACGTCGGTGCCGAAGAGGATGCGGGCGACGGCGCGCAGGGCGAGCTCCATCATCTCGTCGGAGACGTCGACGACCCCGCCGGGCGCCTGCGCCCACCGGGTGAGGGTGGCCTGCGTCTCGTCGGCGACGGCGCCGGCGTAGCCGTCCACGCGCCGCTTGGTGAACAGCGGCTGCACCAGCCGCCGCTGGCGCAGGTAGTCCTCGTCCTGACTGGTCAGCAGGCCGTTGCCGAAGGAGTCCCGGACCTCCTGGTAGAAGGTGTTGTCCTTGCGGAAGTTGGCCGACTGCGCGGCCAGCACCTGCTGGGCGCCCTCGGCGGAGAACACGCAGTACAGCTCGGCCCGCAGCCCGGGCGGGCCCGCGGTGATCCGTACGACGTCGCCGTGCTGGGCCTGGGCGCGCAGGTAGGTGCCGAGCGAGTCCGACTTCAGGTCGAGCAGCGACCCCAGCAGCGGGTTCCCCGCGAGCGTGGGCACCTCCGCACCGGGTCCGCGGTCCGCTCGTGCCTGTGAATCCACTGCTGCCATGGCCGCCCCCTCGACACCGTGCTGACGGGCCGATTCTGCACGGTCCGGCGCGCGGCGGCGAGATCTGTCACCCCGTCCGGCCGAATCCGGCCATGCGACTCCTACCCCGTTCGGACTACTCGTCGCCCTCGTGTCGTCCGGCCGGGGGCTCAGTCCCCCCAGTCCCAGGTGTCGAAGTACGTGGCCGTCCCGGTCCGGCGGGCCTCCATGGCGGCTTCGAGCCGCGCGAAGTCCTGCGGCGGCATCAGGGCCCGCCACCGGTCGAGCGGCAGCGCCCGTACGTCGTCGTGCTCGGCCGGGTCCAGGGTGATGCGCCGGATCTGCCCGTCGGTGAGCCGGCCCCCGTCGAAGACGAAGCCGATCGAGCTGAGCGGCCACTTCTTGCCCGGCAGGCCGAAGACCGTGGTCAGGAGCCGCGGGGGGCCTTCGTAGACGATGCCGGTCTCCTCCCGGCACTCGCGCAGCGCGGTCCCCCAGGGGCGTTCGCCCTCCTCCATGCAGCCGCCGGGCCACTGCCACGGGTGGCTGCGCGAGTACACCGCGCGCAGCTGCACCGGCCGTTCCTGCTCGTCGGTGAAGAACAGGCAGGCGAAGGCGGTCGCCTTGGGCAGGGTCGCGGCGAACTCCTCGGGCGGCAGCCAGCCGGAGGTCACGCGCCGGGAAGGGTGATCGCCTGCACGGGACAGGCCCGCGCGGCCTCCTTCAGCATCGGGTCGCCGCCACCGTCCTCCCGACCGGGAATCACCATCCCGAAACCGTCGTCGTCGCTGGTGAACACCGCGGGCGCGCGCAGGGCGCACTGGCTGCTGCCGATGCAGACGTCGGTGTCGATCGTGATCCTGTCGGACATGGATCCGGCCCTTCTGAGATCGCGGTGCACGCGGTCGCATGCGCGCTGCTCATGATCGCCGCCAGGGCCGCCCGGATCGGCGTGTCGCCCGGACAATCACCCCTTCGGACGAGCTCGGGAGACCCGCCCGGAGCCAAAATCCGGGGGCGTCCTGCGCTGTCCGGACCCTACGATCGGCCGCGGGGGGTGGTGCGCGATGTGGCCGTGGCGCAGGCGGAGGAACCGGGGGACTACCGGAACGCAGCCCGACGGGCCACGGCAGTCGCAGTCGCAGTCGCAGCCGGAGCCGGAGCCGGAGCCGCAGCCGCAGCCGCAGCCGCAGCCGCAGCGGGAGTCGGAGCCGCAGCCCGAGACCGACCCTTGGCAGGAATGGCTGAGCGGTTCGCCCGAGGCGCTCGCGGTCGGGCAGTGGTGGGGGGACGCGGCCGAGCAGATCGCCCGGCTCGGCGAGGAGGCGTTCTGCGAGCGCCTGGGCGAGCTGCTCTCCCGCCTGTCCCCCCGCGACTTCGCGGCGCTGGGCCTCGGCTGTAGCCGCCGGATCGACCGCTCCTGCCGGGAGCCGCAGACCTGCTCGCAGGACCCCGTGCCGCTGCCTGCGGGCGGCCGGCCGCGCCTGCGCCAGGGCCCGGTGGCCGGCGCCTGCAGCGACTTCTGGGACTGCTACAGCCGGTTCGGGCTGCGGGCCGCGTTCACCGCCGACGACCGCCACCGCGCGGTGACCGTCCAGGGCCCGTGGTCCCGGGTGATGCTGTGGGTGGACGGGGTCCGGGTGGAGGCGCCGAGCTTCCTGGACCAGACCGGCTACTGGCTGGAGAACCGCTTCTACGTCACGGAGATGTCCGGCCCGGATGACCACCCCTTGCAGGGGCACTACGGCATGGGCCAGATCGCGGTCCTCTCGCTGGTGATCCACGACGTCGCCACCGCCACCACCCACATCGTGGAGCCGGAGCCGCACCAGGACTGGTCCGACCCGGTCGCCGCGCTCCGCGACGGCGAGTGGCGCTTCTACCCGACCCGCGAGGCCCGCGACGCCGGCCGCCCGGACCGCACCCTCACCGTCCTCCCGCCCCACCCGAAAGCCGGTTGACCCGTGAGGGAGGATGAGGTCGTGATCTCCAAGGAGCGGGCCGTCGAGCTCGTCGAATCCTTCCTGGCCGGCGACCTCCCGACGTGGACGTGGGACGGACCGCCCCCCACGCCGGAGGTCTACCACGTCGAGGAACGCGAGGTCGGCTGGCTCGTCTTCTGGCGCTCGACGGAACGGCCCCGCCGCGGCATGACCGGCACCTCCGTCGGCGGCCACTACCTGGTGGACCGGTACGACGGGAGCATCCACTTCGTCCCCGCAGTCCGGTGGGACGACGATGGCTGGGAGGACCAGTACCTCCTGGAGGCCAAGGGCCTCAGGCGGCCCGATCCCCTGGCCGCCGCGGTTCGCGCGCTCGTGCAGTCCGCCGGGACCGTGGCCGCGATGGGCCACCTGCGCAAGAAGGCCCCGCGGCTGGGCCTACAGGACGCGAAGGCCTACGTCGCGGCCGTCCGGGACGGCGCCGAACCACCGGAGGAACTCGCGGCCCTCACCCGCGAGGAGCGGCTGCAGCCGCTCCCGCCCATCGAAACGGTGGCCGGCCCAGTGCGGTAAGGGTCGGGGCCCCGTCAGTCGACGGCCCGGACGTACGACCCGTCGCCCGCGACCGGGGAGCACTTCCGATGCCGGTGACGGCCGCCGCCATGGCCGGGCCGGCTACGGCAGCGCGGCCGTCCTGCGTGAACAGTTCGTACGCCGCAGGGGCCCGTCCCCGCCCCTACCGCCGCTCCTTCACCCGCACGCCCCGTCCGGCAGGATGAGCCGGCCCGCGCACGACGCGCGTCGGTCCTCGACCCTGGTTCAGGCGTTCTGGAGGGCGGTGACCAGGCCGGCCAGCAGGTGGGCGCGTTCATTCATCGCCTCGACCACGACGTACTCGTGGTCGGCGTGGGCGCCGCCGCCGACCGCGCCGAGACCGTCGAGGGTGGGCACCCCCAGGGCGGCGGTGAAGTTGCCGTCGCTGCCGCCGCCGACCGCGCAGCCTTCGAGGCCCGGGAGCAACCTTCGTGCCAGCGCGAAGAGTTCGGCGGAGGCCGACTCGGGCATCGGGGGTCGACCGATGGATCCCTCCACCGAGATCTCCGCCCCGTCGAGGTGCGGGGTCAGGGCGGCGAAGGCCGATTCGACGCGCTCCTTCTCGTCTTCCGTCTCCACCCGCACGTCGACGGTGACGGTCGCCTCCGCGGGCACGACGTTGTCCAGGGTGCCCGCGGCGGCGACGGTCGGGGTGACCGTCGTCCCGATCCCGGGCCGGCCGAGCGCCGCGATGTCCAGCACCTGGTGCGCCGCCTCGACCAGGGCGTTGACCCCGGCGGCGGGTTCGAGGCCGGCGTGCGAGGCCCGGCCCGTGATGGAGACGTGGAACGAACCACAGCCCTTGCGGCCGGTCTTGAGTCCGCCGCCGTCCGCGGCGCCCTCGACGACCAGCACCGCCCCGCAGGCGAGGGCCCGTTCCTCGATGAGGGCCCGCGAGGAGCGCGAGCCGACCTCCTCGTCGGCGGTCACCAGGATCTCCACGCCCGACCGGTCGTCGAGGGCGGCCACCCCGTGCACCGCCTGCACCAGGCCGCCGAGCATGTCGAAGACCCCGGGGCCGGTCGCATGCCCGTTCTCGACGGTGAACGGGCGCCGCTCCAGGGTGCCGAGCGGGAACACGGTGTCGTGGTGACCCAGGATCAGGACCTTGGGCGCGCCGCCGCCCGACCAGTGCACGTGCGGCCCCGCTTCGCTCTCGATGAGCACGGCATGCCCGCCGAGACGGTGCTCGATGACGCCGGCGACGGCTTTGGCCGATGCCGTCAAGGCGTCGGGGTCGCGTGACGGCGACTCGGTTTCGACGAGCGTCCTGAGGTCCTCGAGCATCGCTTCCACACTCACACGGCCTGTCTTCTGCGTCGTCATGTGCAAAGCCTAATCCGCGCGCCCACAACGCCGGTCGAGCGCCGCAGCGGGCGCGCAACCGTGCGACGGCAAGGCCGGCCGTGGCCTACCCGTCGACGATCCCCGCCGCCGTTCCCGCGCGGCGGCCCAATTGTGCGCCGGCAGAAGGGAGTTGAACCTGACGCATTCCCTGACCGGGACTCCCGCGAACCGTGCAGTATCCATGAAGCTTCGTGAGGAATGGACCTGGGCAGCCGCAGTGAATGGCCCTTTGTGCAAGGAGCCAGTCTCCATGGGGGCTGATATGCCGGCGGACGGCACCGCTTTGGAACTCGTGGACGTGGAGCTGTACGACCTCGAACAGGATCTGTCTTTTCTCGCCACCCCGAACGGCGGGCAGTTCGCGCTGAGCACCACCGGCTACGCACGGGTCGGGCCGGCCCCGGAGGACCTGTCCGCCGTCGACGTCCGCGACACCGTGCTCGTCGCGGCCTTCGCCCACCCCGCCCACCGGGAACTGAGCCGCATCGACGAGCTGTGTGCCCGGCTCGGCCTGCGCTGGCTGCATGGTGGTCCGCCAAGCGTTCAGCTGTCACGGGTTGACGCGGTCCGGGCCGTGATCCTACTGTCCGCCTTGCGTGTGCTGCAGCCGACGGCGACGCAGGCCGACCGGATTCTGATGAATGCCGAAATCTGAGCAAGTGAGGGTAGTCGTGGGGGTACTGCTCTCTTACCTGCTCATTTTCCTTGTTCAATGCGGCTTGATGGTGTTGCAGATCGTCGGCGCGTTCCTGCTCGTGTTGAGTGCCGCGCTGTTCATCCGACGCTTCGCTCATGCGCGCAAGCGTCGAGCCGACGGCCACTTCCCCAAGGCGAAGCCAGTGGCGCCGTATGTGCTCGGCGGCATCGGCATGTGCTTGCTGGTTCCTACCACGGCAGCGCTCTCCGCCGGGAGGGAGTCAGGCCTTTTTGAAGCCTGGGCGATATAGGTCGAAACCGTTGTGTTCCGCGGGGGTGGAGACACCGGCGACGGCCCACAGGCGGCCAGGAGGACGGAAAGTCCTCCTGGCCTGCGGCTGGCTAGATGTCGCGGAAGGTCTCGATCTGGGCGCCGACCGAGTTGAGGCGCTCGGCGAGGTCCTCGTAGCCGCGGTTGATGACGTACACGTTGCGCAGGACCGAGGTGCCCTCCGCCGCCATCATCGCCAGCAGGACGACCACCGCCGGGCGCAGGGCCGGCGGGCACATCATCTCCGCGGCGCGCCAGCGGGTGGGGCCCTCGACCAGGACGCGGTGCGGGTCCAGCAGCTGGAGGCGGCCGCCGAGGCGGTTGAGGTCCGTCAGGTAGATCGCCCGGTTGTCGTACACCCAGTCGTGGATCAGGGTCTGGCCCTGGGCGGCGGCCGCGATGGCCGCGAAGAACGGGACGTTGTCGATGTTCAGCCCGGGGAACGGCATCGGGTGGATCTTGTCGATGGGCGCTTCGAGCTTCGAGGGGCGGACCGTCAGGTCGACCAGGCGGGTGCGGCCGTTGTCGGCCGTGTACTCCGGCGAACGGTCGTGGTCGAGACCCATCTCCTCCAGGACCGCGAGCTCGATCTCCATGAACTCGATCGGGACCCGGCGGATCGTCAGCTCCGACTCCGTGACGACGGCGGCGGCGACCAGGCTCATCGCCTCGACCGGGTCCTCGGAGGGGGAGTAGTCGACGTCGACGTCGATGTTCGGGACGCCGTGGACCGTCAGGGTCGTGGTGCCGACGCCGTCGACCCGGACGCCGAGCGCCTCCAGGAAGAAGCAGAGGTCCTGGACCATGTAGTTGGAGGAGGCGTTGCGGATGACCGTGACGCCGTCGTGCCGGGCGGCGGCCAGCAGTGCGTTCTCGGTCACGGTGTCGCCGCGCTCGGTCAGCACGATCGGGCGGTCGGGGCTGACGCCGGGCTCGACCTTGGCGTGGTAGATGCCCTCGGTCGCGGTGATGTCCAGGCCGAATCGGCGCAGGGCGATCATGTGCGGCTCGATGGTGCGGGTGCCGAGGTCGCAGCCGCCGGCGTACGGCAGGCGGAACTGGTCCATCCGGTGCAGCAGCGGGCCCAGGAACATGATGATGCTCCGGGTCCGGACGGCCGCCTCCGCGTCGATGGCGTCCATGTCGAACTCGGCCGGCGGGACGAGCTCCAGGTCGACGCCGTCGTTGATCCAGCGGGTGCGGACGCCGATGGAGTTCAGGACCTCCAGGAGGCGGTAGACCTCCTCGATGCGGGCGACCCGGCGCAGGACCGTGCGGCCCTTGTTCAGCAGGGACGCGCACAGCAGGGCCACGCACGCGTTCTTGCTCGTCTTGACGTCGATGGCGCCGGACAGCCGGCGGCCGCCGACGACCCGCAGGTGCATGGGGCCGGAGTAACCCAGGGAGACGATCTCGCTGTCGAGCGCCTCGCCGATGCGGGCGATCATTTCAAGGCTGATGTTCTGGTTGCCGCGCTCGATGCGGTTCACGGCGCTCTGGCTGGTGCCCAGGGCGTCCGCGAGCTGACTCTGTGTCCAGCCCCGGTGCTGCCGGGCGTCACGGATGAGCTTGCCGATGCGTACGAGGTAGTCGTCTGCCATGGGTGCACCGTATCTCAGATATGAGATGAGCTATGCGTCGGGTGTGGCGTACGGGTGTTACCGACCGTCAGTTTCCCCGGGGCGCAGGGCCGAACGGGTGCCACCGCGAGCAGTTCGCGAACCCGGCCGACCAGGGGCGAGCCCATAACATCTAGCTGGATACGGACAAATGGGTGAAGTTTGAGTGGATCGGGCGAGGTCTCAGTCCCACCAGAGCGACCACAGCGACGAGCGCACCATGCCGTCGCCGGTGCTGCAGGGGGCTTGGACCGCGTCGCGGCAGTAGCCCATCAGCTCCGTGGTGGCCTGCGCGGCACCCGGAGGATCCAACGGCGGCCGGTCGACGACCAGCTCCAGGTAGGCGCCCTGGGCGAGGAAGAGCCCGGCCCCCCACTGCTCGTGCCAGCGCCTCAGCAGGGCTGCGTCGTCGGCAGGCGTGAGGAACCGGTCGCCGTACCCGCACCAGTTGCCCGTCCCGATCACGTACGGCAGGACCACGGGCACCTCGTGGCCCCCTCGCACCGCCACGAAGTTGAGCCAGCGCTGACTCCGGCCCCCGAAGACGTCCCGGTCGCCGCAGCCCCAGCGCGACACCCCGGGCAGGGGCTCCGCGAGCTCCGGACCCAGCCGCGGGGCCAGCCGCTCGGGGTCGTAGTCGTCGCACCACTCCTCCCGTTCCGCCCCGGAGGCCTCCCCCGCCGACCACCGGAAGCTGGAGACCACGACGGATGCCGCGCGGGCGTCGTGGTCCTGGCGCAGCACCTCGGCCATCAGGTCCTCCAGGGCCGCGGCATCGACGCCGGAGTGCTGACTGCTGCGGGCCACGGCGTCCGGCGACAGCAGCGTGACGAAGGGCCACCAGCCGGTCTCCCCGTGCCGTCCGCGCCATTCGTCCCACACCTCGCGCACCCGGTCCCGGGGCACGGACACGCCGATCACCTCGACGCCCGCTGCCGTGGTGGCCCGCTGGGGCTCGGCCCGGGGGAGGCGGGCGCGCAGGGCGCGGACGAGCCCGTCGGCATCGAGCCGCGGCCGGTGGAGGAAGCTGCTCATGAGGTCCGGACCCTACGGTCCGCCCGCCCACCCCCGCATCCCGATAAGGCCCCTGGCTCCTGAGGCACTTGCTGGTCCAGGGCGCCGGCTCCGGGCGGCGACGCAGTTCCCGCCGCGCGGGCTCAGCCGGCCGCCAGGAACTCCGCCACGGTCGAGGTGACGCCGGCCGGGTCGTCGCGCCAGGGGAAGTGGCCGACCCCGGGCCGGATCGTGAGCCGGGCGTCCTTGAAGAGGCCGGCGTACTCGGTCATCACCGGGACGGGGCCCTGTAGGTCGAGCTCCCCGGCGAGGACGAGCACCGGCGGCTCGAACCGGCCGAGCGCGGCCCGCAGTGCGGCCGGGTCGTACGCGCCGTCCCCGCCGAAGGCGGCTGCCGCCTCCTGGTTCTTCCGGCTCTCGCCGTCGGCGGCGAACCGCCGGGTCGCCTCGTCCCAGCGGCCGTGGAAGAAGGGTTCGGCGGCCGTCCAGTCGTCGGCTCCGGCGCGGCCCGCGACGATGCGCTCCAGCGCCGCGAAGGCGGCCGGGAACCAGGGCTCCTCCCGGCGGAGCCGCGCGGCGGCCAGCCGCTGCTCCCCGCCGATGGTGATGCCGGTGGCGGCGACGCTCGGCGTGATCAGAGCCAGCTTGCCGGTGTGCTGCGGGTACCGGGCCGCGTAGAGCGCGGCGAGGTTCGCGCCGGCGCTGTGCGCGAGCAGGTCCATCCGGTCCGGGCCGAGGTGGCGGCGCAGTGCCTCGACGTCGTCGACCTGCCGGTCGCAGCGGTAGGTGGCCGGGTCCTCGGGCACGGCCGAGGCGCCCGTCCCCCGCGGGTCGAGGAGGATCAGGCGCCGGTGTGCGGCCAGGCCGCCGAGGTCGCCGAGGTAGGCGGAGTCCAGCATCGGCCCGCCGGGCAGGCAGACCAGGTCCGGGCCGTCGACGGTGTCCGGTCCGGTGAGGACGCGGTAGCTGAGGCGGGTGCCGTCGTACGAGGTGAAAGTGGGCATGCGGGCGACGCTCGCAGCCCAACCCCCGCGGGGCAACCGGGTTTCAGCCAGGTCAGCCAGGTCAGCCAGTCGGTCGCCGGGGCCGGCGACCGCGGGCCCGATCCCGGCCGGGAGGTCCGCGAGGGCGAGGGCTACGGCCTCGTGCGCGCTGTCCGCGAAGCCGGTCGCGTTCACGGCCCCGGTCTGCGGGCCCGGCGGGGCGGGGAGAAGCCCCTCCGGGCGGGACGCCCCTGCGAGCGGATCCGGGGCGGGCCCGCGGCGGCGTGTGTGAGACTCCAGCGTTGATCACCAGTGGGGGAGTCACGATGTACACGTACGGGCACGTGGGGCGGCCGGCTGCGGCCGCCGCGGTTCCGGCCGCCTCGGCGGCCCTGGCCCTGGCCCTGGCCTTGGCCTTGGTCCTGACGGGCTGCACCGGCGCCGACACGGCAGGCGGCTCGAAACCTTCGCCCACGTCGTCCACGAAGAAGGCCGCGACCGCCGACCGGGACACCGTGGACGCGGAGGTCCGCGCACTGGTGCGCGCGGCGGGCCTCGATCACGGGCAGGGCAAGACGACCAGCATCACCCAGAACGGTGTGAAGAACCCCGGCCTGGTCGACTGGACGGTCGTCCTGGACACCCCGCGCGCCGAGCGGGCGCTGCGCGCGATGGGGGCCGAAGCGGAGCGCCGCGGCTGGCACCCGGAACCCCTGGAGGACGGGAAGGTCATGTACGAGAAGTCCGGCTGGGTGCTGACGGTGGGAAGCTCCGCCACGGCGGACGTCGTCGCCCTCCGCGAGGGGGAGAGCCTGCTGTCCGTGTTCGCCCACGCCTGGGGCGCATGACGCACGACCGGCCCGGAAGGGGGGTGGGCGACGGCCGGCCGGGGCGGCCACGGCCAGCCGTCGCACGCCCGGGAGTGCGGCGTGCGCCACGCCGTGCATGACCAGGACGCGGCGATGCACTAGAGTTATCTCGACATCGAGATATCTGCCGAAGGCGTACCGCAGCCGCCCCTGCTGGTAAGGACTACCTAACTTAGCCTTACCTTAGCGGATTGGCCACAGGGCGTGGCGGCAGGATTGCGGTTACACGCGCGAATCATGCATGAAGGAGACTGTCGTGTCGGCGAACAGCTTCGACGCCCGCAGCACGCTGCAGGTGGGCGACGAGTCGTACGAGATCTTCCGGCTGGACAAGGTCGAGGGCTCCGCCCGCCTCCCGTACAGCCTGAAGGTGCTGCTGGAGAACCTGCTCCGCACCGAGGACGGCGCGAACATCACCGCCGACCACATCCGGGCCCTCGGCGGCTGGGACTCGCAGGCCCAGCCGAGCCAGGAGATCCAGTTCACGCCGGCGCGCGTGATCATGCAGGACTTCACCGGCGTTCCCTGTGTCGTGGACCTCGCCACCATGCGTGAGGCCGTGAAGGCGCTCGGCGGCGACCCGTCCAAGATCAACCCGCTGGCCCCGGCCGAGCTGGTCATCGACCACTCCGTCATCGCCGACAAGTTCGGCACGCCGGACGCGTTCACCCAGAACGTCGAGCTGGAGTACGGCCGCAACAAGGAGCGCTACCAGTTCCTGCGCTGGGGCCAGACCGCCTTCGACGAGTTCAAGGTCGTCCCCCCGGGCACCGGCATCGTCCACCAGGTGAACATCGAGCACCTGGCCCGCACCGTCATGGTCCGCAACGGCCAGGCGTACCCCGACACCCTCGTCGGCACCGACTCGCACACCACCATGGTCAACGGCCTCGGCGTGCTCGGGTGGGGCGTCGGCGGCATCGAGGCCGAGGCCGCCATGCTCGGCCAGCCGGTCTCCATGCTGATCCCGCGCGTCGTCGGCTTCAAGCTGACCGGCGAGCTGCCGACCGGCACCACCGCCACCGACCTGGTGCTCACCATCACCGAGATGCTGCGCAAGCACGGCGTCGTCGGCAAGTTCGTCGAGTTCTACGGTGAGGGCGTCGCCGCCACCTCCCTCGCGAACCGCGCGACCATCGGCAACATGTCGCCGGAGTTCGGCTCCACCGCCGCGATCTTCCCGATCGACGGCGAGACGCTGAAGTACCTCAAGCTGACCGGCCGTTCCGAGCAGCAGGTCGCGCTCGTCGAGGCGTACGCCAAGGAGCAGGGCCTCTGGCTGGACCCGAAGGCCGAGCCGGACTTCTCCGAGAAGCTGGAGCTCGACCTCTCCACGGTCGTCCCGTCCATCGCCGGCCCGAAGCGCCCGCAGGACCGCATCGTCCTGGCCAACGCCGCCCAGCAGTTCGCCGCGGACGTCCTGAACTACGTGGACGACGCCGACGAGGCGGGCAAGGAGTCCTTCCCGGCCTCCGACGCCCCGGCCGCCACCGACGGCGTGCCGACCCGCCCGACCCTGGTCACCCTGGCCGACGGCACCTCCTTCGAGATCGACCACGGCGCCGTCACCGTCGCCGCGATCACCTCCTGCACCAACACCTCGAACCCGTACGTCATGGTCGCCGCGGCGCTCGTGGCCAAGAAGGCGGTCGAGAAGGGCCTGGCCCGCAAGCCGTGGGTCAAGACCACCCTGGCCCCGGGCTCGAAGGTCGTCACCGACTACTTCGACAAGGCCGGCCTGACGCCGTACCTCGACAAGATGGGCTTCAACCTCGTCGGGTACGGCTGCACCACCTGCATCGGCAACTCCGGTCCGCTGGACGAGGAGATCTCGAAGGCGATCAACGAGCACGACCTCGCGGTCACCTCGGTCCTCTCGGGCAACCGCAACTTCGAGGGTCGCATCAACCCCGACGTCAAGATGAACTACCTGGCCTCCCCGCCGCTGGTCGTCGCGTACGCCATCGCGGGCTCCATGAAGGTGGACATCACCAAGGACGCCATCGGCATCGACACCGAGGGCAACCCGGTCTTCCTCAAGGACATCTGGCCGACCGAGGCCGAGGTCAACGACGTCGTGGCGAACGCCATCGGCGAGGACATGTTCAACAAGTCCTACCAGGACGTCTTCGCGGGCGACGCCCAGTGGCAGGCGCTGCCGATCCCGACCGGCAACACCTTCGAGTGGGACCCGCAGTCCACCTACGTCCGCAAGCCCCCGTACTTCGAGGGCATGACCATGGAGACCACCCCGGTCTCCGACATCGCCGGCGCCCGCGTGCTGGCGAAGCTGGGCGACTCGGTCACCACCGACCACATCTCCCCGGCCGGTGCGATCAAGGCCGACACGCCGGCCGGCAAGTACCTCACCGAGCACGGCGTCGAGCGCCGCGACTTCAACTCGTACGGTTCCCGCCGCGGCAACCACGAGGTCATGATCCGCGGTACGTTCGCCAACATCCGCCTGCGCAACCAGATCGCGCCGGGCACCGAGGGCGGCTTCACCCGCGACTTCACCGTCGAGGACGGCCCGGTCTCCTTCATCTACGACGCCTCCCAGAACTACCAGGCCGCCGGCATCCCGCTGGTCATCCTGGCGGGCAAGGAGTACGGCTCCGGCTCCTCCCGCGACTGGGCCGCCAAGGGCACCGCGCTGCTCGGCGTCAAGGCCGTCATCGCCGAGTCCTACGAGCGCATCCACCGCTCGAACCTGATCGGCATGGGCGTCCTGCCGCTGCAGTTCCCGGAGGGCGCCTCGGCCTCCTCCCTCGGCCTGACCGGCGAGGAGACCTTCTCCTTCACCGGCGTGGAGGAGCTGAACAACGGCACCACCCCGCGCACGGTGAAGGTCACCACCGACTCCGGCGTCGAGTTCGACGCGGTCGTCCGCATCGACACCCCCGGTGAGGCGGACTACTACCGCAACGGCGGCATCATGCAGTACGTGCTCCGCAACCTGATCCGCGGCTGACCGCAGCAGTAGATCCTGGCTCCACCGAAGGGCCGTATCCCCGTCACGGGGGTACGGCCCTTCGGCCGTCCGGGCGCAGGGCCAGGTTTCGGCGAGGTCTCAACTCGGAAAAGCTGGCAGACATGGCTGCGCATGATCTTGCTCACATGAACGGGAGTGGACTATACCTGTGCGCGTCGGGCCCGCCGCGGTCGTGCGGCGCCGGACGGGGGGACGGGCGGGGGGCTGCGGCGACGTCCGCGCGCACCACAACCGTCTTGATCCCCGGCTTCCTTCACACTTCGGACGAAGGCGAGGACTAGAGCATGGGATCCACTGACGAGGGCCTGGGCCGCCGCGATCTGATCAAGCGCTCGGCCGCACTCGGTCTGGTCTCGGTGCCGGCGACGGGCTTGCTGTCCGCCTGCGCATCCGGCGGCGACGCCTCGACGAACGGCCCCGTCAAAGGGCCCGTCACCAAGGAGAACCCTTTCGGCGTAGCCAAGGGCGGCAAGCTCGACGTCGTCATCTTCAAGGGCGGCTTCGGCGACGACTACGCGAAGACCTGGGAGGCCGCCTTCGACAAGAAGTGGGGCACCACCAGCTCCCACCTGGGCACCCAGGAGATCGCTGCCAAGCTCCAGCCCCGTTTCAACGTGGGCAACCCGCCGGACGTCGTGGACGACGCCGGCGCCCAGCAGATCAAGATCGACGTACTGGCCAAGGGCGGCCAGCTCACCGACCTCACCCAGCTCCTCGACGCCCCCACCCTCGACGACCCGAACCGCAGGATCCGCGACGTCCTGATCGCCGGCACCGTCGAACAGGGCACCCAGGGCGGCAAGTTCGTCGCCCTCTACTACGTCTACACGGTCTACGGGTTCTGGTACTCGGGCAAGCTCTTCAAGGAGAAGGGCTGGACCCCGCCGAAGACCTGGGACCAGTTCCTGGACATCTGCACCAAGGCCAGGGACGCCGGCCTCGGCGGCCTCGCCCACCAGGGCAAGTACCCGTACTACATCAACGTCGTCATCATGGACCTGATCGCCAAGAAGGGCGGTCTGGAGGCCATGAAGGCCATCGACAACCTGGAGCCGGGCGCCTTCGAGGGCAACCCGGCCGCCCTCGCCGCCGTCGAGGCCGTCTACGAGGTCGTCGAGAAGGGCCTGCTCATGGCGGGCACCAACGGACTGACCCACACCGAGTCCCAGACCGCCTGGAACCAGTACAAGGCGGCCTTCATCCCCTCCGGCTCCTGGCTGGAGAACGAGCAGCTCAAGCAGACCCCGGAGGACTTCGACATGAAGTTCCTGCCGGTGCCGGTCCTCGCCGACAGCAAGCTGCCCGTCGAGGCCATCCGGGCCGGCGCGGGCGAGCCCTTCATCGTCCCCGAGAAGGCCGCCAACAAGGCCGGCGGCCTGGAGTTCCTGCGCTCGATGCTGTCACGCGAATGGTCCACCCTCTTCGCCCAGCAGGCCAACTCCCTCACGGTCGTCAAGGACGGGGTCGACCCGGCCGTCAGGCTGCGGCCGGGCACCCAGTCGGCCGTCGAGGCCGTCAAGGCGGCGGGTCCGAACACCTTCAACTATCTGTACCCCGACTGGTACAGCGAAATGGACACCGAGATCCAGAACGCGTCCAATGAGCTGATGGCCAAGCGGATCCAGCCAAAGGAATGGATCAAGCGGGCCCAGGCTGCGGTAGACAAGGCCGCCAAGGACCCGAACGCGAAGAACAACCGCCGCAGCTGACGCCACCGACGGACGGACGGACACCATGAGCCACGTAGCCAGGGGACGGGGGCGGGCCGGCTTCATCAGCGGCTTCCTCTTCCTGCCGCTCGCGCTGTACCTGACCTTCGTCATCTGGCCGTACGTCCAGACCTTCGGCTACTCCTTCACCAACTGGTCGGGCCAGTCACCCACGTTCGACTTCGTCGGCTGGGACAACTACACGACCCTGCTCCAGGACGAGGTCTTCCGCGGCGCGCTCTGGCACAACCTGCTGCTCCTGGTGTTCGTCCCGGCCCTCACCATCCTGCTGGCCCTCTTCTTCGCCTTCATGGTGAACGCGGGAGGGCGCAGCGGGGCCGGCGGGGTGCGGGGCGTGCGCGGCTCCTCCGTGTACAAGATCGTCTACTTCTTTCCGCAGGTCCTCTCCCTGGCCATCCTCGCCGTCCTCTTCGGCGCGGTGTACCGCAGCGACGAGGGCGGCCTGCTCAACGGCTTCCTGGTCGGGCTGGGCCTGGTCGACCCGGCCCACCCCGTCGAATGGCTCAACGAGCCCGACCTGGTCCTGTGGTGCCTGCTGTCCGTGGTGGTCTGGCACGGGGTCGGCTTCTACCTCGTGCTGTTCTCGGCGGCCATGCAGTCCGTCCCCAAGGACATCTACGAGGCCGCCCTGCTCGACGGCGCGGGGCGCGCCCAGACCTTCCTCAAGGTCACGCTGCCCCTGCTGTGGGACTCCGTGCAGACCTCCGCCGTCTACCTCGGCATCGCCGCCATGGACATGTTCGTGCTGGTCTCGACGATGACTTCCGGTCAGTTCGGCGGCGGGCCCGACCACCACAGCGAGGTCATGGCCACGGTGCTGATGCGCAACTTCCTGTACTTCGGCAAGAGCGGCTACGCCTGCGCCATGGGCGTGGTCATGCTCCTGCTGACCCTGATCCTCTCCGTCGTCACGCTGCGCGCGACCCGCCGCGAGCGCATCGAGTTCTGAGCGGGAGACCACGATGACCACTGTGATCAAGGCGCCCGGAGAGCGCTCCGAGGAGCGGGCGGGCGGCGGCGGCCCGGCGCAGGGCTCCGGCGGAGGCTCCGACGGCACGGCGCTGAACGTCTTCTCGCACGGGTTCCTCGCCGTCTGGGCGGTGCTGATCGTCCTGCCGCTGGTCTGGCTGGCGCTCGGGTCGTTCAAGACCGACTCCCAGATCGGCGGCTCGGCCCTGAGCTGGCCCTCCAACTGGCACTTCGACGCGTTCGCCCGGGCCTGGGACAAGGGCATCGGCGACTACTTCGCCCACACCCTGATCGTGATGGCGTTCTCGGTGCCGCTGACGATGCTGCTCGGCTCGATGGCGGCGTACGTGCTGGCCCGCTACCCCTTCCCGGGCAACCGGGTCGTCTACTACTTCTTCGTCAGCGGGGCCATGTTCCCCGTCTTCCTGGCGCTCGTCCCGCTGTTCTTCATGGTCAAGCGCCTCGACATGCTCAACACCTACCAGGGGCTGATCCTGGTCTACGTCGCCTACTCCATGCCGTTCACGGTCTTCTTCATGCACTCCTTCTTCCGCACGCTGCCGACGGCCGTGTACGAGGCGGCGGTGATCGACGGGGCCTCCGACACCCGGATCTTCTTCCAGGTGATGCTGCCCATGGCCAGGCCGGGCCTGATCAGCGTCGGCATCTTCAACGTGCTGGGCCAGTGGAACCAGTACATCCTGCCGTCCGTGCTGATGCAGCCGCAGACCGGATCGGACCCGGAGCGCTACATGCTGACCCAGGGCCTGATCCAGCTCCAGTACCAGATGGGCTACGAGACGGACCTGCCGGTGCTCTTCGCCGGTGTGACCATCGCGATGATTCCGATGCTGGTGGTGTACCTGTCCTTCCAGCGGCAGATCCAGGCCGGCCTGACCTCCGCCACACTGAAGTAGCCCCGCGGGCACCCGGAGGCGGCAGAGGGCCGCACAGTGCCGTGGGGGGCCGTAGGAGCCGTGGACAGCCGGCCCCTGCGGCCCCCACAGCACGATCTAGAGGGATGTCTCTCATACTTATGACGGATAAGGGCAGATTCGTGCCGTGTCCGCCTCTTGACGTGTGGATGCCCAAGAGCTCGACTTAGGGTTCACAAGTTGGAGAGACGCCGGCGTCTCGGAGACTCCAGTCCGCGATCGCCGGCCGGGGGGCGACGGCCGGCCGTCGCTTATGGGCAGGAGTGGATGAGTCGTGCAGACTCCCGGATCGCAGTCTTCACTGCACCGTGCGAATCTCGAGCGGGTCGTGCGGGCGGTGCGGCTCGCGGGTTCGCTGACCCAGGCGGAGATCGCCCGGTCCACCGGACTGTCGGCGGCCACGGTCTCCAACATCGTCCGGGAACTCAAGGACGGTGGGACCGTCGAGGTCACGGACACCTCGTCCGGCGGCCGCAGGGCGCGCAGCGTCTCCCTCAGCGGCGACGCGGGCATCGTGATCGGCGTGGACTTCGGCCACACCCACCTGCGGGTGGCGGTGGGCAACCTGGCCCACCAGGTGCTGGCCGAGGAGTCGGCACCGATGGACGTGGACGCCTCCTGGGCGGACGGCTTCGACCGGGCGGAAGTGCTGGTCGGACAGCTGATCGCGGGCATCGGGGTGGGCCTGGAGAAGGTCATCGGCGTAGGGCTCGGCGTGCCCGGCCCGATCGACGTGGAGTCCGGGACCCTCGGCTCCACCGCGATCCTGCCGGGCTGGGCCGGGATCAACCCGCGCCAGGAGCTCGCCCGGCGCCTCGGCGTGCCCGTGTACGTGGACAACGACGCCAACCTCGGCGCCCTCGGCGAACTGGTGTGGGGGAGCGGCCGCGGGGTCAAGGACCTGGCGTACATCAAGGTGGCCAGCGGCGTCGGCGCAGGCCTGGTGATAAACGGGCAGATCTACCGGGGGCCCGGCGGCACGGCCGGCGAGATCGGGCACATCACGCTGGACGAGTCCGGCCCGGTCTGCCGTTGCGGCAACCGCGGCTGCCTGGAGACCTTCGCCGCGGCCCGCTACGTCCTGCCGCTGCTCCAGGGCACGCACGGGCCCGAGCTGACCATGGAGCGGGTCGTGGAGCTGGCCCGTGAGGGCGACCCCGGATGCCGGAGGGTCATCGCCGACGTGGGCCGCCATGTGGGTAGTGGCGTCGCGAACCTCTGCAACGTCCTGAACCCGAGCCGGGTGGTGCTCGGCGGCTCCCTGGCCGAGGCCGGCGAGCTGGTCCTGACCCCCATACGCGAGTCCGTGGGGCGGTACGCCATCCCCAGTGCGGCACGCCAACTCTCCGTCCTCACCGGCTCGTTGGGCAGCCGCGCCGAGGTGCTGGGGGCGCTGGCCCTGGTGCTCAGCGAGATGGGCGATTCAACCCTTCTGGCCGATTCGTCGTCGCTGAAGCTCTTGCCTTCAGTTAGATAACGGATGGCACCGTTGTCATCTCGTTAAGGATTCACTCCTTGACGGCAAACTTGCGGCCGGGGTTGACTCCATCACACCTCGGCCGCACCGTCGCGGCCTCGTCAGGGAGGTTCAGGAAATGAACACGCGTATGCGTAGAGCCGCCGTAGTCGTCGCCGCCGGCGCCATGGCCGTGTCCCTCGCCGCCTGTGGCAGCGCCAAGGAGGCCGGTGAGAAGCCGAAGCAGTCCGGCACCGCCGCCGCCGCGGGTGGTGCGATCAAGGTCGGTCTGCTCCTGCCCGAGAACCAGACCGCGCGCTACGAGAAGTTCGACAAGCCGCTCATCGAGAAGAAGGTCGCCGAGCTCACCGGCGGCAAGGGCGAGGTGGTCTACGCCAACGCCAAGCAGGACGCCACCACGCAGAACTCCCAGGTCGACACGATGATCACCAACAAGGTGAACGTCCTGATCGTCGACGCGGTCGACTCCAAGGCCATCGCCGGCGCGGTCAAGAAGGCCAAGGAGGCCGGCATCCCGGTCGTGTCCTACGACCGCCTCGCCGAGGGCCCGATCGACGCCTACACCTCCTTCGACAACGAAGAGGTCGGCAAGGTCCAGGGCAAGGCCCTGCTGGAGGCCCTGGGCGACAAGGCCAAGGACGGCGACATCGTGATGATGAACGGGTCGGTCACCGACCCGAACGCCGCCCTCTTCAAGAAGGGCGCCCACTCCGTCCTCGACGGCAAGGTGAACATCGGCAAGGAGTACGACACCAAGGAGTGGAAGCCGGAGAACGCCAACACCAACATGGCGGGCGCGATCTCGGCGCTGGGCAAGGACAAGATCATCGGCGTCTACTCCGCCAACGACGGCATGGCCGGCGGCATCATCACGGCCCTGAAGGCGGCCGGCATGAGCCCGCTGCCCCCGGTCACCGGCCAGGACGCCGAGCTCGCGGGCGTGCAGCGCATCGTCGCCGGTGAGCAGTTCATGAGCGTCTACAAGCCGTACGCCCCCGAGGCCGAGGCCGCCGCCAAGATGGCCGTCGCCCTCGCCAAGGGCGAGAAGCTCGACGGTGTGACCACCTCCACGGTCGACAGCCCCACCACCAAGGGCGTCCCCTCGGTCCTGGTCCCGGTCGTCTCGCTCACCAAGAACAACATCAAGGACACTGTCATCAAGGACGGTGTCTACACGGCCGACGAGATCTGCACCGAGAAGTACGCGGCCGCCTGCACTGCCCTCGGCCTGAAGTAGGCCGCACCGGCCTCCACGAAGGGTCGTACGAAGGCCACGCCGGCCCGCCCGGGCCGGCCGCGGCCCCGCACGGACCCCCCAGCCGTGTGAGGCTCCAGCGTCCTGCCGGCCGGGGGCCCGCTCCGCGGCCTCCGGTCCACCGGGACCCCCGCGCCTGCCCGGCGCCCCGCCCACTCATCCCCGCCACCAGCGGGACGCCGGGCAGAAACGATTCCTCCACCCTTACCCCGCTCCTGCACTTACTGCACGACATCCCCGCCGGTCAGGCGGCGAAGGAGATGGTTCATGTGTCCGCTGCGCCCGTGCTGGCGTTGCGAGGGGTCTCGAAGCGGTTCGGCGCCGTCCAGGCGCTCACCGATGTAGACCTCGAGATCCACTCCGGCGAGGTGGTCGCCCTCGTCGGCGACAACGGCGCCGGCAAGTCCACGCTCGTCAAGACGATCGCCGGCGTGCACCCCATCGATGACGGCGTCATCGAGTGGGAGGGCAAGCCGGTCACGATCACCAAGCCCCACGACGCCCAGAACCTGGGCATCGCGACGGTCTACCAGGACCTCGCGCTGTGCGACAACATCGACGTCGTCGGCAACCTCTTCCTGGGGCGCGAGCTCAAGCGCCGCGGTGTCCTGGACGAGGTGGAGATGGAGCGCCGCGCCCGCGAGCTCCTGACCACCCTGTCCATCCGGATCCCCAGCGTCCGTATCCCCATCGCCTCGCTCTCCGGCGGTCAGCGCCAGACGGTGGCGATCGCCCGTTCGATGCTCGGGGAGCCCCAGCTCGTCATCCTCGACGAGCCGACCGCCGCCCTCGGCGTCGAGCAGACCGCGCAGGTCCTCGACCTGGTCGAGCGGCTGCGCGAGCGTGGTCACGCGGTCATCCTCATCAGCCACAACATGGCCGATGTGAAGGCCGTCGCCGACCGGGTGGCAGTCCTGCGGCTGGGCCGCAACAACGGTGTCTTCAAGGTCGCGGACACCTCGCAGGAAGAGATCATCTCCGCCATCACGGGAGCCACGGACAACGCCGTGACCCGTCGGGCGGCCCGCACCGGGGAGGCTCGCAAGTGAGCACGGAACACCACACCCATGCGGAAGAGGTGGCCCAGCTGGCCAACCCGGCCGCCCCGGCGGACGCCATTCCCGCGGTGGACCCCCGTCTGCTCGTCCGCGAGCAGGGCCTGACCGGCTACCTCAGCGAGTTCCGCCGCAAGATGAAGGCGGGCGACCTGGGGTCCCTCCCGGTGGTGATCGGCCTGATCGTCATCTGGGGCATCTTCCAGGGGCTGAACGAGAACTTCCTGTCCCCGGAGAACCTCACCAACATCGCGATCACCATGGTCGCCACGGGCATGATGGCCGTCGGCATCATCTTCGTGCTGCTGCTCGGTGAGATCGACCTCTCGGTCGGCTCGGTCAGCGGCGTCTCGGGTGCCCTCTTCGCCGTCCTGGCGGTCACCAACGGGGTCAACGAGTGGGTGGCGATCCTCGCGGCGGTCGCCGGCGGTGCCCTGATCGGCGCGATCCACGGCTTCTTCTTCGCCAAGGTCGGCGCGCCGGCCTTCGCCGTCACCCTGTCGGGCCTGCTGTTCTGGTCCGGTGCCATGCTCCAGATCCTCGGCAGCAACGGCACGATCAACATCGACCCCGACGGTGTCGTGGGGCAGCTGACCACGTACTACTTCACGGACGTTGCGGCGGCCTACGGCCTCGCCGCGGTCGCCACGGCCGGGTACTTCCTGGCCGCGTTCACCGACAACAAGCGCCGGGCGGAGGCGGGCGTCCCGTCCCGCCCCCTGAGCGAGCTGCTGCTGCGCACCGGCCTGCTCGCCGTGTTCACCTTCGGCCCCGCCGCGGTGTTCAACCAGTACAAGGGCCTCCCGCTCGCGGTGGTGCTCTTCGTGGTGGTCCTGGTCGGCACGGACTTCCTCCTGCGCCGCACCAGCTTCGGCCGGAACGTCTTCGCCCTCGGCGGCAGCGTCGAGGCCTCCCGCCGCGCGGGCATCAACGTCACCGGCATCCGCGTCGCGGTGTTCTCCATCGCGGGCACCTTCGCCGCCATCGGCGGGCTCTTCTGGTGCTCCAAGATCGCGGCGGCGAACCAGAGCGCCGGCGCCGGCGATCTGCTGATGAACGTCATCGCGGCGGCCGTCATCGGCGGCACCAGCCTCTTCGGCGGCCGGGGCAGGACCTGGAACGCCCTCCTCGGTGTCATGGTCATCACCTCGATCCAGTACGGTCTGGCTCTCGAGGGAATCGCCACTCCCGTCCAGTACATGATCACCGGTGCGGTGCTGCTGGCCACCGTGGTGATCGACTCGATCACGCGCAAGACCCAGAAGACCGCCGGACGCGTCTGACAGCACGCCCAACGCGGTAAGACCGGTCACAGTGCCCGGTGCCACTCCCCGTGGCACCGGGCACCTGTGCGTACATCAGTTCGTTGGCGCGTGCGGGCAACTGTACGGATATGCACCCGAATGTGAGGTGTGACGTCGGGCGGATGCGCACAGGAATGACAAAGCTGTGACCCGCATGCGGCAGCCCGATGACCGGGGTCGCCGACGGAACATTAGACTCGACAGACCAGCAAGCAACTGCAAGGAGGCACGGGTGCTGCTGACCCGCATCAAGGGACCGCGCGATCTGGACCGGCTCAGCCAGGAGGAGCTCGTTCAGCTCTCCGCCGAGATCAGGTCCTTCCTCGTCGACGCCGTCTCCAAGACCGGCGGGCACCTCGGCCCCAACCTCGGTGTGGTCGAGCTGACGATCGCCCTGCACCGGGTCTTCGAGTCGCCGAAGGACCGGATCCTCTTCGACACGGGCCACCAGGCCTACGTCCACAAGCTGCTCACCGGCCGCCAGGACTTCGCCGGCCTGCGCACCAAGGGCGGCCTGTCCGGCTACCCGTCGCGCGCCGAGTCCGAGCACGACGTGATCGAGAACTCCCACGCCTCCACCGTGCTGGGCTGGGCCGACGGCCTCGCCAAGGCCAACGAGGTGCTCGGCCGGGCCGACCACCACGTGGCCGCCGTCATCGGCGACGGCGCCCTGACCGGCGGCATGGCCTGGGAGGCGCTGAACAACATCGCCGCCGCCAAGGACCGCCCGCTGGTCATCGTCGTCAACGACAACGAGCGCTCCTACGGCCCCACCATCGGTGGCCTCGCCAACCACCTGGCCACCCTGCGCACCACGGACGGCTACGAGCGCTTCCTGGCCCGCGGCAAGGAGATCCTGGAGCGCACGCCCGTCGTCGGCAAGCCGCTCTTCGAGACCCTGCACGGCGCCAAGAAGGGCCTGAAGGACTTCATCGCCCCGCAGGGCATGTTCGAGGACCTGGGCCTGAAGTACATCGGCCCCATCGACGGCCACGACATCGAGGCGCTGGAGTCCGCGCTGCAGCGCGCCAAGCGCTTCAGCGGCCCCGTCATCGTCCACTGCCTCACCCAGAAGGGCCGCGGCTACACCCCGGCCCTGGAGCACGAGGCGGACCGCTTCCACGCGGTCGGCGTCATCCACCCGGACACCGGCCTGCCGGTGAAGACCGCCGCCGCCAGCTGGACCTCCGTCTTCGCCGACGAGATGGTGAAGATCGGCCACGACCGCCCGGACGTCGTCGGCATCACCGCCGCCATGCTCCACCCGGTCGGCCTCAACAAGTTCGCCGAGGCCTTCCCGGAGCGCATCTACGACGTCGGCATCGCCGAGCAGCACGGTGCGACCTCCGCCGCTGGCCTCGCCACCGGCGGCGTCCACCCGGTCTTCGCGGTGTACGCCACCTTCCTCAACCGCGCCTTCGACCAGGTCCTGATGGACGTGGCCCTGCACAAGTGCGGCGTCACCTTCGTCCTGGACCGCGCCGGCGTCACCGGCGACGACGGCGCCTCCCACAACGGCATGTGGGACATGTCGATCCTCCAGGTCGTCCCCGGCCTGCGGCTCGCCGCGCCCCGCGACGCCGAGCAGCTTCGCGCCCAGCTGCGCGAGGCCGTCGAGGTCAAGGACGCCCCGACCGTGGTGCGCTTCTCCAAGGGCGTCGTGGGCCCGGCCGTCCCGGCCGTCGGCCGCATCGGCGGCATGGACGTGCTGCGCGAGCCGGCCCCCGAGGTCACCCGGCCGGACGTACTGCTCGTCTCGGTCGGCGCGCTCGCCCCGATGTGCCTGGAGATCGCCGACCTCCTCGACAAGCAGGGCATCAGCACCACCGTGGTCGACCCGCGCTGGGTCAAACCGGTGGACGAGGCCCTCGCCCCGCTGGCCGAGCGGCACCGGGTCGTCGTCACCGTCGAGGACAACGGCCGCGCCGGTGGTGTGGGCTCCGCGGTCTCGCAGGCGCTGCGCGACGCGGGCGTCGACGTGCCGCTGCGCGACTTCGGCATCCCGCAGCGCTTCCTCGACCACGCCCTGCGCAAGGAGATCCTGGCCGAGATCGGGCTGACCGCCCCGAACATCGCGCGGCAGGTCACCGGCCTCGTCGCCAAGCTCGACGGGCGCCTCGACAGCGAGCCGGCCGCCGCCGTCGACTGACCGCCTCCGTCGGCCGCCCCCGTCCGGCGGTCCGGGCGGCGTGTCCGGGCGGCGTGTCCGGAAAACGCCCCGCGCACGGTGCGTAGATCGATGCGCGGTTGCACGTCACGGGCCGGGAGATCACTCTTGAAGAGTGGGCCTCCCGGCCCGTTCGTGCGTCGACACCTGTTCGGAGGTGCGTCGGTGAGTACGGATATCAACAGCCCCTTCCGCACCAAGACGGTGGAGCAGTCCATACGCGACACGGAGGAGCCGGAACACGCCCTCAAGAAGTCGCTGTCGGCCTGGGACCTCACCATCTTCGGTGTCGGTGTCATCATCGGCACGGGCATCTTCGTCCTGACGGGCATCGCGGCCCGCAACAACGCCGGCCCCGCCACCTCCCTCTCCTTCGTGGCGGCCGGCGTCGTCTGCGCCCTCGCGGCCCTCTGCTACGCCGAGTTCGCGTCCACCGTTCCGGTGGCGGGCTCGGCGTACACGTTCTCGTACGCCTCGATCGGCGAGTTGCCCGCGTGGATCATCGGCTGGGACCTGGTGCTCGAATTCGCGCTCGGCACGGCGGTGGTGGCGGTGGGCTGGTCCGGCTACGTCCGGCACCTGATGGACACCAACCTGGGCTGGCAGATGCCCGTCGCGCTCTCCGGACCCGATGCGGGGGGCACCTTCGACCTACTGGCGTTCTTCCTGGTCCTGGTGCTGACCGCGATCCTGGTCATCGGCACGAAGCTGTCCGCCCGGATCACCGCGATCGTGGTCGCCATCAAGGTGACCGTCGTCCTGCTGGTCATCATCGCCGGCCTGTTCTTCGTCAAGTCCGACAACTACGCGCCGTTCATCCCTCCGGCCCAGCCGCAGCCCGCCGGCGGGAGCCTCTGGACGGCGCCGCTGGTGCAGGTGCTGTTCGGCTACGAGCCCACCAACTTCGGTGTCATGGGCATCTTCACGGCCGCCTCCCTCGTCTTCTTCGCCTTCATCGGCTTCGACGTCGTGGCCACCGCGGCGGAGGAGACCAAGAACCCGCAGCGCGACATGCCGCGCGGCATCCTGGGCTCGCTGTTCATCTGCACGATCCTCTACGTCGCCGTGACCCTCGTGGTGACGGGCATGCAGAAGTACACGGAGATGTCGCCGACCGCCCCGCTCGCCGAGGCCTTCAAGTCGGTGAACCAGCCGTTCTTCGCCGGCGCCATCAGCCTCGGGGCGTCCGTCGGTCTGATCACCGTGTGCATGATCCTGCTGCTCGGCCAGACCCGGGTGTTCTTCGCGATGAGCCGTGACGGGCTGCTGCCGCGCGTCTTCTCCGTCACCCACCCGAAGTACCGCACCCCGTACCGGGCGACCGTCCTGCTGGGTGTGGTCATCGCCGTCGTGGCGGGCTTCACCAGCCTGGAGAACCTCGCGGAACTGGTGAACATCGGCACGCTGTTCGCCTTCGTGGTGGTCGCCCTCGGCGTCATCATCCTCCGCAGGACCCGCCCCGACCTGCACCGGGCGTTCCGCACCCCGTGGGTGCCGTTCGTCCCGATCCTGTCGATCGCGGCCTCGCTCTGGCTGATGCTCAACCTGCCGACCGAGACCTGGGTCCGGTTCGCCATCTGGATGGTCATCGGCTTCATCGTGTACTTCGCCTACAGCCGCGGCAACAGCCGCCTGGGCAAGGTCGGCACGGACGCCAAGTACTGACCCGCCGAAAGTACGACGCCGCAGTACGCCGCAGCACGCGTCGGGCCCGTACGGGAGACCTCCCGGTACGGGCCCGACCCGACGCGTGGCGGCGCGGTGGGTGCCGTCGGCGGGGCGGGCGGCGCCCCGCCCGGGCTCACCCCTTGGCCGTGGCGGGGGACTTCTTCGCGTCCGCCGGGATCTTCTGGTCGGTGCGCAGGGCCTCCCACAGCTTGCCGGCCTGCGGCTGCGCGACGACGACCCGGTTGGGGTCGACCTTGTCGTAGGCCACCGGGAGCAGGATGGTCTCCATGGTGTCCGGGTCCACGCCCTTCATGCTCTGCGCGAAGTCGGCGAGCGCGGTGAGCGAGGCGAGTTCGGAGTCGGTGGTGAGCGACTTGGTGCCCGCGTCCGCGAGCTTGTAGAGCCGGGCCGGGTTGCCGAGGGCGTCCTGCTTCTTGATCTCCGAGAGCATCGCCATCATGAACTGCTGCTGGAGGCCTATGCGCCCGAGGTCGCTACCGTCGCCGTAGCCGTAGCGGGTGCGGACGAACTTGAGGGAGTCGGTGCCGTTCAGCCGGTGCGTGCCGGCGTCCAGCTTCAGGCCGCCCTTCGCGCCGGTCATCGGCTTGTCCAGGGTGACGGTGACCCCGCCGAGCGCGTCCACCAGGCCCTTGAAGCCGGCGAAGTCGACCTCCACGAAGTGGTCCACGCGGATACCGGACAGCTGTTCGACGGTCTTGACCACGCAGGCCGGCCCGGCGAGCGTGTAGACGGAGTTGAACATGACCCGGTCGGCGGCCGGGACGGTCTTGCCGTCGCCGCCCTTGCACTCGGGCCTGGATATGAGGGTGTCGCGGGGGATGCTCACCGCCGTGGCGCGGGACCGGCCCTCCGGGAGGTGGACCAGCATCGCGGTGTCCGAGCGGGCGCCGCTGACGTCGCCGTGGTCGAGGTCGCCGTTCGCGCCGTCGCGCGAGTCCGAGCCGAGGACCAGGATGTTCTGCGCGCCGGGGGCGACCTTCTTCGGGCGGTTGTCGCCGATGGCCTGGTCGAGGTCGACGCTGTCGATGTTGCCGTTGAGGTGGCTGTACGCCCACCAGCCCGCGCCGCCGGCCGCGAGGATGAGCACCGCCACCACCAGCAGCACGATCCGCAGGACGCGCCGTCCGCCGCGCCGCGGCTTGCGCCGGGTGGAGGGAGGGGTGGCCGAGGGGCGGTCGGTCATGGAGGCAGTGCCCTTCTATTATCGATGGGGGTGCATCATAAGACACCCTTTCGAGTGGCTGATTCCTTCGGGTGAAGAGCCCTGCCCCTCGGGGTGTGAACATATCGGGCAGAAGGGTGGTATACGGAGTGATCCGCGGCAAAGACGGTAGCCGAGCCGCCTCTTCGGCTCGCGGGGCGCAGGACGCCCGTACCGGCGGACCTGGGGCACGCCGGTCCACCCCGCCGGCCGGCACCTGGCTGTTCAAGGGCGGCGACGGCCGCCTGACGGCCTATGCCTGCACTCCGGGCGGCCTGCTCCGCTGGACCGAGGCGGCCGCCCCCTTCACCGGCTGGACCGGCCCCGACACCTTCGACGTCCCGGGCTGGTCGGGAACCGCCGCCATGGCGCGGACCTGCGAGGGGTACGTCCACTTCGCCGCCCTGCGGGCTGCCGAGGACGGCTCGGGCCTGCCCGAGGTCATCGTCTCCACCCAGTTCCAGCCGGGCCGCCCCATGATCGACTGGTACAGCCTCGGCACCCCGGCCCTGCGCGACGGCCCCGAGGGCGACCGGCTGACCGGCCCGCCGCGGATCGCCGTCAACCAGCGCTCCGGCTCCACCCACGTCATCGTCTCCCTGCGCCACTCCGGCATCCTGCGGCGCAGCCGCAACGCCGAGGGGGCGTGGGGCGCCTGGAAGCAGGTGGCCGCACAGCCCTACCCGGGCGACGTGGTGCCGCTCATGCCGACCGGCGGAGTGCTGGAGGTGCTCGCCGTCGGCCCGTCCGGCCCCGACCGCTGGACCGGCATCGGCCAGGGCCGCTTCGGCCTCACCGACCGCATCCCCACGCCCGTCGTCCCCGGCACCCCGGTCGCGTACGGGACGGGCCCGCGCCGGGCCACGTACTTCTGGCGCTACCCGGGCGACGGCTCGCTGGTCGCCTGGCGGGCCGCCCGCCAGGGTGTCCAGGGCGGCCTGATGGGCCTCGGCGGCGCGGGCGGCCGCGGCGCGCCCGGCGTCACCCGGGCCGTCCTCGGCGGCTACGACTGCACGGTGCTCGCGCAGACCGGGGCCGACGGCGACGTCGAGGTCACCGCCTACGTCACCGAGAACGAGGGCTACGGCACGTGGTGGGCGTCCATCGGCGGCCACGGCGCGTACGCCCCACAGGTGGACGTGGACGCGGCCGGCCGGGTCGTCGTCGCCGCGTTCGACGAGAGCGGCACACCGATGTGCGCCCGCCAGGACACCACCGTCCAGGGGCTCGCGTTCGGCCCCTGGGAGCCCCTGGCCTGATCCGGGCGGCGGACCGGGCCGGGCCGGACCGGGCCGGGCCGGCCCGGCCGCAGCCCTAGTAGGCGCGGCCCGGCAGCGGGGCCCGCTGCACGACCTCCAGGGTCAGGCCGCCGTCCTCCGCGTAGTACGGGGTCGCCGCCAGCTCCATCCCCTGCGTGCCCGGCGCGTCCGAGATCCGCACCGGCATCCGGGCCGTGGTGTCCAGGTCGGCCGCCCGGCGCGTGCCGAGCCGCACCTCCTGGGTCACGCCCTCGAAGCTGACCGACAGGTACAGGTCCCAGGTGCCCGGCGGCAGCGGCCAGCCGCTGGAGGTCTGCGCCAGGTTGATCCGCGCCGAGAACCGGCCCATCGCCCGGGCCTTGCCCTTGGCGTTGGTCAGGGTGTCGTCCCGGCGGGCCGTCACCGCGTGGGTCTCCTGGGCGCCGCTGGTCCGCTCCCGCAGCACCACCCGGGTCGCGCGCTCCTTCGTCGACAGCTGCTCGAAGAAGGCGTAACCGTCCAGCAGCAGCATCGGCCCGTCCCAGCGGGCCTTCTGCAGCTGCTGGGAGACCGTCATGTCGCCGGTGATGTCGAACAGCTCGTCCGGCAGCCCGACCTGCGCGTCCCGGAAGAACGGCAGGGTGGTGAACACCCGCCCGTTCTCCACCGTCTTGCGGACGACCGGCCGGTCCGTGTCCGCCTCGAAGGCGGCGATCCGCTGCGCTTCGGCGAACCGGCCCTGGGCCAGCAGTGCGAACCGTACGGCGACCATGCGCGGCAGCAGCGCCAGCGCCCCCGGAGCGGCCTGGGTGCGCAGTACCTCGGCCGCGGCCCACAGGGTCTGGTCCCGCTCCGCCGGGTCGGCGGCCGACAGCAGCGCCTGCGCGGTGGCCCCGCCCAGCTCCACCTCCAGGTGCCGGGCCTGGAGCCGGTCCCGGCGCGGCCCCTCCGGCAGCTGCGAGGCGACCAGGGCCAGCATCCGGGAGGCCAGGGTGACCTCGTCGGCCAGGGTCGCCCGGTGGGCGGGCGCGGGGCCCTTGACCACGCAGGTGGCGTCGGCGACGACGGAGACGTTGTCCGCGCCGATGAACGCGCCCGCGGTGAAGACCTGGTCGTCCCCGACCGGCATGTCGGTGGGGAAGACCAGGCCGCGCCGGTGCAGGAGGCTGGTGCGGAACAGCTTGTCCGGGCTGAGCGACCAGTAGACGCGCGAGCTGAAGGCGTCGGTGTAGGCCTGGTTCTTGCGGAACATGGCCGTCGGCACCGAGTGCCGGCCCGAGCTCTCCAGCTTGCCGAGCACCACGTCCGCCTCGTTGGCGTCGGCCGCGGCCAGCATCCGCTGCAGCGCGTCGGGCGCCAGCCGGTCCGTCGCCTCCAGGAAGATGACGTACCGTCCGCGCACCTGGCTCAGCGCCCAGTTGCGGGCGGCGGCCGGGCCCAGCCCGTGCGAGACCTGCCCGACGCGGACGAACCCGGGGTACTGGTGCGCCGCCCGGGCCAGGACGGAGCCGCTCTCGTCCGTCGAACCGTCGTCGACGCCGATGATCTCCAGCCGGTCCGTGCCGATGGTCTGGGCGAGGAGCGAGGCCAGACAGGCTTCCAACGCCTGGGCCTGGTTGCTGACCCGGACCGCGACGGACACGTCCTTGGTGTCGGCGGGGAGCGCGACGGCGGTGTTCATGCTGTTGGGTTCCTCGGGCGGTCGGACGGGGCGGCGGAGGCGGGGTGGCCGGGACGGTCGGGGCGGGGCCAGGGCATCTCGCCGGTCAGCTCCGGCCACTGCCAGGGGCGGAAGGCGACGTCCGTGGGCCGCGCGGGGAAGGCGCCCGGGGCGTAGTCCAGGGATCCCACGAAGACGTTCACGTGCGAGGTCAGCTGCTCCCCGGTCGGGCTGCCCACCGTGTACTCGAAGCGGTCGTAGCCGGTGAAGCCGGGCGCCGGGCTGTACGTCACCCAGCCGTCGTACGACAGCTGCGCGTCACCGTGGCGCGGCGCGGTCACCGCCACGGCGGTGCTTCCCGCCGGGCACGCGGACAGCACGTTCACCGAGCCGGACCGGCCCGGCTCGGCGGTGAGGCGCAGGCCGCGGGCGGTGGCCCGGCGGACCGGCAGCGCCTCGGCGTCCAGCCGGGCCGTGCGGACGAGCTTGCGGCCGGTCGCGTCGGGGACGGCGACCACCATCTGCGGCCGGATCCGCGGCGCCGAGGCCGTGTCGTGGACGCGCAGGTGCAGGATGCCGGTGCCGGTCTCGCCGGAGTCGACGCGGACCCGGAACCAGCCCTGCCGCGGGAAGTACTCCAGGCCCTGCACGCCGACGATGTCGGCGGACTCGACCAGCGGGGCACGCAGCAGGTAGCCGCAGCCGCGCGAGGCGCCCTGGTCGGGGGCGACGGACAGGCCGAGCTGGACCGTCTCGCCGGGCGCGACGCCGCGGCGCGGGTCGACCGAGGAGTACAGGGCGGCGTACACGGCGCCCCCGTCAGGGGTGTCGCCGAGGGCCCGGCCCCGGCACAGGAGGTTGTTCACGTACGGGACTCCTCAGGCGCCGGGGAACGTGGAGACGCGGGACGCGGTGCGCTGCCGGAAGGTGTCCTCGTCCAGCCAGCCCATCTCGTCGTAGTCGAAGCGCGTGCGGTCCAGGTCCCGGCCCCAGTGGGCCGGGATGATGCCCTGTTCCAGCATGCTGCGGGCGATGAACCGGGCGCACTCGATCGCGCCCTCGGCCCGCGTGTGCACGTTGTCCCCGTCCAGGATGTGCTTCTGCAGGGGCTCGCCGCGGCGCAGGTACATGAAGGCGGCCTTGGACGCCTCCGGCCCGAGCTCCTCCCACCACAGCAGGCTCTGCCCGTACAGGTCGACGACGGGCACGTGCTCGTCCTCGGCCAGCTGCCGGGCCGCGACCGGGTAGTCGCCGAGGAAGCGGGCGACGTTGCCGTGCCGGTCGATGCGCCGCCGCTCGTACGGCAGCAGGACCACCGGGTGGCCCTGCCGCTCCCGGGTGCCGTGCACGTACGCGGCCATCTGCTCCATGAAGGTGGAGAACGGCTCGGTGTGCAGGCCCGGGTCCGGCTTGATGTCGTTCTGGCCGAAGCCGAACAGCAGGTAGTCGCCCGGCGCCATGTCCTCCAGGATCCACTGGAGCCGGCCGCGCTCGCGGAAGCTCTTGGAGCTGGCCCGCGCACGGGCGCAGTTGACCACCTCCACCGCGTCGGTGAGGAACAGCGGCAGCGCCTGCGTCCAGCCCGCCATCGGCAGGAAGCTGTACGGGCGGCTGACTGCGTTGGAGCCGCCGGCCACGTAGATCCTGGGACGGCGACCCTGCTGCGGGACGGTTTCGTACGACACGCCTAGACCCCCTGGTCCTCCGACGTCCGGATCAGGACGGAGGCGAGCGCCGCCTCGAAACCGGAGCGCTGCGCCGGGGACGACGTCGGGTCCTGCTTGCGGACGTCGATCACATGGCCGGTCATCTCGGAGACCAGCACGTCCAGGGAGGTCAGGGCCACCGACTCGGAGGTCAGCAGCGAGTCCTGGGGCTCCCGGCCGAAGGCCTTGGTGCGCATCGGGGTGGCCGTGCGCTCCGGGTTCACGCAGTTGACGCGGATGCCGTCCTCGGCCCACTCGTCGGCGAGGGCCTGGGTCAGGTTGACCATGGCGGCCTTCGTGGACGAGTACAGGCTGTACTCGGCGCGGCCGCGGGTGTAGCTGCTGGAGGTGAACAGCAGCAGCTGGCCCTCGGTCTCGCTGAGGTACTTGTAGGAGGTGCGGGCGATGTTCACGGGGGCCAGGTAGTTGACCTCCAGCGCCTCGCGGATGGTCTCGTTGTCGGTCTCGGCGAGGCGGCCGACGCGCAGCACGCCCGCGGTGTTGACGACGTAGTCGATCCGGCCGGTCTCGGCGTAAGCATGGGCGAGGGCCTCCTCGACGTGGTCGAGGTTCTCCACGTGCGTGCCGGTGGTGGAGCGGCCGAGCGCGAAGACGCGGGCGCCGAAGCCCTCGGCGATCCGGCAGATGTCGGCGCCGATGCCGTACGAGCCGCCGAAGACCACCATCGTCTTGCCGGACAGCTGCTCGCGGTAGGCGGCCTCGCCGGCCTGGGCGGGCGCGGCGTGGGAGGCGAGCTGGAACAGCTTGTCGGCGATGAAGACGTCGACCGGCTGGGTGACCTTCATGTTGTAGTCGTCGCCGGTGACCACGTGGACGGGGACGTCCGGCAGGTACTTGACCACCACCGAGCAGTCGTCGGTCGCCTGGAAGAACGGGTCCGCGACCGCCCGCTCGTACGCGGCGCGGATGGTGGAGAGCCGGAAGCCCTGCGGGGTCTGGCCGCGGCGCAGCCGGGAGCGGTCGGGGACCTCGGTGATGAACTCGCCGTCGTCGCCGTGGGTCCGCGTCACGATGACGGTGTCGGAGGACGGGATGGCGACGTCGACGGCCTGGTAGCGCTCCAGGGACTCGACGCACTCGCGCACCACGCGCTGGGAGAGCAGCGGGCGCACCGCGTCGTGGAAGAGGAGGTTGCAGTCCTCGCCCTCGCCGAGCCGCTCCGTGGCCGCCCCGATGGCGATCAGGGTGGTCTCGCTGCGGGTGGAGCCCCCGGCGAGGACCGCCGTCACCTTGCGCAGGCGGGCCTTGTCGACGATGCGGCGGGCGTCGTCCAGGTACGCGGGCGTCATGAGGAGGATGACCTCGTCGACGTCCGGCGCGTTCTCGAAGATGTGGAGGGTGTGCTCCAGGATCGACTTTCCGGCGATCTTGAGCAGCTGCTTGGGGATTTCGAGCCCGATGCGCTGGCCGGTGCCCCCAGCGAGTACGACGGCGATGGTGCGGTGGGGGACAGGTCTGGAGGACACGGTCTCCTACTTCCTGAGCTGGTGGTGCGGGGGTGGCGGTACGGACGCGGTGGGGGCGCGTGGGTGGGGGTGGTGCTGCGGGGTGGTGCGGGGCTGGTGCTGCGGGGCGGGCCGGCTAGACCGGGAAGGGGGCTTCCTCCGGCTCCGGGTACTCGATGGGGAAGTCGAGCAGTCCGCGCCGGTAGAGGTCGTTGGCGGCCTGGTTGAAGCGGACGATCGAGGGCGGGTACTCCGGACCGAGGAGGTAGTCCTTGAGCTGGTCGCGGTAGGGCGCCATGACGTCGCGGCTCGGATTCAGCGTGGCGTCGAGGGCCTCGGCCAGGCCGTTGCAGTCGGCGTCGAGCAGATACGAGGCGTAGGCGGTGCGCTGCTCGTTGCGGAACTCCTGGTCGGGCAGGCCCTCCAGGTTGAAGATCGCGTACGGCTTGCGGGTCGCCACGAAGTCGGAGACGACGCTCGACATGTCGCCGATCAGCAGGTCGGACTGGTTGAAGCAGTCGTACAGGGCGGGGATCCGCTCGGTCACCACGTGGTGCGCCGCCTCCGGGATGGCGCTCCAGTACAGGGCGCCGGCCTGGTTGCGGTGGCGCCGGATGCGCGCGGTCCGCTCCTCCTCGGTGAGGTCGGGGTACTTGGAGCGGACGCCGCGCTCGGAGAGGTCGGCGATGCGCTGGTCGATGCGGGCGAGCTTCTTGGCCGCGCTCTTGGAGTCGGTGGCGTTGCGGCCGAAGCGCCGGGCGTTGTCCTCCTCCAGGAGGGCGATGACGCGGCGGTGCGCGGCGGCGGCCTCGGGGGAGCGCGAGCCGGTCAGCGGGTGCGGCTTGTAGATGATCCGGATCTCGCGCTCGTCGTCGAGCAGGGCCTGGATCAGCTTCTCGCCGGCCGGGATGACGGAGGTGTAGCAGGCGTCGTCGGTCCAGCCCTCCCAGGTGGGGGCGTAGACGACGGTCGGGATCTTGCCCGCGACCCGGCCGGTCCAGGGCTGCAGGGGCGCCAGCTGGGGGCGGCCGACCTCGACGATCTGGTGCGGGGTGACGGCGTGCTTGATGCGCTCGTAGCGGTCGCGGCCGGCCCGGCCGGCCACCCATATCTCGTCGAAGACCTTGCTGACTCGGTTGCTGCTGGCGAGCTTGTCGCTGTCGCCGTGGCCGATGAAGACGTGCTTGACCTCGGCGCGCTGGAGCATGTGCACGTTCTTGCCCGCGTTGCCCGGGTAGAGGGCGACACGCAGCTCGTGCATCTCGATACGGGCGAGATTGTCCGCTTTGGGAACGCAGATGACGGGAACGGGCGTCGCGTCGAGGTAGCGCAGGGTGGCCCGCTCGCGCAGCACGATGATGGGCCGCAGGTCGAGCGCCTCCAGTGACTCCAGCCACATGTTCACCTGGTACATGAAGTCTTTGGAGATGGCGGCGAAGGTGAAGTAGAGCGCGACCTGGGGCTGGTACGCGGCCAGCTGGTGGTTGAGCTCGTCGATGGCCTCGTCGGTGGTGGGCAGCTTGAGCGCGTTGCGCGCGTCGGGCACCAGCACCAGCAGCGAGAAGTAGGCGAGGAAGACCGTGCTGATCATGCCGTACGTGACCCAGCGCCAGTCGTCCGTCGCGATGGTGGCCAGGGCTCCGGCGACCAGCGGGATGTCCAGGTGCAGGGTCTTGCGGACGTGCTTGTTCATCAGGAACGGGTGGGGCATGCGGCGGATGCCGAGGGCCTCCAGGTCCAGCCCGCGCGTGGTGAACGGCAGCTCGTTGCGCGACTTGCGGACGTGCTTGAGCAGGGCGCCGTACGCGAGCTGGAGGATGAACAGCAGCAGCAGGCCGATGGTGGTCATCTGGGCCACGAACGACTCGATGTCGGCCACGGCCCCGCACAGGCCCAGCAGCAGGAACTGCCGGATCAGGAAGCGCATGGTCAGGCCGAAGCGCGAGTCGCGCAGCTTCTCCAGGGTCGGCGACTCGGTGTTGTGGAGCATCAGGTCGGCGACGTAGCTGAGGGCCGCGCAGCCGGCGAAGAGGGGGAGGGAGACGAACGCGACCGCGACCAGCATCCCGACGAAGCTGAGGATGAGTCCAGAGGTGATCGCCACGCCGAGTGCGGCGCGCAGCCGCTTGGAGCGCATGATGCGGTGCCTCCCCCATGGAGGTATAAGAGTCGCGTGAAGTGTCGCAGTAGTATAAGCAGTCTCATGGACGGCTCTAGAACGTGCCGTGAACCACAGGCCAATGATTACGGGCCCCGTCACGGAATAATGTGACGACCGTCCCTCCGGCGGACTCTCAGCCCGTGAACCGGTACACCGTCAGCTCGCGCCGGTCCTTCGCCTTCACGGAAAATCCGACGCACAAACCCACCTGTGCACCCGCCCGGCGCACCGCGATTCCCTCCGGCTCCCGGTAAGGAAGATCCGGGGCCACGGTCACCTTGTGGCGCCCCTGCGCCCGGCCCGTCCGCACGTCAATTGCGGAGACGTAGGTATTCCCGCCGGATTTCCGCGGATTGCGCCCGTTCTTCCCGGTATAGGGATTGCCGGTCAATACGTACACGAAGTCCCCGGACAGTGCGCAGCCCTGGAACCATTCCTCTTCCTTGACCTGCACACCGGCCTTGATCGTTTGGGTCGGGGTGAACCGCCCGGCCAGGAAATCCGCCATCCCGTACACCGAGAACCGGTGCTCGCCCTCCTCCTCGTGGCTCACCAGCACCCGCTCGCCGGCCAGGTCGAGCGCCGGGCAGACGGCGGTGGCTCCGGGCACCGGCTCGAAATGCCGCACGGAGTCATCGGAGCTGTTCAGCACCGCACCGTCCTTGAACGGCACGCGGACCACCGTCCGGCCGTAACCCTTCTCAAGATCGGCCCGGCCCTCCAGCCACATGTACGTACGCTGCCCCGTCGGCTCGACGCCGAAGGAAATTCCGTGGCCGAATCCGCGCAGATACATGTGCCCGAGCGTATTCCCGGAACTGTCCAACCGGGTCAGGCACATATCGCCGGACGACTTGCGGTCGTCGTACGCGACGGCCTCCTGCTCGTCGTCGAGCCGGATCCCGTCCTGCACCACCTGGAGCGTGTAGACCTGACCATTGGTGTCGTCGAACGCGAACGACTGCGGGCCCGTCGTGTTGAACAGCGGCGCCGGGGCCAGCAGCTCCGCACCGGTCCGCAGGTCGAAATCGCCCACCTGCGGCGGGGTGGCGGCGGCCTCCCGGCCCCCGTCCCCGCTCTCGTCGTCGGGACCGGGTCGCTGCGCCCAGGCCAAACCGCCCGTGGCGAGCCCGGCGGCCGCCGCGCCGCCCGCGAACAACAGGGTCCGGCGGCTGAAAGGTCTCTTGCCATCCGCCATGGCCCCATTCTGCCAGCTCGGACGCCGGGCCCAGGTCCGGGCCCCGGTCCGGGCCCCTGGTCCGGGCCCCTGGTCCGGGCCCCTAGTCCGGCCCCGGAGCAGGGGCCCGCACGCGCCGGACGCCCCCCCCCCCGTGGGGGACGGGCGTCCGCGGTGCTCACCCGCCGTCAGGCAGGTGCCGCCGGCCTCAGGCCGGGACGCTCGCCAGGCCCGGGGCGAGGAACTTCTTGCCGTTCACGCGCTCCGAGACGCCCTCGCGGTCCAGGTACGGCGTGATGCCGCCCAGGTGGAAGGGCCAGCCGGCGCCCGTGATGAGGCAGAGGTCGATGTCCTGAGCCTCGGCCACGACACCCTCCTCCAGCATCAGGCCGATCTCCTGCGCCACCGCGTCCAGGACGCGGTCGCGCACCTGCTCCTCGGTCAGGACCGAGTCGCCCTGCACCAGGAGGGCGGCGACCTCCGGGTCCAGCTCCGGCTTGAAGCCGTTCTCCGCGGAGTAGACGTAGAAGCCGCGCTTGCCGGCCTCCACGACGGCCTTCAGGTTGGGGGAGACCGTGAAGCGCTCCGGGAAGGCGCGGTTCAGGGTCTCGGAGACGTGCAGGCCGATGGCCGGGCCGACCAGCTCCAGCAGCACCAGCGGGGACATCGGCAGGCCGAGCGGCTCGATGGCCTTCTCCGCCGTGACGACCGGGGTGCCCTCGTCGATGACGTTCTGGATCTCGCCCATGAAGCGGGTCAGGATGCGGTTCACGACGAACGCCGGGGCGTCCTTGGTGAGGACCGCGGTCTTCTTCAGCTTCTTCGCGACACCGAAGGCCGTGGCCAGCGAGGCGTCGTCGGTCTTCTCACCGCGGACGATCTCCAGCAGCGGGAGGATCGCGACCGGGTTGAAGAAGTGGAAGCCGACGACGCGCTCCGGGTGCTGCAGCTTGGAGGCCATCTCCGACACCGACAGCGAGGAGGTGTTGGTGGCGAGGATCGCGTGCGCCGGGGCGACCGCCTCGACCTCCGCGAACACCTTCTGCTTGACCGTCATCTCCTCGAACACGGCCTCGATGATGAAGTCCGCGTCCGCGAAGCCCTCGGCCTTGTCCAGGACGCCGGTCACCAGCGCCTTGAGGCGGTTGGCCTTGTCCTGGTTGATGCGGCCCTTGCCCAGCAGCTTCTCGATCTCGGCGTGGACGTAGCCCACACCCTTGTCGACGCGCTCCTGGTCGATGTCGGTGAGGACCACCGGCACCTCCAGGCGGCGCAGGAACAGCAGCGCCAGCTGCGAGGCCATCAGGCCCGCGCCGACGACGCCGACCTTGCTGACCGGGCGGGCCAGGGACTTGTCCGGGGCGCCGGCCGGGCGCTTGGCGCGCTTCTGCACCAGGTTGAAGGCGTAGATGCCGGAGCGCAGCTCGCCGCCCATGATGAGGTCGGCCAGGGCCTGGTCCTCGGCGTCGAAGCCCTTCTGCAGGTCGCCGTCCTTGGACGCCTCGATGATGTCCAGGGCGCGGTACGCGGCCGGGGCCGCGCCGTGCACCTTGCCGTCGGCGATCAGGCGGCCCTTGGCGACGGCCTGGTCCCAGGCCTCGCCGCGGTCCACCTCGGGACGCTCGACCGCGACGTCGCCCTTGAGGACCTTCGCGGTCCACAGCAGGGACTG
Organism: Streptomyces sp. NPDC127106; assembly: GCF_042677605.1. NCBI lineage: Bacteria > Bacillati > Actinomycetota > Actinomycetes > Kitasatosporales > Streptomycetaceae > Streptomyces > Streptomyces sp. NPDC127106. The sequence goes on along the minus strand of NZ_JBHXTC010000003.1, from coordinate 14,144 downwards.
CTCCAGGAAGTCCGCACCCTCGAAGAGGGCGTCGGCGATGCCCAGCTCGAAGACCTGCTTGCCCCGCAGCTGCTTGTTCTGGTTCAGCGAGTTCTCGATGATCACCGAGACCGCCTTCTCCGCGCCGATCAGGTTCGGCAGGATCGTGCAGCCGCCCCAGCCCGGGACCAGGCCCAGGAACACCTCGGGGAGGGAGAACGCCGGCAGCGCCTTGGAGACGGTGCGGTACGTGCAGTGCAGACCGACCTCGACACCGCCGCCCATCGCCGCACCGTTGTAGTACGCGAAGGTGGGGACGGCCAGGCCCGCCAGACGCTTGAAGACGTCGTGGCCGCCCTTGCCGATGGCCAGCGCCTCGTCGTGCGCCTTCAGCAGCTCGACGCCCTTGAGGTCGGCGCCGACGGCGAAGATGAACGGCTTGCCGGTCAGACCGACGCCGGTGATCGCGCCCTCGGCGGCCTCCTTCTCGACCTGGTCGATGGCGGCGTTCAGGTTCGCCAGCGACTGCGGACCGAAGGTGGTCGGCTTGGTGTGGTCGAAACCGTTGTCCAGCGTGATGAGCGCGAAGCGCCCGGCGCCGAACGGCAGGTCGAGGTGGCGGACGTGCGCCTGGGTGACGACCTCGTCCGGGAACAGCTCGGCCGCGCCCTTCAGGAGCTCAGCGGTGGTGCTCACTTGGAGTCTCCCTCGGTGTCGAAGTGCGGGTTCTCCCAGATGACCGTCGCGCCCATGCCGAAGCCCACGCACATGGTGGTCAGGCCGTAGCGGACGTGCGGCTGCTCCTCGAACTGGCGGGCCAGCTGCGTCATCAGGCGGACGCCGGAGGAGGCCAGCGGGTGGCCGAACGCGATGGCGCCGCCGTACTGGTTCACGCGGGCGTCGTCGTCGGCGATGCCGTAGTGCTCCAGGAAGGCGAGGACCTGGACCGCGAACGCCTCGTTGACCTCGAAGAGGCCGATGTCGTCGATCGTCAGGCCGGCCTGGGCCAGGGCCTTCTCGGTGGCCGGGATCGGGCCGTAGCCCATGACCTCCGGCTCCACGCCCGCGAAGGCGTAGGAGACCAGGCGCATCTTGACCGGGAGGTCGTTCTCGCGGGCGAAGTCCTCGGACGCGATGATCGCGGCGGTGGCGCCGTCGTTGAGACCGGCGGCGTTGCCCGCGGTGACCCGGCCGTGGGTACGGAACGGGGTCTTCAGGTTCGCCAGGTTCTCCAGCGTGGTGCCCGGGCGCATCGGCTCGTCGGAGGTGACCAGGCCCCAGCCCGTCTCACCGACCTCCGCGTTGGTGTTGCGCACCGAGATCGGGACCAGGTCCTGCTGGATCTTGCCGTCGGCGTACGCCTTGGCGGCCTTCTCCTGCGAGCGCACGGCGTACTGGTCGGCGCGGAGCTTGGTGATCGTCGGGTACCGGTCGTGCAGGTTCTCGGCGGTCATGCCCATGAACAGGGCGGACTCGTCGACCAGCTTCTCGGAGACGAAGCGCGGGTTCGGGTCGACGCCCTCGCCCATCGGGTGGCGGCCCATGTGCTCGACACCGCCGGCGATGGCGACGTCGTACGCACCGAAGGCGACACCGCCCGCGACGGCGGTCACGGCGGTCAGCGCGCCGGCGCACATGCGGTCGATCGAGTAGCCCGGGACGGACTGCGGGAGGCCCGCGAGGATGCCGGCCGTGCGGCCGATGGTGAGGCCCTGGTCGCCGATCTGCGTGGTGGCGGCGATGGCCACCTCGTCGATCTTCTTGGCGTCCAGGTCCGGGTTGCGGCGCAGCAGCTCCCGGATCGCCTTCACGACGAGGTCGTCGGCGCGGGTCTCGTGGTAGATGCCCTTCGGGCCCGCCTTGCCGAACGGGGTGCGGACGCCGTCGACGAAGACGACGTCCCTGACGGTACGAGGCACGTTGGCTCTCCTCCAGGTGCGGGTGTGCACTGCTGCGCGGGGGCATGCTCGGTACGCACGACCTGAGCGCCCGCTCACCCGGCCCATGCTACTTGTGGGTAACCAATGTGCACACCCCCTCCCCGAACAGCGGCGAAGGTCACACCGCGGCGCGGGCCGCGGCCGGGGCGGGAACCGCCGGAGCCGGGCCGTCCGACATGGTCGCGGCCATCGGCGCCGACGAGCCGACCACGTCCGACAGGAAGGCGCGCCGCGAGACCCCGGCCTCCCGCAGGGCGGCCCCGTGATCGGCCGCCACCAGCAGCGCCGCGGCCGCCACCATGGCCCGCCAGCCCGTGGTCGCGGCCCTGCGGGCGGGCCGGGGGAGCCCGGCGAGGCCCTCGTGCAGCCGACGGCAGTGGAACGGCACGTGCCGTTCCTCGTCGGCCAGGATCCGGCCCGCGACCTCGGAGGTCAGCGGGTCGGCGGAGCCGTCGCGCAGCGCCCGGTAGTACCGCAGGGCGACGACCTCCGCGACCATCAGCACCATCAGCTCGACCCGCAGCCCGAGCAGGCGCCGCACCCGGACGAACGCCGCGTCGCTCCAGTGCCCGTCGAGGGTCTCGGCCCCGGCCGCCGACAGCAGCAGGGCCAGCAGGCGCGCGTGGTTCTGCTCCTCGGCGATGAACAGCCGCGCCGCGGCCGCGTAGGCCGGGTCCCCCGCGCGGTCCGCCTTCGAGACCAGGGCCGCACCGTCGCCGTCCTCGCCCACCTGGAACGTCTGGATGCTGCGGACCAGCGCCGGGGACAGCCGCGCGCCGCGCGCCCAGTCCGGGTCGCCGAGGGCGGCCCGGCGCTCCCGCTCGGCTTCGAAGTGGCGGACCCACGCGTCGTAGGCGCGGGCCGCGCCACCCGTGTGCTCGTCCTGTGCCGCGTGCTCATTTTTGATCATGTTCAAGAATCTAGCCGGTCTTGAGCGTGTTCAAAAGAGCCGGAACGTCATGATCGAGCAACGGAATGTCACGGCCGCGCAACCGCGCGACCGTGCAACCGCGACGCGACCGTGCGACCGCGACGCGACCGTGCGACCGCGGCCGACCGCGGACGCGCAGGAGCCCCCGGCCGGTCGGCCGGGGGCTCCTGCGAAGGGTGGCTCGTGCGTCAGGCGGTCGCGGCCAGGGCCGTGACCAGTACCGGGGTCACCTGTTCGATCTGCCAGGGGCGGGCGCCGTAGCCCGCCAGGGCCTCGGCCACCGCGTCCCGGCCGAGCCGCTTGGGCGGCTCCCAGCACAGCCGCCGGACGGTGTCCGGGGTGATCAGGTTCTCCTGGGGCAGGGCCAGCTGCTCGGCGAGCGCGGACACCCCCGATCGGGCGGCCGACAGGCGGGCCGCGGCGGCCGGGTCCTTGTCGGCCCACGCGCGCGGCGGCGGCGGGCCCGCGGGGCTGGCCCCCGGCTGCGGCAGCTCGCTGTCGGGCAGGGCCTTGGCCCGGTCCACGGCGGCCATCCACTGCTCCAGTTGGCGCCGGCCCATCCGCTGCCCGTACCCGGGCAGGGCCGCCAGCGCGTGTACGTTCCCGGGCAGGGCGAGCGCGGCCTCGACGATCGCGGCGTCGCTCAGCACCTTGCCCGGCGAGACGTCACGGCGCTGCGCGATCCGGTCGCGGGACTCCCACAGTTCGCGTACGACGGCCATCTGGCGGCGCCGGCGCACCTTGTGCATGCCGGAGGTGCGGCGCCAGGGGTCCTTGCGCGGCGGGGCGGGCGGGGCGGCGGCGATGGCGTCGAACTCCTGCCGGGCCCATTCCAGCTTGCCCTGCCGGTCCAGCTCCTTCTCCAGCGCGTCGCGCAGATCCACCAGCAGCTCGACGTCGAGCGCCGCGTAGCGCAGCCACGGCTCGGGGAGCGGGCGGGTCGACCAGTCGACGGCGGAGTGGCCCTTCTCCAGGGCGTAGCCGAGCACGCTCTCGACCATCGCGCCCAGTCCCACGCGGGGGAAGCCGGCGAGCCGGCCGGCGAGCTCCGTGTCGAACAGGGAGGTCGGGACCATGCCTATTTCGCGCAGGCACGGCAGGTCCTGGGTGGCGGCGTGCAGGATCCACTCGGTACCGGACAGGGCCCCGCCCAGCGCGGACAGGTCGGGGCAGCCGACGGGGTCGATCAGCGCGGATCCCGCGCCCTCGCGGCGCAGCTGCACCAGGTAGGCGCGTTGGCCGTAGCGGTATCCGGAGGCGCGCTCGGCGTCGACCGCCACGGGTCCGGTGCCCGCGGCGAAGGCCGCGACCACCCGGGCGAAGGCGTCCTCGTCGGCGACCACCGGAGGGATCCCCTCGCGGGGTTCGAGCAAGGGAATCGGCGCCTTCTCGACGTCGTCCGGGGGGCCGCCCCCGGTGGTGGTGCGCAGGTCTGCTGCGGTCTCTTGGGCGTCGGTCACCGCTCAAGGGTATCCGCGGATGGGACGCGCCCGTCGCCGGAACGTTCCGTCGACGGGCGCGGTGGGCGAGGGCGGCGGTTTCCCCGGGGTTCTCCCGGAGGAAAGCCCGGTGCCGGCGATGCGCGGGGAAGCGGGTCGCCGCAGGGGCGGTCGGGGCGGCGGTGGGCGGCGCGGGCCGGGTTCGGGGCAGGGGCAGGGCAGAGGTAGTGGCAGGGCGGGATCGGGGTCGGGGTCGGGGTCGGGTCAGTGGATGATGCCGGTCCGCAGGGCGACGGCGACCATGCCGGCCCGGTCGCCGGTGCCCAGCTTGCGTGCGATCCGGGCGAGGTGGGACTTGACGGTCAGGGCGGACAGGCCCATGGAGACGCCGATGGCCTTGTTGGACTGGCCCTCGGCGACGAGGCGCAGGACCTCGACCTCGCGGCCGGAGAGCTCGCGGTAGCCGCCCGGGTGGCTCGGGGCACCCGGGGGGCGGCGGTGCATGCGGGCGGCGGCGGCACCGATGGGGGCGGCGCCGGGCCGGGAGGGGAGCCCGATGTTGGTCCGGGTGCCCGTGACGACGTAGCCCTTCACCCCGCCCGCGAGGGCGTTGCGCACGGCGCCGATGTCGTCGGCGGCGGACAGGGCCAGGCCGTTCGGCCAGCCCGCGGCGCGGGTCTCGGAGAGCAGGGTCAGGCCGGAGCCGTCCGGGAGGTGCACGTCGGCGACGCAGATGTCGCGCGGGCTGCCGATGCGGGGGCGGGCCTCCGCGATGGACGACGCCTCGATGACATCACGTACTCCGAGGGCCCACAGATGACGGGTCACGGTGGAGCGGACGCGCGGGTCGGCCACGACGACCATGGCCGTCGGCTTGTTCGGGCGGTAGGCGACCAGGCTTGCGGGCTGCTCGAGAAGAACGGACACCTAGGCCTCCTGGGGGAGTGGCGGGACGGCCGGCTCTCGGGGAAGGAAGCCGGTGCGAACCGTGCGGATGGTCACTGACTCCTCCTTCGGCACGTCACCCGCCCGGCTTTAGGGAATGATCACGATTTGGTGAGTAACAATTCGGGCAATTCGGACGCACGATCGATCACCGTGTGATCAGAAGCCCACAACCTGTGCCGTGTTCCGGCACTCCCCGGCAGTCTTTCGATCAGCCGTTCCACGGACGGCCGCACCGGGCACGACCCGAAGGGTGACCCGGGCCGCCGTACGGTCCCACCGCCACGGGTGATGCGGAGGGTCGCTACGGGTGGTGCGGAAGGCCCCCGCTACGGGTGGTGCGGACCGCGCCGCTGCGGCAGTGAGACCACACCCGGCCCCGCCTCCCCCGGGCCGAGCGGCGGCAGCCCCGCCACCTGGCACAGCAGCTCGCACCATGCCGCCAGGTGGCCGGACGTGTCCGGCACCCCGCCCACCCCCTCGCGCGGCGTCCACGAGGCCCTGATCTCGATCTGCGTGGCCGGTCGCCGCGCCGCGAGCCCGCCGAAGTAGTGCGAGCCCGCCATCGTCACGGTGCCGCTCGCCTCCCCGTACGACAGCCCGCGCGCCTCCAGCGCCCCCGTCAGCCAGGACCAGCACACCTCCGGCAGCAGCGGGTCCGCGGCCATCTCCGGCTCCAGCTCCGCCCGGACCAGCGTCACCAGGCGGAACGTTCCGCGCCAGGCCTCGTGCCCGGCCGGATCGTGCAGCAGGATCAGCCGGCCGTCGGCCAGGTCCTCCTCGCCCTCCACGACCGCCGCCTCCAACGCGTGGGCGTACGGCGCCAGCCTCTGCGGCGGTCTCGCGGGGTCGATCTCGATCCCCGGCCGCAGGCGCGCCTTCGTCAGCCCCTCGACCGCCCGTCGGAACGGGAGCGGGACGGAGCTCTCCTTCCCGCTGTCCATACCGTCGGCGCCATCTGAAAATCGTCCCTGAGCCGCAGCCATGCCCGGAAGACTAGGCGGAACGAGGGCCCGCGCGGCGCAGGGACACCCGCGCCGGGTGGGCCTCTTCGCCGTACGTGCGAAGATTTGCGGCGTGAGCGCCAACGACCGCCCGACGGGCCAGCCGAGTCAGACGTACGATTCCGCCTTCCTGAAGGCGTGCCGCCGCGAGCCCGTACCGCACACCCCGGTGTGGTTCATGCGTCAGGCCGGCCGCTCCCTGCCGGAGTACCGCAAGGTGCGCGAGGGCACCGCGATGCTCGAGTCGTGCATGCGCCCCGACCTGGTCACCGAGATCACCCTGCAGCCGGTGCGCCGCCACAAGGTCGACGCGGCGATCTTCTTCTCCGACATCGTCGTCCCCCTCAAGGCCATCGGTATCGACCTGGACATCAAGCCGGGCATCGGCCCGGTCGTCGCCCAGCCGATCCGGCGCCGCGAGGACCTCGCACAGCTGCGCGACCTCACCCCGGACGACGTCCCGTACGTCACCGAGGCGATCGGCATGCTCACGGGTGAACTGGGCTCCACGCCGTTGATCGGCTTCGCCGGCGCGCCTTTCACCCTCGCGAGCTACCTCGTCGAGGGCGGCCCGTCCCGCAACCACGAGCACACCAAGGCCCTCATGTACGGGGACCCGCAGCTGTGGGCGGACCTCCTCGACCGCCTGGCCGAGATCACCTCCGCCTTCCTGAAGGTCCAGATCGAGGCCGGCGCCTCGGCGGTCCAGCTCTTCGACTCCTGGGTCGGCGCCCTCGCCCCGGCGGACTACCGGCGCTCCGTGATGCCCGCCTCGGTGAAGGTCTTCGACTCCGTCGCCTCCTACGGCGTCCCGCGGATCCACTTCGGTGTGGGCACCGGCGAGCTGCTCGGCCTGATGGGCGAGGCCGGCGCGGACGTCGTCGGCGTCGACTGGCGGATCCCGCTGGACGAGGCGGCCCGCCGCGTCGGCCCCGGCAAGGCGCTCCAGGGCAACCTCGACCCCGCCGTGCTCTTCTCCACCGCCGAGGCCGTCGAGGCCAAGACGGACGAGGTGTTGGCGGCCGCCGCCGGGCTGGAGGGCCACGTCTTCAACCTGGGTCACGGCGTCCTGCCGACCACCGACCCGGAGGCCCTGACCCGCCTGGTCGACTACGTCCACACCAAGACGCAGCGCTAGCCGAGCCGGTCCGCTGCCCTGCGGGGCGGCGGACCGGCCACCGGCGGCTAGACCCCCGCGGCGCGGACCGCGGAGACCGCCTTGCGGGCGGCCACCAGGACGGGGTCCCAGACCGGGGAGAACGGCGGGGCGTAGCCCAGGTCCAGGGCGACGACCTGTTCCACCGTCATGCCCGCGGTGAGGGCGACCGCCGCGATGTCCACCCGCTTCGCGGACCCCGCGCCGCCGACGATCTGCACGCCCAGCAGCCGGCCCGTGCGCCGCTCGGCCAGCACCTTGACCGTCATGTCGGCGGACGTCGGGTAGTAGCCCGCCGTGGTCGTGGAGCTGATCGTCGCCGTCACGAAGCGCAGGCCGGCTTCGAGCGCGTCCCGCTCCCGCAGCCCCGTACGGGCGATCTCCAGGTCGCACACCTTGCTCACCGCCGTGCCGACCACCCCGGGGAAGGTGGCGTAGCCGCCGCCGACGCCGGAGCCGATCACCTGGCCGTGCTTGTTGGCGTGGGTGCCCAGCGGGATGTGCCGGTGGCGGCCGGCCACCAGGTCCAGGACCTCCACGCAGTCGCCGCCGGCCCAGAGGTCGTCGTGGCCGCGGACCCGCATCGACAGGTCCGTCAGCAGGCCGCCCGAGGTGCCGAGCGGCAGTCCCGCCGCCCGGGCCAGGGCGGTGCGGGGTTCGACGCCGATCCCGAGGACCACCACGTCCGCCGGGTACTCGTCGCCGGTCGCGGTGGCCACCGCGCGGGCCCGGCCCTCCTCGTCGGTGAGGACCTTCACCACCTCGGCGCCCGCGACCGTGGTGATGCCCATGCGGTTCATGGCGCTGTGCACCAGGCCGCCCATGTCCGGGTCCAGGGTGGCCATGGGCTGGGCGCCGCGGTGCAGGACCGTCACCTCGTAGCCCCGGTGGACCAGGGCCTCCGCCATCTCCACGCCGATGTAGCCCGCGCCGACGACGACCGCCCGGCGGCCCGGCGTGCGCTCCAGGGTGTCCATCAGCCGCTGGCCGTCGTCCAGGGTCTGCACGCCGTGCACGCCGTGCGCGCCGATCCCGGGCAGCCGGGGCCGCACCGGGCGGGCGCCCGTGGCCAGGACGAGCTTGTCGTAGCCCGTCCAGGACTCGGCCCCCGAGTCGAGGTCGCGGGCCCGGACCCGGCGCCCGGCCAGGTCGAGTTCGACGACCTCGGTCCGGGTGCGCAGGTCGATGTGCCGGGCGCGGTGCTCCTCGGGGGTCCGGGCGATCAGGTCGTCGCGCTCCGCGACCTGGCCGCCGATCCAGTACGGGATCCCGCAGGCGGAGTAGGAGGTGAAGTGCCCGCGCTCGAAGGCGACGATCTCCAGCTCCGCCGGGCCCTTCAGCCTCCGGGCCTGTGACGCGGCGGACATCCCCGCCGCGTCACCGCCGACCACCACGAGTCGTTCCGCTGCCATCGTCCGCACCGTCCTCCACTGCCGTTCCTGGGGAACACGCTACGGGCGTACGGGTGTTCAGTCCGGAATCCGGGGCGATTCCGTCGGGTCCGGGCCCCGCTCCGGGTCCTGCTGCGGGTCCCGCTCCGGGTCCTGCTGCGGTTTCCGCCCGGGCGCCGGGTACGACGGCCGTGTCGGCGCCGGGACCGTGCGGACGGCCCCCGGTGCGCGCCCCGTCCTCGGCTTCGGCGGGCGCAGCCGCCGGTACAGCCGGAACGCCAGCACGCCCAGCGCCGCCGTCACCGCGAACGGCAGCACCACGGCCACCGCCAGCACCACGTACCGCAGGACCGTGATGAAGGCGTTCCAGCCGCTCTCCAGTGCGCCCAGGACGGACGGCGGCGCGTCCTCCTTCTTCTGCGCCGGCGCGTCGGTCGGCTCCGAGACCTCCACCGTGATCGTGCCCATGGAGGTCTGGTCCCGCAGCGCGTTCTGCTGGGCCAGCAGCGATTCCAGGTCCGACTGGCGCTTGCTGAGCTCGCCCTCCAGCATGACCACGTCGCCGAGCGCGGTGGCCTTCTCCATCATCTGCCGCACCCGCGCCACGCTCGCCTGCTGCGACGCGACCCGGCTGTCGACGTCCGCGACCTTCTCGGTCACGTCCTGCGCCTCCACCTTCCGGTGGAGCAGCTTGCCGCTGCCCTCCAGCGCACCGAGTACGGAGTCGAACCGGTCGGCGGGCACCCGCAGGGTCAGCGTGGACCTGATCCGGCCGTTCTCGCCGCGCTGGGTGGACTCGTTGCCGACGTACCCGCCCGCGCCCTCCGCCGCCGTACGGGCCGCTGCCAGCACCTTCGCGGCGTCCTGCGTCTCGATGCCGAGGTTCGCGGTCCGGATGACCTGTGGGCGGACCGCCGCGGGCGCCTTCGGGCTGCCTGCCGCGCCCTCCGCCGGTGCCGGGGCCGCCGCCCCCGCGCCCGCCTTGGCGCCCGGAGCCGGGGCGTGCGGGGCCACCGCCGCCTTGTCCGCCGAGGCCACACCGGGGCCGTCGCTCCCGGCGCCGCATCCGGTGAGCGCGAGCGCGAGCGCGCAGGTGAGGCCGAGGCCGGCCAGCGCCGCCGCGCCGCGCCCCGTGCGCGAACGGCCTCTGGTGCGCGGGCTGTCGGGGCTGTCGGGGTTGTCGGGGCTGTCGGGGTTGGCGGGGTTTTCGGGGCCGTCCGGGCCGGCCGGGTCGTTCCGGGTGTGCACTGCTGTCTCCCCAAGGGTCGGCTTCCGCTGTGCCGTTTCGACGTCCACGGTCGCCCCGCGGGTTTCGCTCCCGCGGTCCCGGGACGGTCCCGATGCGGTCACGGTCAGGCCTCGGTGATCGGCCGGTGATCGGTCTGAGACGATGTGTCCATGCACGAAGCGGACATGCGTACGGACGCTGCGGCCGCGGCGCACGGCACGGACCGGACGGACGACCCGGCGGCGCCCGAGGCCCGCCACGCCGTCGTCATCGGCGGCGGCATCGCCGGCCTCGCGGCGGCCCACCGGCTGCTCGGCGCGGGCATCGGCGTCACGCTGCTGGAGGCCGGGCCCCGCCTCGGCGGCAAGCTGTACGCGGGCGAGCTCGCGGGCGCCCGCGTCGACCTCGGTGCGGAATCCGTCCTGGCCCGCCGGCCCGAGGCCCTGGAGCTGGCCCGGGCCGTCGGCCTCGGCGGGGCGCTGCAGCCGCCGGCCACCACCACCGCCCACCTGTGGACCCGCGGTGCGCTGCGGCCGATGCCGCGCGGCCACGTCATGGGCGTCCCCGGCGACCTGGCGCCGCTGGTGGCGTCCGGGGTGCTGTCAGCGCAGGGCCTGGCCCGGATCGAGGCCGAACGCGACCTGCCGCCCGCCGAGATCGGCGAGGACGTCGCCGTCGGTGAGTACGTGGCGGCCCGCCTCGGCCGCGAGGTCGTCGACCGGCTCGTCGAGCCCCTCCTCGGCGGGGTCTACGCGGGCGACGCCTACCGCCTCTCGATGCGCGCCGCCGTGCCCCAGCTCTTCGAAGCCGCCCGGACGCACGCCTCGCTCGGCGAGGCCGTACGGGACCTGCAACGCCGGGCCGCGGAGCAGCCGCAGCAGGCCGGCCCCGTCTTCTCCGGCATCGACGGCGGCATCGGGCGGCTCCCGCAGGCCGTCGCGGCCGCCTGCCGCGCCGCCGGCGCCCGGATCAGCACCGACACCCCCGTGCGCGAGCTGCGCCGTACCCCGGAGGGCTGGCTGGTCGCCACCGACACCGGCACCGTGGCCGCCGACGCGGTCGTGCTGGCCGTCCCGGCGGAGCCGGCCGCCCGGCTGCTGGACGGGCTCGCCCCGGCCGCGGCCGCCGAGCTGCGCAGCGTCGAGTACGCGTCGATGGCCCTGGTCACCATGGCGTTCCGGCGCTCCGACCTGCCCGCCGTGATCACCGACGGCCGCGCCAGCGGATTCCTCGTACCGCCCGTCGACGGGCGGACCATCAAGGCGTCCACCTTCTCCAGCAGCAAGTGGACCTGGGCCGGCGCCGACCCCGACCTCTTCCTGCTGCGCACCTCCGTCGGCCGCTACGCCGACGAGGCCGATCTGGGCCGCGCGGACTCCGAGCTGGTCGACGTCTCGCTGCGGGACCTCGGCGAGGCGGTCGGCCTCGCCGCCCGCCCGGTGGCCTCCACCGTCACCCGCTGGGACGGCGGCCTGCCCCAGTACCCGGTCGGCCACCTCGCCCGGGTGGACCGGATCCGCACCGCCGTCGCCGCCCTGCCCGGCCTCGCCGTGTGCGGCGCCCTGTACGACGGCGTCGGCATCCCGGCGTGCATCGCGAGCGCCGGGAAGGCCGCCGACGTGGTGATGGCCACGTTGGGGACCCCTGGCGCCGACCACTGATCAGCGCACGGGACAATGGACACATGACTGCACCAGAGAAGATTCCCAACGCGGGGAAGAAGGCGAAGGACCTCAACGAGGTCATCCGCTACACCCTGTGGTCCGTCTTCAAGCTGAAGGACGTGCTCCCCGAGAACCGGTCCGGCTTCGCCGACGAGGTCCAGGAGCTCTTCGACCAGCTCGCCGCCAAGGACATCACCGTGCGCGGCACCTATGACGTCTCCGGTCTGCGCGCGGACGCGGACGTCATGATCTGGTGGCACGCGGAGACGGCCGACGAGCTGCAGACCGCGTACAACCTGTTCCGCCGCACCAAGCTGGGCCGTGCGCTGGAGCCGGTGTGGTCGAACATGGCCCTGCACCGCCCGGCCGAGTTCAACAAGTCGCACATCCCGGCCTTCCTGGCCGACGAGGTCGCCCGCGACTACGTCAGCGTCTACCCGTTCGTGCGCAGCTACGACTGGTACCTGCTGCCCGACGAGGACCGCCGCCGCATGCTCGCCGACCACGGCAAGATGGCCCGCGGCTTCCCGGACGTCCGTGCCAACACCGTCGCCTCCTTCTCGCTGGGCGACTACGAGTGGCTGCTGGCCTTCGAGGCCGACGAGCTCTACCGCATCGTGGACCTCATGCGCCACCTGCGCGCCTCCGAGGCCCGTATGCACGTCCGTGAAGAGGTTCCGTTCTTCACCGGGCGCCGCAAGTCCGTCGCCGATCTGGTGGCCGGGCTCGCCTGAAACCTCCCCAGGGGGGAACGGCCGGAGGACTGACCTCCTCCGGCGGATCGGGAGGCACTGCCCCCGAAACGACGCAGCCGGAGATCCCGCCCCGGAAGTTCAGACGGCCGGTGGCAGCAGAGCCCTGGGTACCTCGGGTACCTTCCCGGACTCTGCTGCCCGGTCGTCCAGCGACACCGGTGCGGGCTCCGGATGCGGCGCACACCTGACACGCCACCCCGGAGTGGCCCCCGTCAGCAGGTACCGCTCCACGTGCCCGTCCACGCACGCGTTCCGGCCGCCGACCACCCCGTGGGTGCCGGCCCCCGCCTCCGTGACCAGGGACGCCTGCCGGCCGAGCCGGCGTTGGAGCTCCAGCGCCCCCGGGTACGGGGTCGCCCCGTCCCGCTCCGCCGCGACCACGAGCGTCCCGGGGAGTGCCGCAGGCTGCCCGCCGGGGAGTGTCGCAGGCTGCCCGCCGGGGAGTGCCGCCGACCGCGCGCCCACCGCCACCGGCTGCTGCCGCTCGCGGACCGGCCAGTACGCGCACGGCAGGTTCAGGAAGGCGTTCGCCCACGTCTCGAAGGGCGCCCGGCGCGCCAGTTCCGTGTTGTCGCGGTCCCAGACCGCCCAGTCCGCCGGCCAGGGCGCGTCGTTGCACAGCACCGCCGTGTACACGGCCCGGGCGTTCTCCCGGGCGGCCGCCGAGCCCGGCTCCGGGTCCGGCCGGGCCTGCCCGGTCAGCGGCGCCGGATCCCCGGCCAGGAACGCCGACAGGGCCGCCGCCCGTTCCGGCCACACCTCGTCGTAGTACGCGGCCTGGAGGAACGCCGACTGGAGCTCGCCGGTCCCGACGACCCCGCCCGCCGGGGCCCGTTCGACGGCGTCCCGCACCCGCTCGTAGCTCGCCTGCACGGCCTCCGGGGTGGCACCGAGCCGGTAGACCGCGTGGTGGCGGGCCGCCCAGGCCCGGAAGTCGTGCCAGCGGCGCTCGAAACCGGCCGCCTGGTCGAGGTTGTTGAGGTACCAGATGCGGCGCGGGTCGGGGTTCACGGCGGAGTCGAGGACCATCCTGCGGACGTGGCCCGGGTGGCGCGTGGCGTACACCGCGCCCAGGTAGGTGCCGTACGAGGCCCCCATGAAGGTCAGCTTCGGCTCGTCGAGCGCGGCCCGCAGCACGTGCAGGTCGCGGACGTTGTCCAAGGTCGAGTAGTACGGCAGCGCCGCCCCCGACCGCTCCGCGCAGCCGCGGGCGTAGGCCCGGGCGGCGGCGATACGGGCGCGCTTGTCGGCGGGGGAGGGGACGGCCGGGAGCCGGGTGGGTCCCGCCTGGGCCGGGGCGGCCGGGTCCTCGCAGGACAGCGGGGCGGTGCCGCCGACGCCGCGCGGGGCGTAGCCGACGAGGTCGTAGGCGGCGCCGATGCGCTCCCATTCGGGGAGGCCCGCGACGAGGGGGAAGAACAGTCCGGAGGCGCCGGGGCCGCCGGGGTTGTACACGAGTGCGCCCTGGCGGGCGGCGCCGCCGCGGCCGGTGGCGGGAACCCGGCTGACGGTGAGCCGGATCTGCGGGCCGTCGGGGCGGGCGTAGTCGAGGGGGACGGTCAGGGCCGCGCACCGGACGGGGGAGGGCAGTTCCTCGGCCTCCGGGCACGGCCCGAAGACCAGCCCGCCGCCGGCCGGCCGCCGGGCCAGCCGCCGGGCCACGGCCTCGGCCCCGGCGCTGTCTCTAATACACAACACCGAGCCCACGAGAC
>NZ_JBHXTC010000002.1:367333-417051 GCF_042677605.1 Streptomyces sp. NPDC127106 | reverse complement strand
GCCCGACCGTCTCCCCGACCCACTCCCCTTGAACCACGAAAACGAGTCTGGCCCCGCCGCTGACACGGCGGGGCCAGAACCCAACATTTTCATCAATCTTCTAGGACATCTCTTTCGGAGCTTGCCGGTGAAGCCCGCGTCGTCCGGTGCCGTGCATCGCAAGGCGGAGAGGCTCCCGATGACTGGACGTACTCGGGTGCCTCGACAACGCGGCGAGGTGCGGTGCCGGGCGGCGCGGGTCAGGCAGGAGCCGGAAGCGACGGCCTAGGCGTCCGGCTCGGCCTCGGGTGCGGACTCGGCGGCCGCGCGGAGGCGGGCGTACTCCCGGGCCATGGTCTCCGCGGTCCAGTGGGCGTTGAGGCCGCTGGGGTTGGGCAGGGCCCAGATGCGGGTGGAGCCGATGGTCTGCTCCTGGGGGCCTATGGCCGCTCGCCTCTCCCCGAAGGCCGTGCGGTACGCGGTGACACCGGCGACGGCGAGCCACTGGGGGCGCAGGCGCTCCACCTTCGCCCTCAGGATGCGGCCGCCCTCGACCAGCTCCTCCGCACTCAGCTCATCGGCCCGCGCCGTGGCACGGGCGACGACGTTGGTGATGCCGAGCCGGTAGGTCAGCAGCTCCTCCTGCTCCGCCGGGGCCAGGCGGCGCGGCGTGAAACCGGCCAGGTGCAGGACGGGCCAGAAGCGGTTGCCGGGACGGGCGAAGTGGTGCCCCGTCGCGGCGGAGAGGAGACTCGGGTTGATTCCGCAGAACAGCACGCGCAGACCGCCCGCGACCACGTCGGGGACGACGCGGTCGCGGGCGGCTTCGAGCTCCTCGCGGGTCAGAGGATCGACCCCGGCGCGTATTCGGCGGCCTCCGGGTACTGCTTGGCGATCGCCTCGATGCGGGAGGCCACCGCCGAGACCTGGGCGCCGGCGGCGCCCGTGAAGGACAGCTTGTCGGCCATCAGGGCGTCGAGCTCGGCCCGGTCCAGCGGCATCCGCTCGTCCGCGGCCAGCTTGTCCAGCAGCTCGTTGCGCTCGGCACCCTGCTCGCGCATCGCGAGCGCGGAGGCCACCGCGTGCTCCTTGATGATCTCGTGGGCGACCTCGCGGCCGACGCCGGCCCGCACCGCGCCCATCAGGACCTTGGTGGTCGCGAGGAACGGCAGGTAGCGGTCGAGCTCGCGGGCCACGACGGCCGGGAAGGCGCCGAACTCGTCGAGGACCGTCAGGAAGGTCTCCAGCAGGCCGTCGAAGGCGAAGAAGGCGTCCGGCAGCGCGACCCGGCGGACCACGGAGCAGGAGACGTCGCCCTCGTTCCACTGGTCGCCGGCCAGCTCGCCCGTCATCGAGGCGTAGCCGCGGAGGATGACCATCAGGCCGTTCACGCGCTCGCAGGAGCGGGTGTTCATCTTGTGCGGCATCGCGGAGGAGCCGACCTGGCCCGGCTTGAAGCCCTCGGTGACCAGCTCGTGGCCGGCCATCAGACGGATCGTCTTCGCGATGGACGACGGGGCGGCGGCCAGCTGCACCAGGGCGGTGACCACGTCGTAGTCGAGGGAGCGCGGGTAGACCTGGCCGACGGAGGTGAAGGCCTGGCCGAAGCCGAGGTGGTCGGCGATCCGCTGCTCCAGCTCGGCAAGCTTGGCGGCGTCGCCGCCGAGCAGGTCGAGCATGTCCTGGGCGGTGCCGACCGGGCCCTTGATCCCGCGCAGCGGGTAGCGGCCGATCAGGTCCTCCAGCCGGTCGAAGGCGACCAGCAGCTCGTCCGCCGCGGTGGCGAAGCGCTTGCCGAGGGTGGTCGCCTGCGCGGCGACGTTGTGGGAGCGGCCGGCCATGACCAGCTCCGCGTGCTCGCCGGCCAGCTTGCCGAGGCGGGCCAGGACGGCGACCGTGCGGTTGCGGGCCAGCTCCAGGGAGAGCCGGATCTGCAGCTGCTCGACGTTCTCGGTGAGGTCGCGGGAGGTCATGCCCTTGTGGACGTGCTCGTGGCCGGCGAGGGCGTTGAACTCCTCGATGCGGGCCTTCACGTCGTGCCGGGTGACCTTCTCGCGCTCGGCGATGGAGGCGAGGTCGACGGTTTCCAGGACGCGCTCGTAGTCGGCGAGGGCGGCGTCCGGGACCTCGATGCCGAGGTCCTTCTGGGCGCGCAGCACGGCGAGCCACAGCCGCCGCTCCAGCGTGACCTTGTACTCGGGGGACCACAGGACGGCGAGCTCCGGGGAAGCGTAGCGGCCGGCCAGGACATTGGGGATGCGGGGCTTGGCTGTCACGTGTAGGGATTCTACTGGGGCCGCTGCTGTGCGATTGCGCAGGTCGGACGCCCGCCCCGGATTGTGCCTTGCTACGAGAGCCGCTCTGCCGCAGAGGCCTCGTACGGCAGCAGCTCCGGGCGCTTGGCCGGGCGGCCGTCCCCGGAGGAGCGGCCGGTCAGCCGGCGGCCGATCCACGGCAGCAGGTGCTGCCGGGCGAAACTCAGGTCCTGGGAGCGGCGCACGCCCCAGCCCGGCTGCTCGGCAGGCGGCAGCACGGCGCGCCAGTCCTCCTGCGCCGGCAGTCCGAGAGTCTGCCAGACGGCCTCGGCCACCCGCCGGTGGCCCTCGTCCGTCAGATGCAGCCGGTCCACGTCCCACAGCCGCGGGTCGCCGAGCACGGGGGCCCCGTACAAGTCGACCACCAGGGCGCCGTATCGGGCGGCGAGCTCCTCGACGATGCCGAAGAGCTCCTCCATCCGGGGCCGGAAGCGCTCCATCACCGGGCCCTGCCGCCCCGGCGAGCGCATGAGCACCAGCGTCTTGCAGGAGGGGGCCAGCAGGCCGACGGCCTCCTCCAGGTGGCCGCGGACCCGGCCCATGTCGACCTTGGGGCGTAGGGCGTCGTTGAGCCCGCCCACCAGCGTCACCACGTCGGCGCGCATCGCCGCCGCCGTGGGGGCCTGGTCGGTGGCGATCTGCCCGATCAGCTTCCCGCGGACCGCGAGGTTGGCGTAGCGGAAGCCCGGCTCACGCGCGGCGAGCCGGGCCGCCAGCAGGTCGGCCCAGCCCCGGTAGGAACCGTCCGGCAGGAGGTCGGACATGCCCTCGGTGAACGAGTCGCCGACCGCGACGAAACTGGTGTAAGACGCATTGATCCCCATGGCGCTGCGATGCTACCGCGCGGTACGGATCACGCGGAGGCCGGGCGCCCGAACAGCTCGCGCAGCACGTCCTCCATCGTCACCAGCCCCGCCATCGTCTCGTCCGGGCCGAGGACCGCCGCCAGGTGCGTCCGGCTGCGCCGCATCGCGGTCAGTACGTCGTCCAGCGGGGTCTCCGCCCGCACCTGTGCGATCGGCCGCAGCGCCGACACCGGGAACGGCTCCTCCCGCTCCGGCCCGACCGCGTCCAGAGCGTCCTTGACGTGCAGGTATCCCAGGATCCTGAACTGCGGGTCGGTCACCGGGAAGCGGGAGTACCCGGACGAGGCCGAGAGCCGCTCCAGTTCGGACGGCGTGATGCCCACCTGGGCCACGACGACCCGGTCCGAGGGCAGTACCACGTCGGTGACCGGCCGCCGGCCCAGCTCCAGGGCGTCGTGCAGGCGCTCGCTCGCGCGGTCGTCGATGAGCCCCGCCTCGCTGGAGTCCTTCACGATCCGCGCGAGCTCGTCGTCGGAGAACGTCGCGGAGACCTCGTCCTTCACCTCGACCCGCAGCAGCCGCAGCAGCACGTTGGCGAAGGCGTTCACCGCGAAGATCACCGGGCGCAGCGCCCGGGTGGTCGCCACCAGCGGAGGGCCGAGGAGCAGCGCGGTGCGCACCGGCTCGGACAGGGCCACGTTCTTCGGGACCATCTCGCCGAACAGCATGTGCAGGTACGTCGCCAGCGCCAGCGCCACCACGAACGAGATGGCGTGCGTCA
Organism: Streptomyces sp. NPDC127106; assembly: GCF_042677605.1. Classification (NCBI taxonomy): domain Bacteria; kingdom Bacillati; phylum Actinomycetota; class Actinomycetes; order Kitasatosporales; family Streptomycetaceae; genus Streptomyces; species Streptomyces sp. NPDC127106. The sequence goes on along the minus strand of NZ_JBHXTC010000002.1, from coordinate 413,170 downwards.
GCCCGGAGGGGATGCCCACGAGGTCGAACAGCGGGGTCAGCAGGTGGGCGATCGCCGGCTCGGCCACCACGCCCAGCACCAGGGTGCACAAGGTGATGCCCAGCTGCGCCGCCGCCATGAGGGCGGAGACGTGTTCCAGGCCCCACAGCACGGAGCGGGCCCGCCGGTCGCCCTGTTCGGCGTACGGCTCGATCTGGCTGCGCCGGACCGAGATCAGCGCGAACTCGGCGCCGACGAAGAAGGCGTTGACGACGAGGGTCGCCAGGCCGATCAGCAGTTGCAGCAGTGTCATCGCCGAGCCTCCCCACCCGGGTCCTGCCGGGGGCCGGCCGGAGCGTGCAGCAGCACGCGCGCGGCGCGCCGCCCAGCGGCATCGACCACGTCGAGCTGCCAGCCCTCCAGCTCCAGGCTGTCGCCGACGGCCGGGATCCGGCCCAGCCCGGTCGCCATCAGCCCGGCGAGGGTCTCGTACGGGCCGTCCGGGACGCGCAGCCCTATCTGTCGGAGCTGGTCGGTGCGCGCGGCGCCGTCGGCGGAGTAGAGCTGACGCCCGGCGCCGTCCTTGCCGGCCGGGGCCAGGTCCGGGGTCTCGAGCGGGTCGTGCTCGTCGTGGACCTCGCCGACGACCTCCTCCATGATGTCCTCCAGCGTGGCCACGCCGGCGGTGCCGCCGTACTCGTCGATGACGACGGCCATGGTCTGCTTGCCGGACAGCCGGTCCAGCAGCCGGTCCACGGTCAGCGACTCCGGTACGAACAGCGGCGGACGCAGCAGCTGTGCCACGGGGTGGCGGTGGCGGGCCTCGGCGGGCAGGGCGAGGACGTCCTTGATGTGGACGGTGCCGACGACGGTGTCGAGGCTGCCCCGGTACACCGGGAAGCGCGACAGGCCGGTCGCCAGGGTCGCATTGGCCACGTCCCCCGCGGTGGTCTGCACGTCGAGCGCGGTGACCTGGACGCGCGGGGTCATGACGTTCTCCGCGGTGAGGTCGGCGAGGTTCAGGGTCCGTACGAAGCGTTCGGCGGCCTCCCGCTCCAGGGCGCCGGCCTTGGCGGAGTGGCGGGCGAGGGCCACCAGTTCCTGCGGGGAGCGCGCGGAGGCGAGCTCCTCGGCCGGCTCCAGCCCGAGCCGGCGGACCAGCCGGTTCGCGGTGCTGTTCAGGTGGCTGATGAACGGGCGGAACGCCCGGCTGAAGACGCGCTGCATGGTCGCCACCCGCTTGGCGATGGCCAGCGGGGAGGAGATCGCCCAGTTCTTGGGCACCAGCTCGCCGACGACCATCAGGACGACGGTCGACAGCACGGTGCCGAGGACCAGCGCGGTCGAGGAGGCGGCGGTGGCCGACAGGCCCATGGCCTCGAACGGTCCTTGGAGCAGGGCGGCGATCGACGGCTTGGCGATCATGCCGATGATCAGGCCGGTCACCGTGATGCCGAGCTGGGCGCCGGACAGCTGGAAGGTCAGGCTGCGCACGGCGGCCAGCGCGCTCTCGGCGCCGCGCTCGCCGCGCTCGGCGGCCTGTTCGAGCTCGCTGCGCTCGACGGTGGTCAGGGAGAACTCGGCCGCGACGAACGCGCCGCAGGCAAGGCAGAGCAGCAGCGCCACGACGAGCAGGAGCACTTCGGTCATCGGTCCGTCACCTCCGTCCCATGGTCAGTCAGGAGGAGGGGCAGCGCGCGGTGTCGCGCGGGGCGGTGTCGGGTGCGGCGATGTCGGTTACTGGGGGCTCGTCCATGGGCGGACGCTCACACCTTTCACGGGATCTCGTCGGAGTGCAGCCGGATGCCCACCATGGTAAAGGAAAGGCAAAGTGGGGGCGTCATCCTTTCGGTGGAGTGATCGCCGGATTCCGTTGGATCCCGCCGGGCCGAGCCGCTGGGCGACGGAAAACGCGGAGCGCCCCGTCCGGGGACGGGGCGCTCGGTGTCACGGCGAGGTGTGGCGTGCCCGTACGGGCGGGCTTGCCGGGGCTGCCGGGCTTGCCGGGGCTGCCGGGCCTGTTGGGGTTACCGGGCCGGCCAGGCGGCCTGGAAGGACCGTGCCGACCACGTGCCCCCCAGCGACGGGTCCAGCCAGGCCGGGGCCGCGGCCCGGAACTCCTCCGGGGCCAGGGCTCCGGAGCCCTCCGGCACCGCGCCCAGCAACGGGAGCCCGGACGAGGAGGGCAGGTCCGCCAGGTTGCAGCGGCAGGCCAGGTCGGCGTCGGCGGGCCAGCTGCCGATGACCACGCCGAGGGCGGTCAGCCGCCGGGCCCGCAGGGCTTCGGCCGTCAGGGTCGTGGAGTTCAGCGTTCCCAAGGCCGCGGGCGCGACCACCAGGACCGGGGCGTCCAGCAACCGCGCCGCGTCGGCGAGGGTGTGCCCCGCCTCGTCGAAGCGGACCAGGAGGCCGCCCGCCCCCTCCACCAGGACGAGGTCGTGGGAGGCGGCGAGCTTCTCCGCGGCCTCCGCGATCTCGGCCGGTGAGAGCGTCGGCAACCCGGCACGGCGCGCCGCCGTGTCCGGGGCCAGCGGCTCCGGGTAGCGGGCCAGCTCCACGGCGGTGACGGTCGGCCCGGCCAGGCGGACCGCATCGGCCGCGTCCCCCGGCACGCCGGGCTCCAGCCCCGTCTGCGCGGGCTTGAGCACCGCCACCGACCGGCCGGCCGCAGCGGCGGCCGCCGCGATCGCCGAGGTGACGACGGTCTTGCCGATCTCCGTGCCCGTCCCGGACACCACGATCACGGACATCAGCCCACCTCCGCCGCCGCGCACACCGCACGGCAGATCCGGGTCACGTCGGCGTCGCCCGTCACGAACGGCGGCATCGTGTAGACCAGGTCGCGGAAGGGGCGCAGCCAGACGCCCTCGCGGACCGCGGCCGCCGTCGCGGCCGCCATGTCCACCTCGTGGTCCAGCTGGACCACGCCGATCGCGCCCAGCACGCGCACGTCGCGGACCCCCGGCAGCTCCCGGGCCGGGGCGAGGCCCTCCAGCAGCCCCGCCTCGATGCGCTTGACCTCGCGCTGCCAGTCCTGGCCGAGGAGCAGCTCGACCGAGGCCAGCGCCACGGCGGTGGCGAGCGGGTTGCCCATGAACGTCGGCCCGTGGGCGAGCACCGGCACCTCGCCCCGCGAGATGCCGGCCGCCACCCGCTCCGTGCACAGCGTGGCCGCCAGCGTCAGGTAGCCGCCGGTCAGGGACTTGCCCAGGCACATCACGTCCGGGGTGATCCCGGCGTGGTCGGCCGCGAACAGGGCGCCGGTGCGGCCGAAGCCCGTCGCGATCTCGTCCAGGACGAGCAGGACGTCGTACTCGTCGCACAGCTCGCGCAGGACCCGTAGGTAGCCCGGGCTGTGGAAGCGCATGCCGCCCGCGCCCTGGACCACCGGCTCCACGATGACCGCCGCCAGCTCGTCGGCGTGCGCGGCGATCACGGAGCGCAGGTGGGCGACGTACGCGGGGTCCACCGGCGCGGCGAAGCCGCCCGGCGGGACGTCCGCGAAGACCTGGCGCGGCAGGACGCCCGACCACAGCTCGTGCATGCCGCCGTCGGGGTCGCAGACGGCCATCGGCGTCCAGGTGTCCCCGTGGTAGCCGCCCCGCCAGGTCATCAGCCGGGTCTTGGCGCGCCGGCCGGTGGAACGCCAGTACTGCAGGCACATCTTCGCCGCGACCTCGACCGCGACGGAGCCCGAGTCGGCGAGGAAGACGTGCTCCAGGCCGGCCGGGGTGATCTCGACCAGCTTCGCCGCCAGGCGGACGGCGGGCTCGTGGGTGAGCCCGCCGAACATCACGTGGGACATGCGTCCGAGCTGGTCGGCCGCGGCCTCGTTGAGTACCGGGTGGTTGTAGCCGTGGATCGCCGACCACCAGGAGGACATGCCGTCGACCAGCTCGTCCTGTCCCTGCGAGGGTTCGGCGAGCCGCAGCCGCACCCCCGAGGCGGAGGAGACGACCAGCGGCTCCTGCCGCCCGGGCATCGGGCCGTACGGGTGCCAGACGTGCTGCCGGTCCAGGGCGAGCAGCTCGGCAGCCGGCAGCGGCACGTGTGGGTCAGGCATTGGGGGCGAGGCCCGTCCCCGCGCCGCGGCGGCGCACCGTCACCAGGTCCGAGCGGACCTCGCCCGCCGGTGCCTGCGCGAGGGCGGGCTCGGCCTCGGCCCCGGCCCCGACGACGGGCTCCGCACCGGCACCGGCCTCGACGGCGGCCTCGGCCGCGGGCTCGTGCGCGTGGCCCGAGCAGCCGCCGCACGCCGAGCCGCAGCCGGCCTCCGCAGCCGCGGAACCGCACGGTCCGTGGGCCGCGGCCGCAGCGGCGGCCACGCGGTGCGCGGGAAGGGTCTGCGTACCGGCGCCCTCCACCTCGAAGCCCGCGTCGGCGATCATGTCGAGGTCGGCCTGACCGGCCTGGCCCTCGCTGGTGAGGTAGTCACCGAGGAAGATCGAGTTCGCCAGGTGCAGCGCGAGCGGCTGCATGCTCCGCAGGTGCACCTCGCGACCGCCCGCGATCCGGACCTCGATGTCGGGGCAGACGAACCGCACCATCGCGAGGATGCGCAGGCAGCGCTGCGGGGTGAGGTTCCACTCCTTGGCCAGCGGCGTGCCCTCGAACGGGATCAGGAAGTTGACCGGCACCGAGTCCGCATCCAGCTCGCGCAGCGAGTAGACGACGTCGACCAGGTCCTCGTCCGTCTCGCCCATGCCCGCGATCAGGCCGGAGCAGGCGGACAGGCCCGCGGCGTGCGCCTTCTGCACGGTGTCGACCCGGTCCGCGTAGGTGTGGGTCTTGGTGATCTGGTCGTACGTCGACTCGGACGTGTTGAGGTTGTGGTTGTAGGCGTCGGCGCCCGCCGCCTTCAGGCGCTCGGCCTGACCGTCCGACAGCAGGCCCAGGCAGGCGCAGACCTCGATGCCCTCGTTCTGCTCCTTGATGGCCTCGATGGTCTTGCCGACGCGCTCCACGTCGCGGTCCGTCGGGCCGCGCCCGCTCGCCACCAGGCACACGCGCTTGGCGCCGCCCGAGACACCGGCCGCGGCGGCCTGCGAGGCCTCGTCAGGCTTCAGCCAGGTGTACTTGAGGATGTCCGCCTTCGATCCCAGGCGCTGGGAGCAGTACGAGCAGTCCTCCGGGCAGAGCCCGGACTTCAGGTTGACCAGGTAGTTCAGCTTGACCCGACGCCCGAACCACCGGCGGCGCACCTTGCCGGCCGCGGCCACCACGTCGAGCAGTTCGTCGTCAGAGGTCGCCAGGACGGCGAGGGCCTCGTCGCGGGTCGGCAGCTCGCGCCGCAGCCCCTTGTCCACCAGGGTGTTCAGCAGATCCATGAGGGCGATCCTGGACCACGCGACCACTCCCGGCCAAGGAGAGATCGCACAACATGGCCGGAACGGAGTGTGTGTATCGCCACACCAGACACTCGGGTGTCGGCCGTTAGGGTCGGGCGACGCCTGTGGACAGCCGACAAACGCGAGGATCCAGATGCCCCAGCACCGCCGCGAGCCCGAGGACGTGTTCGCGTGGATCGATGCCGCCGAACGGGTCCGAGAGCAGGCGGGGCTCGTGCGGACCCTGCGTCCGCGTCCCGCCGACTCGCCGCTGCTCGACCTCGCGAGCAACGACTACCTGGGCCTGTCCCGGCATCCGGAGACGGTCCGCGGAGCCTGTGGGGCGGCGGCCCGGTGGGGCGCGGGGGCCACCGGATCCCGCCTGGTCACCGGCACCACCGAGCTGCACGGGGAACTGGAGCGGGAGCTCGCGGACTTCTGCGGCTTCGAGGCCGCGCTCGTGCTGTCCTCCGGCTACGCGGCCAACCTCGCGGCCGTCACCGCGCTCAGCGACCGGGGCACCCTCGTCGTCTCTGACGCCGGGAACCACGCCTCCATCGTCGACGGCTGCCGGCTCTCGCGCGCCGCGACCGCGGTGATCCCGCACGCGGACCCGGACGCGGCGCTCAAGACGCTCGCCGCCCACGAGGGCCGGGCGCTGCTGGTCAGCGACTCGGTGTTCTCCGTCGACGGGGACGCGGCGCCGCTCGCCGGCTATGCCGCGGCCTGCCGGGAGGAGGGCGCGGCGCTGGTCGTGGACGACGCCCACGGCCTGGGCGTGCTGGGCGAGGGCGGGCGCGGCGCGCTGCACGCCGCCGGGCTCGCGGGCGCGCCGGGCGTCGTCGCCACGCTGACCCTCTCGAAGTCCCTGGGCAGCCAGGGGGGTGCCGTCCTCGGCCCCGCCAAGGTGATCCGGCACCTGGTCAACACGGCCCGGACCTTCATCTTCGACACCGGTCTGGCCCCGGCCGCCGCGGGCGCGGCGCTGGCGAGCCTGCGCCTGCTGCGGCGCGAACCGGAACGCGCCGGGCAGGCCCGTGAGGTGGCCCGCCTGCTGTACGGGCGGCTCACCGCGTCCGGCCTGACCGCGGCACGGCCGGACGCGGCCGTGGTGTCGGTACGTGCCCCGTCGGCCGCGGCGGCACTGCGCTGGGCCGCCGACTGCCGCGAGGCGGGACTGTCCGTGGGGTGCTTCCGGCCGCCGTCGGTGCCGGACGGCATCTCCCGGCTGCGGCTGACGGCCCGGGCCGATCTCACGGGGGACGAGATCGATCGGGCCGTCGAGACGATCCTGCGGACCGCCCCGGCCGGGGCCTAGGGCGTCATACGGGCACGTCCGCCCGTACCGAGGCGAGGAAGCCCGCCCAGGCCGGCCCGGTGAAGAGCACGGCCGGGCCGGCCGTCCGCTTCGAGTCGCGGACGGCCAGCAGACCGCCCCCGAGGACGGCCGTTTCCACGCAGTTGTTCATTCCGGTGCTGCGGCTGCTCCGCCGCCAGCGCGCTCTGTTCAGAAGTCCGCCGGGGGAGAGGGGGGTTGCGGACACGGGGGTGCCTCCTTACGCGTCGTCAGCCAGGGAGCTGATGAGATCCGACGAGTCCTGGGGCGGGAGGGCGTGCGCCTGGATGGTGCGGAACGCGGCGCTGTACGCCTCGAGGTCTTCCTTCCGCTCCAGATAGAGGCTACTCGTCAAATGGTCGAGTACCACCACATCCAGATCGGCAATGTTCGGAAATGAGAAGATGACGAACGGTCCGGTCAGGCCGAGATGGCCCCCCACGCTGAACGGCAGCACCTGCAGCCGCACTTGGGGCAACCGTGCCACCTCCACCAGGTGCCGCAGCTGCGCCGCCATCACCCCGGGCCCCCCGATCTGCCGCCGCAGCACCGCCTCGTCCAGTACGGCGCTCAGCTCCAGCGGCGGATCGGCCCGCAGCACCGCCTGCCGGGCCAGTCGTACGTCGACCAGCGCGTCCACCTTCGGCTCCGGCAGCCCGCCCAGTGCCGCGCGGGTCACGGCCCGGGCGTATTCGGCGGTCTGCAGCAGGCCGGGCACCACGGAGAGTTCCACGGTCCGGGCCGCCCGGGCTCCCGCCTCCAGGCTGATGAAGTCCCGGTACTCCTGCGGGAGCAGGCCTCGGTAGTCGTGCCACCACTGGCGGCCGCGACCGTTGCCGCCGCCCGGTCCGGGACCGGCGGCCGAGACCGACAGCGCCTCCAGGAGGGCGCGCTGCTCGGGGCTGACGACCTCTCCGTAGGCATCGAGCAGGCGGCTGATGTCCTCCGGTTTCACGCCGCTCCGGCCGGTTTCGATGCGGCTGATTTTCGACTGGTGCCAGCCCATGATGCGCGCCGCCTCGCCACTGGTGAGTCCGGTACGGTCGCGCAGGGCGCGCAGTTCCTCGCCGAGCTTGCGCCGACGCACCGCGGGGCCATGCTGCATACCCGCCTCCTTCCACCGGCACAGCTCGCACCAGTCTGCCGTCCAAATAAGCTCTTCCGTAGCAGAGTTCACCGCATTGAGCGACAGATATATGCATATCTTGGGTGAACGGCGGCTCCCACGGGACGATGGGTGGCACTCTGGCGTCCAGCACAGATCCGGGGCGGTCCGCCCCGGTGGGAAAGGGACCGTCGCCATGGCAGACCACCAGGAAGCATCCGTCACTCTGCCGAGCGATCCCGCCTCGGTCGCCACCGCCCGACGCTACGTCGCAGACGTCCTCCTCGAATGGGGGCTGGCGGACGACGCCGACACCGCCGACAGCGTCCGGCTGATCGTGTCGGAGCTGGCCACCAACGCCGTACAGCACACCTTCGGGCAGTCACCCACCTTCACCGTCGACGTCCGGCTGGAGCGGGGCGAGTGCCTCCGGGTCGGGGTCACCGACAGCCACCCGCGGTGGCCCCGGCGGCTCCCGGCCGCCGTCCAGCAGGACAACGGCCGGGGCATGGTCATCATCCGCTGGCTCACCGCGGAGGCGGGCGGCCGGCTCTCGGTCAGCCCCACCGAGGACGGCGGCAAGACCGTGTGGATCGCTCTGCCCTGGCCGGTCGGGGCCCCGGCCCGTACCGCCGGCACGTGCTGACGCCGACCCGCGGCGGTGCCCGCCGCGCGGCCGCCGCACTAGCCGCGCTCGGCGGCGCTCCGCTCGATGCACAGCTCGTTGCCCTCCGGGTCGGCGAGCACCGCCCAGCCCGTGCCGTCCTCCCGGCGCCGGTCGTCGACGAGCCTCGCCCCGAGCCCGATCAGCCGCTCGACCTCCTCGTCGCGGGTGCCGTTCTGCGGCTGGATGTCCAAGTGAAGCCGGTTCTTCATGGACTTGGCCTCCGGAACCCGGATGAACAGCAGGCCCGGAACCCCCGGCTGCCCCGGGTCCAGCAGGATCTCCTCGTCGCCCTCGACATCGTCCGGGTGGATCGGGAAGCCCGTCACGGCGGACCAGAACGACGCGAGTCCGTACGGCTCCAGGGCGTCGAAGGTGATGTGGCGTACCGGATTGCGGAACATGCGACTCCTCCGGGGCGGCTCCCGGACGCCCGTATACGGAACCGGCCGTAGCCGTCCCGGAGGGTGAACCGGGTGCCTGCCCGAAACGTGGGTTAACGCGACGGAAAAGCGCGCCGCCTAGCGTGGGCGGTCGCGGCGTTCCGTCAATGATCACCCATCCGCCGGCAAAGCGCCGGTGCTCGGGACGGAAAGCCTTCCTCAGCATGGGGCAAGACCCGCTTGGCTCGGAAATGCGCAGGTCAACAGAGTGTTGACGGCCGTTAGGGTTCGGCTCGCCCCTCGCTCGATCCTGTCCTGGAAGCTGGTGATACGCGTGCACCTCACACCGCACGAGCAGGAAAGACTGCTCATCCACGTGGCCGCGGACGTGGCCGCGCGGCGCAAGGCGCGCGGAGTCCTCCTCAACCACCCCGAGGCGGTGGCCCTGATCACGTCGCACATCCTCGAAGGGGCCCGCGACGGACGGACCGTGGCCGAGCTCATGGCCTCCGGCCGCGCCGTGCTCGGTCGCGCCGACGTGATGGAGGGGATCCCCGAGATGATCCACGACGTCCAGGTCGAGGCGACGTTCCCGGACGGCACCAAACTCGTCACCGTCCACGACCCGATCGTCTGAAGGGCAGCAGCCGCATGATCCCCGGCGAGATCGTCCACGGGGACGGCCCGGTGCGCCTGAACGAGGGCCGCCCCGTCACCCGCATGACCGTGCTCAACTCCGCCGACCGGCCCGTCCAGGTCGGCTCGCACTACCACTTCGCCGAGGCCAACCCCGGCCTCGCCTTCGACCGCGCGGCCGCCCGCGGGCTCCGGCTCAACATCGCCGCGGGCACCGCCGTCCGCTTCGAGCCGGGCATCCCGGTCGAGGTGGAACTCGTACCGCTCGGCGGACTGCGCACCGTGTGGGGGCTGCGCGGGGAGACGGGAGGGCCGCTCGATGGCTGAGCTGGAACGAGGGGCGTACGCCGACCTCTTCGGGCCGACGACCGGAGACCGGATCCGGCTGGCCGACACCGACCTCTTCGTCGAGATCGAGGAGGACCTCTGCGGCGGCCCGGGGCGCTCGGGCGACGAGGCCGTGTTCGGCGGGGGCAAGGTCATCCGCGAATCCATGGGGCAGGCCCGCACCTCCCGGGCCGAAGGCGCCCCCGACACGGTGATCACGGGAGCCGTGGTCCTCGACCACTGGGGCATCGTCAAGGCCGACATCGGCATCCGCGACGGCCGGATCTGCGGCATCGGCAAGGCCGGCAACCCGGACACCATGGACGGCGTCCACCCCGCCCTCGTCATCGGCCCCGAGACCGAGGTCATCGCGGGCAACGGGAAGATCGTCACCGCCGGGGCCATCGACGCCCACGTCCACTTCATCTCCCCGACCGTCGTCGAGGAGGCCCTCGCCTCCGGCATCACGACCCTGGTCGGCGGCGGCACCGGACCCGCCGAGGGCACGAAGGCCACCACCATCACCCCGGGCTCCTGGCACCTCGCCCGCATGTTCGCGGCCCTGGAGGCCTACCCGGTCAACATCGGCCTGCTCGGGAAGGGCAACACCACCTCCCGCGAGGCCATGCACGCCCAACTGCGCGGCGGCGCACTCGGCTTCAAGATCCACGAGGACTGGGGTGCCACCCCGGCCGCCATCGACGCCTGCCTCGGCGTCTGCGAGGAGACCGGGGCCCAGGTCGCGATCCACACCGACACCCTCAACGAGGCCGGATTCGTCGGCGACACCCTCGCCGCCGTCGCCGGACGGACCATCCACGCGTACCACACCGAGGGCGCGGGCGGCGGCCACGCCCCCGACATCATCACCGTGGTCTCCGAGCCGAACGTGCTGCCCAGCTCCACCAACCCGACCCGGCCGCACACCGTCAACACCGTCGAGGAGCACCTCGACATGCTGATGGTCTGCCACCACCTCAACCCGGCCGTCCCCGAAGACCTGGCCTTCGCCGAGTCCCGGATCCGGCCCTCCACCATCGCCGCCGAGGACGTCCTGCACGACCTCGGCGCGATCTCCATCATCTCTTCCGACTCCCAGGCCATGGGCCGCGTCGGCGAGGTCGTCCTGCGTACCTGGCAGACGGCCCACGTGATGAAGCGCCGGCGCGGATTCCTGCCCGGCGACGGGCCCGCCGACAACCACCGGGCCCGCCGCTACGTCGCCAAGTACACGATCAACCCGGCCGTGGCCCAGGGGCTCGCCCGCGAGATCGGCTCCGTGGAGACCGGCAAGCTCGCGGACCTCGTGCTGTGGAACCCGGCCTTCTTCGGGGTCCGGCCCGAGACCGTCATCAAGGGCGGCCAGATCGCCTACGCACAGATGGGCGACGGCAACGCCTCCATCCCCACCCCGCAGCCGGTGCTGCCCCGCCCGATGTTCGGCGGCCGGGGCCTGGCCCCGGCGCGGAACTCCGTGAACTTCACCGCGCAGGCCGCACTCGACGACGCCCTGCCCGAACGGCTCGCGCTCGGGAAGGGGTTCGTCGCCATCGAGACGACCAGAAAGGTGACCAAGGCGGACATGCGCAACAACGACGCCATGCCGAGGGTCGAGGTCGACGCCGACACCTTCACCGTCACGATCGACGGCGAGGCCGTGGAGCCCGCACCGGCCGCGGAACTCCCCATGGCCCAGCGGTACTTCCTCTTCTGATGGGCCGCGCCGCACTGCTCGTCCTCGCCGACGGCCGATTCCCCGCCGGAGGGCACGCCCACTCCGGCGGAGCGGAGGCCGCCTGCAAGGCGGGCCGGATCCACGACGCCGCGTCCCTGGAGGACTTCTGCCGCGGCCGCCTCCACACCGCCGGGCTCACTACCGCCGCCCTCGCCGCGGCCGCCGCCCTCGGCCTCGACCCGGCCGTGCTCGACGCAGCCGCCGACGCCCGCACCCCCTCGCCCGCACTGCGCACCGTCGCCCGGCGACTCGGCCGGCAACTGCTGCGGGCGGCCCGCGCCACCTGGCCCGCCGCCGAACTCGACGCCCTTGCCACGGCGTTCCCGCGCGGGGCGCACCAGCCCGTGGTGCTCGGGCTCACCGCCCGGGCGGCCGGGCTCGGGCCGCTGGACGCCGCGCACGTGGCGGCGTACGAGAGCGTCGGCGGGCCGGCCACCGCCACCGTGCGGCTGCTCGGCCTCGACCCCTTCGAGGCGAGCGGCGTCCTGGCCCGCCTCGCCCCCGAGCTCGACGACGTGGCCGACCGGGCCGCGCGGGCCGCGCACCGCGCCCGACGCGAAGGCCCGGACGCCCTGCCCGCGGCCTCCTCGCCGCTGCTGGACATCGCAGCCGAGGTCCATGCCGGCTGGCCGGTACGGCTCTTCGCCTCCTGACCACCTCCACCCACCCCCGGGAGACCCATCCCATGCACCTCGACCACGGCACGGCCTACCCCGAGCGCCACACCCACAGCGCCGAGCCCCGCCGGTCGGACGGCTCGCGCCGCGCCCTGCGCATCGGACTCGGCGGACCGGTCGGCTCCGGCAAGACGGCCACCGTCGCCGCACTCTGCCGGGCCCTGCGCGCCGAACTGTCCATGGCCGTCGTCACCAACGACATCTACACCCGCGAGGACGCCGAGTTCCTGCTGCGGGAGGCCGTGCTGCCACCGGAGCGGATCACCGCCGTGGAGACCGGCGCCTGCCCGCACACCGCCATCCGCGACGACATCTCCGCCAACCTGGAGGCGGTGGAGGAACTGGAGGAAGCCCACCGCCAGACCGCCCCGCTCGACCTGGTCCTCGTCGAGTCCGGCGGGGACAACCTGACCGCCACCTTCTCCCGAGGACTGGTCGACGCCCAGATCTTCGTCATCGACGTGGCGGGCGGCGACGACATCCCGCGCAAGGGAGGCCCCGGCGTCACCACAGCCGACCTGCTCGTCGTCAACAAGACCGACCTCGCCCCGCACGTCGGCTCCGACCTGGACCGGATGGCCCGCGACGCCGCCGAGCAGCGCGGCGCCCTTCCCGTCACCTTCCAGTCGCTGCGCGGCGCGGAAGGGGTCGCCCCGGTGGCCGCCTGGGTCCGCGAGCGGGTCGCCGCCTGGGCCGTACGGTGACCACCGCACCCCCCGCCGCACCCCCGGTCCGTTCCGCCGCACCCCCGGTCCCGCCCGCCCCACCCCCGGCCGGGCTGCGGGCCACCGCCCGGATCCGCGCCGCCGCCGACGGCCGCGGCGGCACCGCCCTGCCCGTGCTCACCGGCGAGGGGCCGCTCGCGCTGCGCCGCACCCGGGGCAGCGGAGCCGAGGCGGGCGTCATGCTGGTGGGCGCCATGAGTGCCCCACTGGGCGGCGACCACCTCGCGGTGGAGGCCGACGTCGGACCCGGGGCACGACTCGCCCTGGCCTCGGCGGCGGCCACCTTGGCGCTGCCCGGCCGGGGTGGCGAGCCCGCGCGCTACGACGTGCGCATCACCGCTGCCGAGGGCGCGGCGGTGCGCTGGCTCCCCGAGCCGCTCGTCTCGGTGCGCGGCAGCGACCTGCGGGTGCGCACCCGCGCCGAACTCGCCCCGGACGCCCGGCTGCTGCTGCGGGAGGAGCAGGTGCTGGGCCGTACGGGGGAGGAGCCGGGCCTGCTCCGCAGCCGGCTCACCGTGGTCCGGGACGGCCGCCCCCTGCTGGACCAGGAGCTCGCCTGCGGCCCGGGGGCGCCCGGCGGCTGGGACGGCCCGGCGGGGCTCGCGGGGCATCGGGCGGTGGGTCAGCTCCTGGTGGTGGACCCGCGGTTCGCCCGGGAGGCGCCGCCCGCCGCGGTGCTGGGGGAGCAGGCCGTGGTCACCCCGCTGGCCGGACCCGCCGTGCTGGTCACGGCGCTTGCGCCGGACGCGCTGCGGCTGCGCGGTCTGCTCGATGCGGCGTGTCGCACGTACGGCTGGTGACCGCCGGGCGAAGCTGGGACGAACCAGACACCGCTGAGCGGTACATGCCGTGCCGGTTATCGGGTTGGCAAAGAACGTGACCTTGACCTGTTGTCAGGTGTAGGTCAGGCGAAAAGATCCCCTGTACATGCGCACGACCGACGCACGACCAACCCGACGTGACCCGGCCGTCTCGGGCCGGGCCTGATCCAGGGGGAACGACCACGTGATACACAAAGCAGCGCTGGGGAGCGCTGCCACTCTGATCACCGGAGCACTGGCCGCCGGTCTGCTGCTGGCCCCGCCGGCCGCCGCGGCGACCACGGGCAGCAGCACGGTCCCGGAGGCGCTCGGCGTCCAGTTCGCCGCCGCGCGGGCCGCCCGCACCGGTATCCAGTGGAAGGACTGTCCCGCCGACTGGGGCCTCGCCGCCCCCATCCAGTGCGGCTGGGTCAAGGTTCCGCTCGACTACGCGAAGCCGTTCGGCAAGACGATCGACATCGCCGTCGACCGCGCCGTCAGCACCGGCACCAAGGAGGAGCGCCAGGGCGCGCTCATCTACAACCCCGGCGGCCCCGGCGGCTCCGGCATGCGCTTCCCGCGCCGGTCCACCACCAGCTCCCCGCTGTGGGTGAACACCGCCAAGGCGTACGACTTCGTGGGCTTCGACCCCCGCGGCGTGGGCCACTCGACGCCCATCTCGTGCGTCGACCCGCAGGAGTTCGTCAAGGTTCCGAAGGCCGACCCGGTCCCGGACACCGAGGCCGACAAGACCGCCCAGCGCAAGCTCGCCGCGGAGTACGCGGACGGCTGCAAGGAGCGCAGCGGCGAGATGCTGCCGCACATGACCACGCCGAACACCGCGCGCGACCTGGACGTCATCCGGGCCGCGCTCGGCGAGAAGAAGCTGAACTTCCTCGGCGTGTCGTACGGCACGTACCTCGGCGGGGTCTACGCGACCCTGTTCCCGACCCACGTGCGCCGCATGATCGTCGACAGCGTGGTCGACCCGTCGACGGACAACATCTGGTACGAGGCCAACCTGGGCCAGGACGTCGCCTTCCAGATGCGCTGGAACGACTGGCAGGACTGGGTCGCGAAGAACGACGCGGCCTTCCACCTCGGCGACACCCGCGCCAAGGTGGAGGCCAAGTGGCAGCAGCTGCGCGCCCAGGCCAAGGCCAATCCGCTCGGCGGCGTCGCCGGCCCGGCCGAGCTCATCGGCTTCTTCCAGAGCGCCCCGTACTACGACTCCTCGTGGGTCCCGGTCGCGCAGGCCTTCAGCGCCTGGGCCGCCGGTGACGAGAAGCCGCTGGTCGAGGCCATCACCCCGGACCTGTCCGACACCGCCGGCAACGCAGCCTCGGAGAACAGCAACGCGGTGTACACCGCGGTGGAGTGCGCCGACGCCAAGTGGCCGACCAGCTGGGCGAAGTGGAACCGGGACAACACGGAGCTGCACAAGAAGTACCCGTTCCTGACCTGGTCGAACGCGTGGATGAACCTGCCCTGCGCGACCTGGAAGTCCAAGCAGCACAATGCGATCGAGGTCGGCGCCAAGCGCGGTCTGCCGCCGGTGCTGATCGTCCAGGCCGAGCGTGACGCCGCCACCCCGTACAAGGGCGGTGTCGAGCTGCACCGCCGCCTCGCCGGCTCGCGCCTGATCACCGAGCAGGGCGCCGGCTCGCACGGTGTCACCAGCCTGGTGAACCCCTGCATCAACACGCGGGTGGACGCCTACCTGCTGCAGGGCAAGGTCGACGCCAAGGACGTGGTGTGCGGTCCGCACGCCGCCCCGGTCGCGCCGGCCCCGGCCGCCGCGACGTCGCTCGCGAAGGCCCCCGCGTCGGACTTCCCGGCGCGCGAGGAGCTGCCGGCCGTCCGGTAGTCCCGGCGGACTGCACTGCACTGCACTGCGCTCCGCGGCGGCGGAACCCCCGCCGCCGCAGAGCGCACCCGTACAGGGGGAGAGGGCTCAGCGTGTTCTGCGCCGGGCCTTCTTCCGCGCTTCCTCCTCCTCGGCCTTGACCTCGGCGGCGTACCGGTCGACGTACTCCTGGCCGGACAGGCCGAGGACGGCGTACATGATCTCGTCGGTGACCGCCCGCAGTACCGCCCGCTCGCCCTCCATCCCGGCGTACCGCGAGAAGTCCAGGGGCCGGCCGAAGCGGATGGTGACCCGCCGGATCTTCGGGATCTTCTTCCCGGGCGGCTGGATCTCGAAGGTGCCGAGCATCGCACACGGGACGACCGGCACCCCGGCGCCGAGCGCCATCGCCGCCACCCCCACCTTGCCCTTGTACAGCCGCCCGTCGTGCGAGCGGGTGCCCTCCGGGTAGATGCCCAGCAGCTCGCCCCGGGCCAGTACCGCCAGCCCTTCGCGGAGCGCGGCCTGCCCGGCGTCCCGACCCGACCGGTCGACCGGGATCTGCCCGGCGCTGCGGAAGAAGAACGCGGTCAGCCGGCCCTTCAGCCCCGGCCCGGTGAAGTACTCCGCCTTGGCGAGGAAGGTGATCCGCCGCTTCAGGATCGCGGGCATCAGGAAGTGGTCGGAGAAGGACAGGTGGTTGCCGGCGACGATCGCGGCCCCCTCGGCCGGTACGTTCTCCAGCCCTTCGATCCGCGGCCGGAACAGCAGCCGCAGCAGCGGGCCGAGGAACACGTGCTTGAGCAAGTGGTAGAACACCAGGCGCTCCCGTCGATGTCCGGTCGTCACCGCCATCGTACGGACAGCAGTCGCCGGGTCGGAGGGGTCGCGCACGCCACACGGGACCACGGACGCCGCGGGAACGCACCGGTTCCACGCCCGGGATGACCGGGATGACCGGGACGTGCCCGGTCCAGCGCCGCAGACCCGTCGGCGGCGTGCCGGGAGGGCGTCGCAGCGCCGCTCAGTTGTTGCCGGCAGCGGCCATTCCGGCCGTGAGGACGCCCAGCACCACCCAGCCGAACCACAGCCAGCCATTGCTGCCGAGGGCCACGGAGTACGTCGCGACGGCCACCAGGGCGGCGAAGGTCATGACGGCCATCGCCTTAACGGAACCGGTCATGCCCCATGGTGGCCCCGAAAGCGGGTCCGGCGCTACTGGCCACGCGCGCGCAGGGAGGCGAGGTAGGCGTTGTACGCCTCCAGCTCCCGGTCGCCGTTGCGGTCCGCGGCCCGGTCGGCGCGCTTCGCCGCCCGCTGCTCGGAGTGGTACCACTGGTACATCAGGGCGATCAGCACCAGCACCGAGGGGATCTCGCTGAAGGCCCACGCGATGCCACCGCCCCACTGCTGGTCGAGCAGCGGATCGATGCCCAGGGACGCCGGCGGGTTCCGGTACGTCCCGATCATCGGCTCGCTCGCCATCATGAGCGCGATGCCGAAGAAGGCGTGGAACGGCATTCCGGCGAAGAGCTCCAGCATCCGCATCACGTAGCCGGGGCGGTGCGGGCCCGGGTCCACGCCCATGATTGGCCAGAAGAAGACCAGGCCGACGGCGAGGAAGTGCACCATCATCCCGATGTGCCCGGGCTTGCTCTCCATGAGGAAGTCGAAGAGCGGGGTGAAGTAGAGGGCGTAGAGGCTGGCGATGAACATGGGGATGGTGAACGCCGGGTGGGTGATGATCCGCATGTAGCGGCTGTGCAGCAGCATCAGCAGCAGCTCGCGGGGCCCCTTGCGGCCTCGCCCCGCCGGCGGCAGCGCGCGCAGGGCGAGCGTCACCGGGGCGCCCAGCAGCAGCAGGATGGGGGAGAGCATGCTGATCACCATGTGCTGGACCATGTGCACGCTGAACATGACCATGCCGTAGTCGTTCAGCTTGGTGCACATCACCAGGGCCACGCTCAGCACGCCGGTGGTGAAGGCCACCACCCGGCCCACCGGCCAGGCGTCCCCGCGCTGCCGCAGCCGCACCACGCCCCACAGGTACAGGCCGAGGCCCACCAGCGAGCCGATCAGGAAGAACGCGTCGAAGGAGAACTCCAGGCCGCGCCCGAGGGTGAACGGCGGCAGGTCCATGTTGTGCATGTCCATGCCGTGACCGCTGTGATCCATCTGTCCACTCCTCTTGACCTGTGGTGCCCCACCACAGTAGTGCCGCCCCCGGACGCAGCTGCGTCCGGGGGCGGTTCCACAAGAGGGGAAAAGGTCACAGAACGGTCTGCGCCTCGTCGTACCGCTGCGCGGGCACGGTCTTGAGGGTGGACGTGGCCTCGGCGAGCGGCACCATCACGATGTCGGTGCCGCGCAGCGCCGTCAGCATCCCGAACTCGCCGCGGTGCGCGGCCTCCACCGCGTACCAGCCGAAGCGGGTGGCGAGGACCCGGTCGTACGCGGTCGGGGTGCCGCCGCGCTGGACGTGGCCCAGGATGACCGGGCGGGCCTCCTTGCCCAGGCGCCGCTCCAGCTCGACGGCGAGCAGGTTGCCGATGCCGGCGAAGCGCTCGTGGCCGTACTGGTCGGTGCCGCCTTCGGTGAACTCCATGCTGCCGGGGCGCGGCTTGGCGCCCTCGGCGACCACGACGATCGCGAAGCGCTTGCCCGCGGAGAACCGCTCGCCGACGATCCCCGTCAGCTCCTCGATGTCGAAGGGGCGCTCCGGCACGACGATCGCGTGGGCGCCGGCGGCCATGCCGGAGTGCAGGGCGATCCAGCCGGTGTGGCGGCCCATGACCTCCACGACCATCACGCGCTGGTGGGACTCGGCGGTGGTCTTCAGCCGGTCCAGGGCCTCGGTGGCGACACCGACGGCCGTGTCGAAGCCGAAGGTGACGTCGGTCGAGGCGATGTCGTTGTCGATGGTCTTCGGGACGCCGACGATCGGCAGCCCGGCCTGCGACAGCAGGTTCGCGGCCTTCAGGGTGCCCTCGCCGCCGATCGGGATGATCGCGTCGAGGCCCAGGTCGGCCACGTGGCCGCGGGCCCGCTCCACGCCGTCGCGCAGGTGGGCGGGCTGGACGCGGGAGGAGCCGAGGACGGTGCCGCCGCGAGCCAGGATGCCCGCGACCGAGTCGAGGTCGAGCTTGCGGTAGTCGCCCTCCAGCAGGCCCTTCCAACCGTCGTGGAAGCCGATCACCTCGTCGCCGTGGTCGACGACGGCGCGGTGGACGACGGAACGGATGACGGCGTTGAGGCCGGGGCAGTCGCCGCCGGAGGTGAGCACGCCAATGCGCATGGCAAGAAACCTTTGCAACGTGGGCCGACGACCGGACCACGTCGTCCGGTTGGAACTACCCGTCACCCTACTAGCGGATCGGCACCCCGCTGAACCATCCTCCACATGCTGGTCATGATCGTCGTGCGAACGCACGTCGGCCCGGATCCCGCCAGGGGAATCCGGGCCGAACGCAGGCCCACGCGCAGGTTGCGGGGCCGTGGAGGGGCTACGCGGGCTGCGTGGCCGCCGCGATGCGCTCCGCACGGAGCGCGTCGTACCACCGGTCGTCGACGGGCGGCAGCGCGTTGACGTCGAGGGCCAGCTTCAGCAGCAGGTCCGCGATCAGCGGGTTGCGGGCCATGACGGGGCCGTGCATGTACGTGCCGAACACCGTCTCGTTGTACGCGCCCTCGGTGCCGTCGCCGGTGCCGTTGCCGCGGCCCAGCCGGGTGCGGGCGAACGGCTTGGCCGTCGGGCCAAGGTGGGTGACGCCCTGGTGGTTCTCGAACCCGGTCAGCTGCGGCAGGCCCAGCTGCGGGTCGATGTCGGCGAGCACGTCGCCGACGCACCGCTCGCCCTCACCGCGCACGGTGACGACGTCCAGCAGGCCCAGGCCCTGCTGGCGCTCGCCCATGTCGTTGACGAACTCGTTGCCCAGGATCTGGTACCCGGCGCAGACGGAGAAGACGATCGCCCCGTTCGAGACGGCCCGCTCCAGACCGCCGTCGCGCAGCAGGCGCTCCGCGGCCAGCCGCTGCGGGCGGTCCTCGCCGCCGCCGATCAGGTAGATGTCGCCGGAAGTGGGGATGGGCTGGTCGCTGCGCACGTCCACGCGCTGCACGTCCAGGCCGCGCTGGCGCGCCCGGCGCTCCACGACGAGAACGTTGCCCTGGTCTCCGTACGTGCTGAGCAGGTCGGGGTAGACCCACACCAGACGCAGGCTGTTGTCGCTCATGCTCATGTCCTCTGCGGTTCCGATCCCGGTTCTAGTTGCCGACCCGGCGGCGCACGTCCTGGAAGGCGGTGTAGTTGGCGATCAGCTCGATCTGACCGGGCGGCGCCAGCTGCACGGCCTCGTCGAGGGTCTCGCAGACCCGGAAGTCCAGGCCCGCGACCTCGAGGCGGACCGCCAGGTCCAGCCTGCGGTCGCCGATCACGAAGATCGGGTGGCCGGCGAGGCGCGGGTAGTCCACGTCCCACAGCCAGGAGGTGTCGGTGCCGTCGGCGCCGCGCGCGTTCACCGACAGGATCACCGGGGCCGGGGGCTGGTCGATCAGCGAAAACGTTTCGAGCCAGCCCGCCGGGTTCTTCGCGAGCAGCAGCCGCAGCTCACGGCCCTGGAAGGAGACCACGTCGTAGCGGCCGGCGACAGCCTGCACCTGGTACATCCGCTCCAGCGCGACCTGCGGCGGCACCCCGAAGACGGCGGCCACGGCGGCCGACGTGGCCGCGTTCGCCTTGTTGGCGCGGCCCGGCAGCTGGAGGTGGATCGGCCACGCCGAGCCGTGCGGGTCCAGCACGTGGTCGCCGGAGAGCACCCAAGTCGGAGTGGGGCGGCGGAAGCCGCACTCGCCGCAGAACCAGTCGTCGCCGGGGCGCTGCATCACACCGCCGCAGGAGGGGCACGACCAGGCGTCGTCCTTCCACTCCTGGCCGGCGGCGACCCAGACCACGTTCTGCGAGGACGAGGCCGACCACACGATCAGCGGGTCGTCGCAGTTCGCGACGATGACGGCCTTGGAGCCCGTGAGGCCCTCGCGCCACTTCTCCGCGAGCATGCGGGTCTCGGCGGCCCGGTCCAGCTGGTCGCGGGAGAGGTTCAGCAGGGCGATCACCTTCGGGGTGACGTCCCGGGCCACTCCGGCCAGGTACTTCTCGTCGACCTCGATGACGCCGTACTTGGCGTCCGAGCCGCCCGCGAGGGCGGAGGTGATGCCCGCCGGCATGTTCGCGCCGAGGGCGTTGGAGACCACCGGGCCGCTGGCCCGCAGGGCCTCGGCGATCAGCCGGGTCGTCGTGGTCTTGCCGTTCGTGGCGGAGACGAGGACGACGTCGAGATGCTGCGCGAGAGCTCCGAGGAGATCGGGGTCGAGTTTGAGTGCGACCTTGCCGCCGATCACCGATCCGCTTCCGCGTCCCGCGGCCCGCGACACCGCCGCCGCGGCCCTGCCTGCCGTCACGGCCAGTTTGGCCCGCGGCGAAAGCGGCTCTGTGTTGCCTGCCATCGTCCCTTGTCCTCCTTGCGTCGACCGGCCCCAGCCTATCCAGTACCTGCCGGGGCCCTGACCGCGGCGCCCCCAGGCTGCCGCGGATCTCCTCATATATTCGCCCGTCGTACCCTTACGGCCATGCGACAGCGCGTCATCCCCGGGACCACCGGCACCGTCCGCACCATGAGCCTCCTGGGCGAGCCGGTGCTCCATTCGGCCTGCGCGGAGGTCACCGAGTTCGGCCCGGCCCTCGACCGGCTGATCGAGGACATGTTCGCCACGATGTACGCGGCCCAGGGCGTCGGCCTCGCCGCGAACCAGATCGGCGTCGGGCAACGGGTCTTCGTCTACGACTGCCCCGATGACGAGGACGTCCGGCACGTCGGCCACATCGTCAACCCGCGCCTGGTGGAGGCCGACGGGGACGAGTTCCTCGGCCCGGAGGGCTGCCTGTCGCTGCCCGGCCTGGAGGCGGGCACGGCCCGGTTCGACCGCGCGGTCGTCGAGGGCGTCACCTCGTCCGGCGCGCCGGTGCGGATCTCCGGCACCGGGTTCTTCGCCCGCTGCCTCCAGCACGAGTGCGACCACCTCGACGGCACGGTCTACGCGGAGCGGGTCACCGGGCTGCGGGCCCGGCGGCTGCGCCGCGCGATCCGCAGGACGCCGTGGGGTGCGCGGGGCGGGCACGTCCTGGACGCCTGATCCGTCCCGCCGGGCCGACCCGCCGGCCGACCGAGCACCGGCCGACCGCCGCCGTGCGGGCGGCGGGCGGAGGTCCCGAGGCCGCGGCGGCTAGAAGCCGGGCCCGTCGGCCCGGTCGCCGGCCGTGGCCAGCCGGCCCCACAGCAGGTCGGTCAGGCCGGACACCAAGTCGGCGCGCTGGCAGGGGCGTTCGCCGAGCCACCAGTCCCCGGCCGCGTGCATCATGCCGACGATCCCGTGCCCCCAGATGCGGGCCAGCCGGTCCCCGTCGGGCCCGAGGTCCACGCGTTCGCTGATCACCTCGGCCAGCTCCTCGCCGAGCCGCCGCAGCAGCGGCGCCGAGTGCCGGCCGACGTCGAAGCCGTGCTCGGCGCTGTGCGAGTCCTCGGTGGGGTGCATCAGGAACCGGTAGACCTGCGGCCGGGCCTCGATGGCAGCGAGGTAGGTGTCGAGGGTGGACTCGACCCGCTCGCGGCGCTCGGCGGGCGCGTCGAGCGCGGCCCGCAGCGAGTCGAGCAGGCCATCGGTGTGCCGGACGGCCAGGGCCTGGTAGAGGCCGGCCTTGTCGCCGAAGTGCCGGTAGAGGATCGGCTTGGTGATGCCGGCCTCCGCCGCGATGGCATTCATGGATGCCTTGGGGCCGTCCCTGAGGACGACCCGGTCGGCCGCTTCGAGCAGCTCCCGCCGGCGGCGCTCGGCCGTGCCCGGTTCGCCGGCCTGCTGCGTGGTCTCCATGACGTGTTCTCTCCCCGCCCTTGCGATGGTGCGTGACGCCCACGCAACGTAACACCCCGCGCACCCGGCCCGCCGAACCGGCTGCGCCGCGGGCCGGATTCGCTTGACAGTCGCTACTCGCCGGTAACAGACTGTCGCCACCGTCGAGGTTACCGCCAGTAACGCACTGGTGGATGCACAGTTGGAGGGGACATGGCGGAGTTCACCATGGAGCTCAACGACGACCAGAAGCAGGTGCGTGACTGGATCCACGGCTTCGCCGCCAACGTCATCCGGCCCGCGGCCGCGGAGTGGGACGAGCGCGAAGAGACCCCGTGGCCCGTCATCCAGGAGGCCGCCAAGGTCGGCATCTACTCCCTCGACTTCTACGCCCAGCAGTACTTCGACCCGACCGGCCTCGGTGTCCCCATGGCGATGGAGGAGCTGTTCTGGGGCGACGCGGGCATCGCCCTGTCGATCGTGGGCACCGGCCTCGCCGCCATCGGCGTCCTCGCCAACGGCACCGAGGAGCAGATCGGCACCTGGATCCCGCAGATGTACGGCACCCCGGACGACGTGAAGGTCGCGGCCTTCTGCTCCTCCGAGCCGGACGCCGGCTCCGACGTCGGCTCGATGCGCACCCGGGCCGTCTACGACCAGGCCGCGGACGAGTGGGTCCTGAACGGCACCAAGACCTGGGCGACCAACGGCGGCATCGCGAACGTCCACATCGTCGTCGCCGTCGTCGACCCGGAGCTCGGCACCAAGGGCCACGCCTCCTTCATCATCCCGCCGAACACCCCCGGCCTCTCCCAGGGCCAGAAGTTCAAGAAGCACGGCATCCGCGCCTCGCACACCGCCGAGGTGGTCCTGGAGGACGTGCGGATCCCCGGGTCCTGCCTGCTCGGCGGCAAGGAGAAGCTGGACGAGCGCCTCGCCCGGGCCCGCGAGAAGGCGAAGGCGGTGGACGGCGACCGCTTGAAGAACGCGGCCATGGCCACCTTCGAGGCCTCCCGCCCGGCGGTCGGCGCGATGGCGGTGGGCACCGCCCGCGCCGCGTACGAGGTGGCCCTCGACTACGCGCGGACCCGCACCCAGTTCGGCCGCCCGATCATCGACAACCAGGGCGTCGCCTTCCAGCTCGCCGACATGCGCACCCAGATCGACGCGGCCCGGCTGCTGGTGTGGCGCGCCTCCTGGATGGCCGTCGCGGGCAGGCCGTTCACCTCGGCCGAGGGGTCGATGTCGAAGCTGTTCGCGAGCGAGGTGGCCAAGAAGGTCACCGCGCAGGCCGTCCAGATCCTCGGCGGCAACGGCTTCACCCGCGAGTACCCGGTGGAGCGCATGCACCGCGACGCGGCCATCTACACGATCTTCGAAGGGACGAGCGAGATCCAGCGGCTGGTGATCGCCCGCACCCTCTCCGGGATGCCGATCCGCTAGCGCAGGGGCGTCAGGCAGTGGAGCGAGGTGCCGTCGGCGCTGTACTCCGGCTTGGCGAGGTAGTCCCGGGGGCCGCACTGTTCGTCCCCCGTGGGCTGCTTGCTGACGCGGTACTCGGCGTTGGCCGAGCCGCAGTCCGTGACCAGCAGCTTCTGGTTCTTCAGGTCTCCTTCGTTGCGGACGCAGCTGCCGACGATCAGCGGCGCCGGCTTGTCGTCGCCGCCCCCGGCCAGGATGCCGACCACCACCAGGGTCGGCAGCGCGAAGGAGACCAGCACGGCCGCGACGATCAGCAGGAGCGCCGGCGGGCGCCGCCACAGGGGCCGGCCCGGGTCGAGCGGACGCAGGATGGCCCCGGACGGGGAAGCCAGCCGGTAGTAGGCAGCCCGGGGGCCGAGGTTCATCAGCAACGTGACGGGTGTGATGAACAGCGACAGCGGCCCCCACCAGCCCTGCCACAGGGTGTCCGACTGCATCCGCCGGTAGGTGGCGAGCCCGCAGTCGCGGCAGAGCGGGCCCTCCGTCCGCAGGAACCGCATCAGGACGAGCATGCCCTGGTGCCCGCGCACCGTGCCGGGGGCGGCGGGCACCGATCCGCAGAGCCGGCAGTCGTGGGCCGCCTGCTGCCCCGGGTGGGGGACGGCGTACGGGCCCGCCTGCGGCTGCGGAGCGGCGTAGGGGCCCGGCTGCTGCGGCACCGCGTACGGGCCGGGGGCGGGCGGCGTGTGCGGGCCCGGCCCGGCGGGCGGGCCGAAGGGGGAGCCCTGCTGCGGGCCGTACGGCGGGTACGGGCCTGCGCCGTGCTGCGGGGGCGGAGTGGCCACGGGATTCTCCTCGGTCCGGCGGTGACACGGGGTCGGTGATCACGGAACCCTAGCCCGGAATGTCAGGTACGCAGCAGGCGGTTCACCGCCCGTGCGAACAGCAGCCTGCCCGCCGCCGCGACCAGCGGGTCGAACACCCGGCCAAGCCCCCGCACCCGCAGCTCCTCCCGCCAGCGGACCTCCGCACCGCCCGCGGCCAGCGGGCGGACCTCGATCTCCGCCCAGCCCCGGACCGTGCGCCCGTGCTTGACCAGTCGGGCCCGTCCCGCCCCCGCCCCGGCGGGGGGCTGCCACACCACGACCTCCATCGGGTCGTCGAACGTGATCCTGCCCACTCCCGTCCGGGCCGTGAAGCGGGTTCCGACGTGCGTGGGCGGCGCCGTCTCCATGATCGTCCGGGTCAGCGGGACCTGTGCGCCGTGCCGTTCCCAGTCCGTGAGCCGCTGCCACGCCTCCGCCGCCGGCAGACACGTACGGTGAATGATCCGGATACCGGGCATGAGCGCATGGTAGCCGGGCATACACACCCTGAACTGGACCGCCGATATGGGTTCCGTCCGAGGGTGGCGATCAGTAATACTCACGGCCACCGTGGATCGCGGAATCGACCGGGTGACCACCGGCCCTCCCGCGCCACACAGCGAGGAGGTGCGCCATGTGCTCCCACCAGCCCCCCTGCCCGTCCGCCGACAGTCCGGACCACGACGCCGCCCGCATTGTGGCCTCCCATCCCGAACAGGGCTGGAGCCTGCTCTGCAACGGCCTGGTGCTCTTCGACGACACCGGCGAACTGCTCCCCGACGGCCGCGTGGTGGAACCCCGCCGCCCGGCCCTGGTCTGAGCGAGGAGGCCGCATGCGCCAACAGCTGATCCGCAAGCCCGTCCCCAAGCCCGCACCCCGAGACCTGGACCTGCGCACACCGTCGGGCAGAACCCTCCCGTACTGACGGGAGCCCACGACAGCAGCACAGGAAATCCGCGGCCCACCGGCTGCCGGTCAGCCGGTGGGCGCCGCCGCGCCGCCCCGGAAGGCGCTTTCGAAGGCCGCGTCGCCGATCGCCGCGCGGGCCTGCCGCTCGCCCAGCTCCCGCACGGCCGTCAGCGAGGGTGAGCCCATCTGGGGCTGCCCCACCGTGCGCCACCAGGCGTGCCCCGTCCCCAGCAGCCGGGCCGCCAGCTCCCCGTCGCCCAGCGCCGCGACCGCCGCCGCGAGCAGGTCCAGGCCGAGCGCGATGCCGATGCGGTCGCCGAGCAGCCGTTTCCCCGACAGCATGGCCCGCACGTGCCGGGACGCCTCCTCGTGATGCCCCAGCCCGAGGGCCGCGACGGCCAGCACGTAGTCCGCGTACGCCCGCAGCCACCGCTCGTCCAGGTCCGCGCACGCCTCGCGCAGCCCCCGGGCCTCCTCGGCCGCCTCCTCGTACCGCTGGAGGTCGCACAGGGCGTAGGAGGTCACGAGCCGGCACAGCAGCAGGCCGGCGCCGTCCTCCCGCCCCCCGGTCCGGGCCCGCGCCCGGGGACCCGCCAGCTCCAGCGCCCGCGCGGGGTCCCCCGGCAGCATCACGGACACCGCGAGCAGGTGGGCGGCCCGCAGCCGGGCCTCCGGGTCCGCGAGCCGCTCCGCGAGCCGGGCGCACTCCTCGCCGCGCACGCGGGCAGTGTCCATGTCCCCCTGGAGGACGGCGGTCAGCCCGAGCGCCCACACCCCCTGGGCGTACCCGGGCTCCTGCTGCGGCGCGGCCCGCAGGGCCCGTTCCAGGAAGCCCCGGCCCTCGTGCACGTGCCCGCAGGAGAACCAGAAGAACCACAGGGCCCCCGCCGTCTCCAGCGCGGCCCCCGGGTCGGTGCCGAGCAAGTGCTCCAGGGCCGTGCGCAGCTGCGCGTGCTCGATGGTCATCCTGCGGTACCAGTCCACCTGGCGCGGGCCCATCCAGCCGCGGTCCGCGGCCCGGCTGAGCGCCGCGTACCAGTGCGCGTGCCGGTCGGCGACCGTGTCCACCTCGCCGAGCTCGGCCAGCCAGTCGTGGCCGTACTCGCGGATCGTGTCCAGCATCCGGTAGCGGGCGCCCGCGCCCCGCTCCTGCGTCCGCCGGACCACGGACTTGGCCACCAGCCCGGCCAGCACCCGCTCCACGCGGGCCGCCGACAGCGGGCCGCCCGAGCACACCGTCCGGGCCGCGGCCACGTCGAAGTCGCCGGTGAAGACGGACAGCCGGGCCCACAGCAGCCGCTCCACCGGCTCGCACAGCTCGTGGCTCCAGCCGATCGCGGTGCGCATCGTGCGGTGGCGCGGCATCAGCGTGGACGTCCGGTTGTCGGAGAGGACGTCGAACCGCGCGCCGAGGCGCTGCGCCGTCTGCTCCAGCGTCCACGTGCGCAGCCGCGCCCCGGCGAGTTCCAGGGCGAGCGGGATCCCGTCGAGGCGCCGGCACACCTGGGCGGCGAGGGCGGCCCGGCCGGGGTCGGCGAAGGCGGCCGCGGCGTCCGGGGTCGCGGCGAGGGCGGCGGCCCGGAACAGGGCGAGGGCGTCGCTGTCGGGACCCTCGCAGGGCAGCGGGCAGATCTCCACGACCTGCTCGCAGGGGCTGGCGAGGGGTTCCCGGGAGGTGACCAGGACCGTCAGGCCCGGTGCGGACTGCAGGAGTTCGCCGACGAGGTGGCGGCACTCGGCCACCATGTGCTCGCAGGTGTCCAGGACGAGGAGGAGTTCCCGGTCGGCCATCCACGCGCACAGCTCCTCGTCGAGCGGGCGCGCCGAGTGGTCCGCCAGCCCGACGGCGTGGGCGACGGTCATGGTGAGCAGGGAAGGATCGCGCAGCGGTGAGAGGTCCACCCACCACACCCCGTCGGGCCGGGACTGTTCGGCGTCGGTGACGGCGCGCAGGGCGAGGCGGGACTTTCCCACGCCGCCCACGCCGGTGAGGGTGATCAGCCTGTGCGTGCGCAAGAGGCAGTGGAGCCCGGCGAGTTCGTCCGCCCGGCCGATGAAGCCGGCTGGTTCCGGCGGCAGTCTGCCCGGTGCCTGGTTTCCCGCTGGACCGGGATCGCCGTCCGCGGAATCCGCCCGTCTGTTGTTGAACGAGTACTCTCCGAACACGGATGTATTGTGCGTGATCTTCCTTACTCGACGTGCCGTTCCGTCCGTATCGCTGTCACGTCACCGGTACGGGTGCCTCCGTTCTCACCCGGCCAGTACGATGCGCCGCTGCGCCGAGAACGCCCCCCAATGGCCGTCGGGCAGGCGGGCGCGCAGCTTCAGCTCCCAGACCGTGCCGGGCGGTTCGGCCACGGTGAGCCGGTGCTCGGCGCGGCCGCCGGACACGGCACCGGCACCGAATTGGATGACGGTGACGGGCCTTCCGTTGACGTGGAGCTCGTACTCCGTGGGCGGGCGGCCCGTGTCGGGGGCGGTCCAGGCGAGGGTGACGCCGCCGGGGGAGGCGGCGGCCGTGAAGTCCGCGGGTGCGGTACCGGGGCCGCGGCCGGGCGCGGGTGCGGTGGTGACCTCGACCGCCGGGCCGTCCGGCGAGGAGTTGTCCGCGCCGTCGCGGGCCCGGACGGTGAAGTTGTAGGCGGTGTCCGGCTGGAGGCCGGTGAGGGTGGTGGCGGTCTCGGCGGGGCCGGCGGTGTGGATCCGGACGCCGCCCTG
The DNA here is from genome assembly GCF_042677605.1 of Streptomyces sp. NPDC127106. Classification (NCBI taxonomy): domain Bacteria; kingdom Bacillati; phylum Actinomycetota; class Actinomycetes; order Kitasatosporales; family Streptomycetaceae; genus Streptomyces; species Streptomyces sp. NPDC127106. The sequence goes on along the minus strand of NZ_JBHXTC010000002.1, from coordinate 384,811 downwards.
GTAGACGTCGTACGCGGTCACGCCCGTGTCGTCGGAGGCGGCGGACCAGGTGACCACGGCCGAGCGGGGACCTTCGGCCCGGGCCGTGGTGCGGGCCGGGGCGGCGGGGGGCTCGCGGTCCTCGGCCCGGGCGGCCGGGGTGGTGGCCGCGGCCCGGGCGCTGGGGGCGGAGGAGTTCCCGGCGGCGTCGCGGGCCCGGACCGTGAAGGCGTACGCGGTCTGCGGGGTGAGGCCGGTGATGTCCACCATGGTCCGGTCCGCCGGGAGTTCGCGCACCAGTCGGCCGCCCTCGAAGACCTGGTAGTTCGTGACCCCCTCGGCGGCGGGAGCCGCCTGCCACATCACGTGTACGGAGGTGGCGCTGCCGGCCTGGGCGGTGATCCCGGCGGGGGCGGCCGGGGGTGTGGTGTCGGCGGCGGCGCAGGCGGTGAGCCCGAAGGCGGCGCAGGCGGCGGCCAGGCCGAGGGCGGGCAGGGGGGCGGGGGGTCGCACGGGGCCTTCCTCGGCTTCCGCTTCCTCGTGTTCTGGTAAAGGTCTAGACATATATGGCACGGGGGCGGCCGGCCGGGCAAGACCCGTGCGGCAGGCGGTCCGGGGGCTGCCGCACGCGCCTTGTGCCGGTTGGCCACCCCTCCGATCCCCTCTGGCGCGGCCCCCACCCCCGTCCCGCCCCCGGAGCCCGACCGGTCGGGGGCCTGCCGGACCAGTGCCCCCACCAGGTCGGCACCGGCGAGCTGCAACGAGATCGTCAAGCACCGACCGGCCGTCACGGACGGTCAACACCCGGACGGCGGACACGCGTTTCGCCCGGCCGCACGCCCTCCTGCGCCACCATGGCGCCGCACACAAGGAGGTTCTGATGGTGATCTCGCTCTCCGTGGCAGTCCTGCTCCTCGTCCTGGCATGGATCTTCATGCGCAGCGGCGGGCTCAAGTTCTCGCACGCCCTCATCTGCGTCCTGCTCGGCTTCCAGCTCGCGAGCAGCAGCGTGGCGGCGACCATCCACGAAGGACTGACGGCCACCGCCCAGGTGGTCTCCGGCATCGATCCGTGACCCCCGGCGCGGCCCTGCCGGCGACTGTTGCGCCTACGTGAATCATCCCGTCCCTCCATGGACTCCTCGGGCCGGGCGCTCTAGCGTCGGGCGGCGGCGCGACATCAGACGCATTGTCAACACGACCGAGAAGAACGGAGGAAGCCCGGATGATGCGAAGAGCGCTGCACTGCGCCGCGGTCCCGGCCCTGATCGCCGCGACCGTCCTGTACGGGGCCGCCCCGGCGCAGGCCGAGGAGATACCCAAGGCCCCCGGCCACCGGCTGGTCGAGAAGTACGAGGGCAACCCGGCCCCCGCCGCCCCACTGCCCGGCCAGGCCCCGCCCCAGCACCCCCACCTCGCGCCCAACGGCCGCAGCGGCATGCACTCCGACGCGGCCGGCAGCGCCACCTCCCCCTGGTCCGGCCCGCTCGGCCGGAACCCGCAGGTGACCAGCGAGCGGATCGCCGCCCTCGGCGGCGAGTGCGCCACCGCCACCTTCGACACGGGCGGCCGGCTGGTGACGGTGTGCGGCACCTTCTCCGGCTTCCGGGTGAAGCTGCTGGAGCCCCGTACGCTCGCCACCCTCGCCGAACACCGGCTCCCGCAGCGGTCCTCGACCGTCGAGGCGATCACCACCCTCGACTTCTCGAAGATCTTCAAGGACACCTCGGGCGGCGCCTACTTCTACCTGGACGACCAGGACCGGGCCGTGCTCGCCGACTCCCGCCAGCACGTCCTGCGGCTCGCCCACGCGCAGGACCCCGACGGCAGCTGGAAGTTCACCGTCGAGAACGACTGGGACCTCACCGGTGTCGTCCCGCACGACTGCGCCGGCTGGACCAACCTGCGGCCCAGCGGCACCTGCGACCCCGTCACCTCCGTGATGCCCGACTGGGACGGCCGCATCTGGTGGGTCACCCGGCAGGGCCGGGTCGGCACCGTGGATCCGGCAACGGGGACCGTCCGCCACATCAGGCTCGACGGCGAGGAGATCCAGAACTCCTTCTCCGTCGCCGAGGACGGCGTGTCCATCGTCAGCGACCACGCCCTGTACAGCTTTCGGGCCGCCCCCGACGGCACCCCCGAGGTGCAGTGGCGCCAGACCTACGACCGCGGTACGGGCACCAAGCCCGGCTCCGTGAACCAGGGCTCGGGCACCACCCCGGACCTCTTCGGCGACGGCTACGTCGCGATCACCGACAACGCCGACGACCGGATGAACGTCCTCGTCTTCCGCCGCGGCGCCGACGTGCCCGCCGACCGGCGGCTCGTCTGCAAGGTCCCGGTCTTCGGGTCCGGCGCCTCCACCACCGACAACTCCCTGATCACCTGGGGCAACAGCATCGTCGTCGAGAACAACTACGGCTACGAGAACCCCACCAGCCTGCTGCTGGGCCGGTCCGTCGTCGGCGGCGTCAGCCGGATCGACGTCCGCGCGGACGGCAGCGGATGCGACACCGTGTGGCAGAGCCCGGTCCGCGCGCCCTCCGTCGTCCCGAAGCTCTCGACCGGGAACGGGCTGCTGTACTTCTACGAGAAGGAGCCCCACGCCTGGGGCATCGACGCCTGGTACCTGACCGCGGTGGACTTCCGCACCGGGGAGCGCCGCTGGCGGCAGCTCACCGGCACGGGACCGCTGTACGACAACAACTGGGCCCCGATCACCCTCGGCCCCGACGGCACCGCGTACGTCGGGGTCTTCAACGGCATCGTCGCCGTCCGCGACGGGAACTGACCGCAGGGCGCGGGCGGCGCGGGCGGGGGCGACCGGCACGCCCGCACCGTCCGCGCGCGGCACCGGCGGGTGGTTCACTGTCAGCATGCCCTTCGAGAACTACGGCGTGCTGTCGGGGACCCTGCACCGCCACTTCCGCGACCGGCCCGACGACCAGGGCCGCTGGTTCCACGTGAACCTGGAGGTCGACGCGCCCGCCGGCCGCTACAAGGTCGCCGTCGACGTGGACAGCAAGAAGTCCGCGGTCGGCGTCGAGTGGAAGGTGCTCACCCTGCACCCCTCGGTGCTGGAACCCGTGGACGCGCCCGCCCCGGGCTACCACGACCTGGCCCGCGCCTCCGGGTCGGGGGCCGTCGACTACCTGCGCCACCCGGCCCTCGCGGACCACCCGGGCTGCCTCTTCCTGCCGCGCCCGCCGGCCTGGATCCAGCGGATCCGGGAGCGGATCAGCCCGGCCCGCCCGTGGACCGCGGGCAGCCACCTGGAGGCTTCGGCCGCACTGGAGCCGATCCTCGTGCCCGGCCGGCCGGTCCTCGTCTTCGGAGAGCCCTTCGACACGGGGCTCGGCATGCACAACGTCCACCAGAACCAGGGCGATCCGTACGGCAGCCAGTGGTGGGAGGAGAACGGCATCTGGCAGGACGGCGCCACGATGACCCGCCGCGGCGACGGCCTCTACGACGTCTTCCTGTCCCGGTTCTCCACCCAGGCCGACGCCACCGACGACGACGGCCACCCCCTCCCGCCGCCGGCCGCGGTCTAGGAGCGACAACACACCCGCCCCGGGCGGCGGTCCGCGGCACGGTGCCGGGGAGCCGCCGACCGGGGCGGGGGACGGGGGTCGGGTCGCCCGCGGGTCAGCCGCGGGGCGGGACCTGCTGCGGGCGGCCCCGGCCGCGGGTGAGGGAGTGGCCGAAGACACCCGCCAGGGCGGCGAGCACGCCGCCCGCCGCAGTCCAGATCCAGCGGTCGGACCAGCGGCCGCTCGACCAGCCGCCCTCCGGTTCGCCGACGGCGGCCGGCGGCTGCTTCCCCTCCTTCTTAGCCGCCTCGACCGCCGCGGCGCGGGCCGTGATGCCGGGCACGAGCGGCTCGGCCACCGCGCCGTCCGAGGCGAACGCACCCCCGGTGTCGCTCACGTCGGCACGCATTTCGGCCCGCACCTTCCGGCCGAGGTCCTCCTGGGCCAGGTCCACCGCGGTCAGGCGCACGTAGTAGCTGCCCGGCAGCGGGTCGTTGGCCCATGCCTCGGCGCCCGGGCGGACCGTGCGCAGCGTGCAGGACAACTCGACCGCCGCGGCCTCCTTGGCCGCCGCCGCGGCCTGCGCGGCGTACGTGCACGGCTGCCGGCGGCGCAGGCCGTCGTACACGTCGAGGCGCCAGGTCGACGCCGCGTGGCGGGACGCCGCCTCGGGCAGCTTCACCGTCGCCCGGACCGTGGCCCGCTGCCCGGAGTCCAGCGGCAGCACCCAGTACAGGTAGTCACCCGTGGACGCCTCGGCCGTGGCGAGTTGGCCCGGCTTGACCGGCGTGGCCGTGCGGAAGGCCGTGCCGGCCTCCGTCGGGCCGGCGGCGGCCCCGCTCGGGCTCGCGCTCGCACTCGCCGTGGGGGTGTCGGCCGAGGCCGCGACGGCCGCGGCCAGGACACCGCCGGCGGCCAGCACCGCGGCGGTCACCATCCGTACGGTTCGCATCAGTTGGTCCTCCAGACCGAGACGCGCCAGCGGGAGAGCCAGCCCCACACCAGGCCCGCGACGAGACCCGCGAGCACGAGGACGCCGAGCAGCCACCAGCCGCGGCCGAGCCCGAACGAGGCCGCGTCGGCGGCGTCGTCGGGGCCGTCCACCACGTCGACGGTCAGCTCCACCGGCATGCCCGGGGTCGTCTTGACGTTGGCGGGCGCCGAGAAGGAGTTGCTGACCTGGAGGCAGACGGTCTCCACGGCCGGCTTGCCGTCACCGGCCGTGCCCCCGTCCTCGTCCCCGTCGGACTCGGCCTTCGGGTAGCGCAGCCCCGTCGAGATCACGTCGGTGCGGCCGTCGCCCGCCTCCGAGCCGCGCACGATCTCGCGGCCGTGGATGGTCGTCGCCCGCAGCAGCACGCCGTAGTCGTTGTTGACGGCGCGGTCGACGCCGAGGCTCACCGAGGCGCGCAGCTCCTGGCCGGGCTTGACGTCCACCTGGTACCAGCGGTGCTCGCCGAAGGCCTCGCGGTCGGTGTACAGGCCCGCGCCCAGCTTCGGGGCGCCCTGGCACTGCTTGGCGCCCTCGGTCGCCACCGGGGTGACGACGGGGGCCGCCGCCCGGTCCACGAGCTGCTTGACGCGGCCGGAGAGTTCGGCGGTGTGCTGCACCGAGGTGTAGGTGCCTCCCGTGGCCTCCGCGATGCAGACCAGCTGGTCGCGGGTCTTGGCGTCGGGGACCAGGCCCAGCGTGTCGATGACCAGGTGGATGCCCTGGGCGGCGATGTCACGCGCCACCTCGCACGGGTCGAGCGGGGCGCAGGTGTCCTCCCCGTCCGTGATCAGCACGATCCGCCGGGTGGCGTTCCCGCCCTTGAGGTCCTCGGCCGCGCCCAGCAGTGCCGGGCCGATCGGGGTCCAGCCCGTGGGGGCGAGGGTCGCCACGGCCGTCTTGGCCTCGGTCCGGTTCAGCTTGCCCACGGGGTAGAGCTGCTTGGTGTCCTTGCAGCCGACCTGCCGGTCGTCGCCCGGGTAGGTCGCTCCGAGCGTGCGTATCCCCAGCTGCACCTCGTCCGGCGTGGCGTCCAGGACCTCGTTGAAGGCCTGCTTGGCCGCAGCCATACGGGACGTGCCGTCGATGTCCGTCGCGCGCATCGAGCCGCTGACGTCCAGCACCAGCTCGACCTTGGGCGAATCCTTCCCCACGGGTTCGCCGGCCGCCGCGCTCGCCGGGAACAGCCCGACCGCGAGCGCGGCGAGCAGGCCGGACGCCCCGGCCGCCACCCATTTTCTTGTGATCATCGCCGGATCGTATTGAGGATCGAGTGGCAATCCAAACCGTCCGCTGCGGGCCGCACCGCCCGCGACTACCCTGGAACAGGGGGTGATGTGCCCGTGTGTCCGGCCCGGAGGCGACCCCATGAGACGACGCCATCACTTCCACATCGACCATGCCGGGCATTCCGTCAGCGCGACCATCGAAACCGGCCACCGGGTGGAGGTGGAGGTCCTCGTCGACGGCAAGGAGACCGGTCACGCCACCACCCACGGTGACCGGCCCGTCTTCGTCCACGTGGAGCTGCCGACCGTGCCGCCGACGCCGGTGGTCGTACGGGCCACACCGGGCCCCGGCGTCCCCCGCTGCGTCCTGGAAGCGCCCGACGCCGCCCAGCCGCTGGTGATGTCGCCCAGGCCGTACTGAGCGGAGCGGCACGCACGGGCCGCGGGAGGCCGCGGAGTCCTCCTCGGGCTGGAGGCCGTCAGCGTGCGGACACCCGTGCGCATGCGCCAGAACGTGTCCCCACGCGGTACTGGCCAGCGGTCCGTCCCCGACCCCCGCCGGTCAGCCGGTGGGGGTGCGTACCGCCTCCGCCGGATCCCCGGCCCGGACCAGCCCGGAGACGTGCTCGGTCACCATGTCGAGGATCTCCGCCGCGGCGCGGTCGTCGCCGAGGACCAGGAAGTTGAGGGTGAGTCCGTCCGTCATCGCCGCCAGGTAGCGGGCCAGCACGGGGACCGGGACGCTCAGTTCGAAGCCCGGCCCGCCGCTGACCCGCCCGATCAGGTCGGCGTACGCCGCGCAGTACAGCTCGTGCTGGCGCCGCGCGAGGTGCTCGAACCCGGGCTGGCGCAGGGCGTACTGGGTGAGCTCGTACGTGAGCATGTGCTCGGCCGGACTGGCGCGGACGTGGTCCCAGTAGGCCCGGAACCCGGCCCGTACCGTCTCGTGGAGGGTGGCGCGCGGCCGGATCGCGTCCTTCACCACCCCGAGGTAGTGGTCGGTGATCGTCTCGATGACCGATTCCAGCAGGGCCTGCTTGGAGTCGAAGCAGTAGTGGAAGACGCTCAGCGACACGCCGGCCTCGGCGGCGATGGAGCGGGTCGTCGTCCGGGCGACGCCGTCGCGGGCCATCGCGCGGATCGCGGCCTCGGTGAGCTGCCGGCGCCGCTCGGCCAACGGCATCCGTGGCATGGGTGGTACGTCTCCTTCCGCAGGAGGTGTGCGCGGTTGCGCAGGCGGCCGGGGCCGGCCGGATCGGTTGCGGATCCGGCCGGCCCCGGCCCGGGGGAGCGGGGTGCCTCCGCCGGACGGCGCCGTCAGCTGCTGAAGACGCCGACCTCGTAGAGGGAGTAGCCCCACTGGGTGCCGCGGCCGACGCCGTGGATCCGTACGTAGCGGGCCGGCACCCCGGCGAACTGCGCGGTGTCCAGGCCGCCGTCCCCCGCGGTCGTGGACCAGACCGTCTGCCAGTTCGCGTCGTCGGAGGACACCTCGATGCGGTAGGACCGGCCGTACGCCCGCTCCCACTCGAGGGTGACCCGCTTGACGAGTTGCGGGGAGCCGAGGTCGATGCGCAGCCACTGACCGTCGCTCCAGCCGCTCGCCCAGCGCGATCCGCGGTCGCCGTCCACGGCCCGCCCGGCCGCGTAGCTGACGAACGGGTTCCACTCGGTGGAGCTGGCCGAGGAGGCCGCGCCCGCGGCCAGGTTCACGCCGGCCTTGTGCTTCTCGGACGCCCCCCAGGTGCGCAGGTAGGACTCGGCGCCCTGGAAGAGGTCGTCCACCACCTCCTGGCCGCCGACGTTCCGGATGTCCTCGATCCAGTCGGGGACCATGCCGTAGTGCGCGGCGCCGTCGGTGTTGAAGTCCCAGGTGCGCTGCCCGGTGGTCTGGCGGTCGATGACCGAGCCGCCGTCGGTGCTGCGGTACGGGTAGCGGACCGGGTTCGGGGCGTCGGCCCCGCGGGGGCCCGGCCAGCCGCCGACGCCGTTCATGTCGGTGCCGAAGCCGTAGCCCACGCCGTACTTGTCGCGCAGCGCGGCATTGCGCTTGGCCTCCGCGCTGAAGCCCTCGGCACCGCCCATGTAGGCGGTGGCGAAGCCGCCGAGCTTGTACAGGCGCTCCAGCCAGCCCTGGTCCATCCAGCTGTGCGAGGAGATCACGCCCGGGTACGAGTCGGACTCCAGGACGTCCAGGGCGCGGCCCGCGGCCTTGACGCTCATGTGGTCGATCTCGAGCATCATCTTGCGCTTCATCATCCCGCGCAGGGCGTACTCACCGAGTTCGGTGAGCCCGCGGGTGTTGCACCGTGCGTCGGAGGAGTACGAGGGCACGGCCACGCCCGCCGGAAGCTCCTTCTGCGCGGCCGGAGCGGCGGCCAGCCCGATCGGGTTGTCGTGCTGCGGGCCGGTGCACTGCTCGGTCTTCCAGAAGGTTCCCGTGGAGAGGAACTGGCCCACGTTGATCGCGGTGCCGAGGGCGCCCTCGTCGAAGCGCACCCCGCAGAGCGCGTTGTCGAACTTGTGGCACAGGAACATGCTGCGCACGCCGATCCGGTGCAGCTCGTCCAGGCCGCGGTCGATGTCCTCCCGGCTGCACTGGGCGATGTCCAGGATCTGCTTGCAGCCGAACGGCTCGGAGGTCTCCACCCCGAGGATGACGGCCAGCTTGCCCTGCTGGATGACGTCGCGGGCCTGCGCGGAGTCGGTGACGATCCGGAACCAGCCCTTTCCGGGGCCGCCGTACATCCGGTCGATGTAGGCCTGCATGTCGTACGTCTTCTGCGCCTCCAGGCGGATGGCGGTCATCTCGTCGCAGCCGCGGTCCTTGAAGAAGTAGACCGAGCAGATCACCCCGTTGGTGACGAGGTCGTTGACGAGGACCCGCTGGCCGCCGCGCCAGGCCCGCTCGATCCACGCGTAGTAGTTCTGCTGGTGGGTGAGCGAGTCGTGGGCGGGCCAGTCCTTGAACGTCGGCCAGCCGTTGGGGTCGTGCTTGCCGTCGCCGCCCTTGGTGATGAAGTCGAAGATCGCGAGGGTGCCGTCGGGGTAGTGCTCGGGGCAGTCCTTGAGCGCGTCGGCGATGCCCTGCTCCGAGAACGGCTTGCCGCAGATGAGCCGGCCGCCGAAGCCTTCGTTGGACATGATGTGGTCGTGGGCGTCGACGAAGCCGCGGACCCGGCCCTGGGCGTCGGTGCCCTTGAAGGGCTCGCCGGTGACGTTGATCTGGGAGTCGGGGCCGGGCCGGGCCGTCGGGACCCACCAGCCGGTCTCGGCCGGGGCACTGGCGGCGCCTGCGGCGTCGGCGGCACCGGCAGCGGGTTCGGCCGAGGCGCCGGACACCGGGCCGAGGGCCACGGCCAACAGGCCGGCGAGGAGGATCGCGAGGACCGCGCGGGGCCTGCTGCGGCCGGGTGGTAGTCGGGTCATGGTCATCACCACTCACGTCATCGGGAGGCGGAGGGCGCGGTCGAGGACGCAGACCGCCCGAGGCCGGTGATTGTCATGTCCCGCGCGATTTTGCGACGAGGATCGCCACTGCCGCCGGGAGAGTCAAGAGTCCGGGACAACTGACCTGATGGTGAATCAGGTCCCACCGGCCCCCGCCGGGCCTGCGGAGACGTCCCGTCGGACGCCGGAGCGCAACCCCGGCCACCACCCGGGCCGGTCCGGGGCGAAGGGGCGTGGGCGGACCCTGCCGGTCTTTGCCCAGGCGTCGGCACAAGGCCAGGGCCGTTGACCATCAGAACGCCAGGCAGCAGACGGCGTGCACGGCGCACGCAGTCGTGGCGAACTGCGCGGGTTCGCCGCGCACATGAGCCCGGAGCAGTCGGTCGGTCGGCCGGCCGGGCTGGCTGCTGCTGTGGACGGCGACCGCCGTCAAGTCCACCTGCTGCCTGGACTTCCTGCATGGCCTGCCCTTGGCCGCGGCCCGTGCCCGCCCTGCCGGGCTGCGCGGATGCAGGACATCTCCCCGGCCCCGCAGCCCCCGACGAGGAGGCCCGAGCCGTGCGCGTGGATGCAGCGCGCCCGGGAACTGCGTGCGGCCGGACTTCCGGTGCATGCCCCCGGAGAGCGGGCCCGGAAACGCTGACGGGTCGAGAGCTGTGGATCGGCCGGTACGCCGCCCGGGGCTGACGAACAAGGAGGGGGGCAGCGCCTGCACGTCCCACCGCGCACGGTCGCCGCCCTTCCGCACGGGATCTTCCCGCGCCTGCCCGAGCCCTCGAGTCCGGTTGGTGCGGCGCTTGCCTGGAGGCGACGGGCGCGGCCCTGCGGGGGACAATGGGTGTCGGAGAGTCATGTTCCCCTTCACCTTGCGGGCCATCCGGTCATGGGCCGCGGTGCTGGCCTGCGCGGCGGTCGCGTGGGGCGGTACCGCCGTCCCCGCGGTGCCCGCCGCGACAGTGCTCCCGGCCCGGGCGACGGCACGGATCGAGCTGGACCCGACCACGGGTCCGCCCGGCAGCCGGGTGGGGGTTCGCGGCTACGGGTTCGAGGACTGCCGCAGCCCTGTGCAGGGCGCCGTGGGAGACGTGTACAAGACGCAGACGCCGGCGCCGGCGCCGCAGCCGACGCAGTACAGGGCGGCGGTGGTCGAGGTCCGCATCGCCCCGGGCGGCGGCGGTCCCAGCGTCATCACGGCCGACTTGGACACGGGCGAGTTCGAGACCGACGTCACGGCGCCGTCGGACGCCTCTGCCGGCGAGTACAGCGTGACGGCCACGTGCACGGCCAAACCCTCCCTCACGGCGACGGCTCGGTTCAACGTGAAACCAACTCCCGTGCCCGCCCTGGCCCTGGACCGGACCGCCGGTCCCGCGGACACCCCTGTCCGGGTCACCGGTTCGGGTTTCGACTACTGCACCGTCAACGGCAGCGGCAAGGTCCGGCTGACGTGGAACGGCAACCGGCTGGACGGAGTGAAGCCGGCCACGGTGGACCCGGAGCGGGGCACGTTCACGGCCGGTATCAAGGTGCCGGCCGACGCCGCCCCGGGCGACGACCACAAGGTGCGGGCCAGCTGCGTCGGATACGAGTTGATCTACGCCGAGGCACCGTTCACGGTCGAGCCCCCCAAGTCCCCCGAGCCGAGCGAGTCTGCCGAGCCGTCTGAGTCTGTGGAGCCGTCTGAGTCTGCGGAGCCGTCCGAGTCCCCCGAGCCGTCCGAGTCTGTCGAGCCGAGCGAGTCTGTGGAGCCGTCCGAGTCTGTCGAGCCGAGCGAGTCTGTGGAGCCGTCCGAGTCTGTCGAGCCGAGCGAGTCTGTCGAGCCGTCCGAGTCCCCCGAGCCGTCCGAGTCTGTCGAGCCGAGCGACTCCCCCGAGCCGTCCGAGTCTGCCGAGCCGGGCAAGTCCCCCGAGCCGAGCCGTACAGCCGGACCGACCGTCGAACCGCCTGAGACACCGGACGTGGTGCTCACTCCCACCGCGGGGCCGGCAGGCGGGGATCCCGTCATCGTGACCGGTTCCGGGTTCAACTGTCGTTTGGTGAACGTGTTGTGGGACCGCGGATCCACAGGACAACCGGTCAAGGCCTCAGGCGACGGAGGGTTCACCATGGAGCTCGTCCTGGCGGCGGACGTGCCCGAGGGCGACTACACGGTGCGGGCCGAGTGCCAGTCGGATCCGGGCGTGGCTGACGAGGCCCCGTTCCGGGTGACGGACACCCCGCCTCCGCTGCCACCCCCCACGGAGCCGACACCGGAATCCGCCCTGACGCCCACCTTCACCATCGAGGGGACGGACGGGCCCACGCCCACAGACGGCCGCCCGTCGCCCGACCCGACGTCGTCGGACGGCCCGCCCAACGCGGAGGGGGTCGTGCCCGTCGGCCTGGTCGTCGGCACGGGCCTCGTCGGCGTCGCCCTGATCGGTGCCTTCGGAGTCTCGCGGCTGTACCACCGCCGCCGCAGCCCGCGTCGGGTGGGGGGCCACGTCAGCACCCGGCTGCGGCCCGCCCCGGCGGTGACCTCCCTGGCCGAACTCGCCGACGAGGACGACGCGGCCGGCTCGCACACGATCCGGCTGGAGCCGCACCCGGATCCCGGCGAGCAGACCGTGCTGGAGAAGGAGGACGACACATGACCGCCGCCCCCGCGCCCGACGTCGCGCCCCTCACCGTGCGGGTGTTCCTGCTCGGGCAGCAGTCCGAGGAGTCCGTCGAGACCATCGCCGGCACCCTGCACGACCACCACGCCGCCGCCGGCACGCTGCCCGACCGGCAGGGCCTCACGGGTGCGGCGGACCGGGCCGTGGAGTCCGAGCTCGCCCGCGTCGTCAACGGCTTCCTCGACCTCGACCTGTTCTCGCTGCTGGCCCACGGCTGGGCCAAGCACTCCGAGCTGCGGGCCGCCGCCCACCGGACCCGGCTGTCCCCGGAGGCCCCGGAACTGGTCGCACTGGCCACGCACAGCATCACCTCCACCCACCGCCCCAGCGTCGAGGTGCTGGTGGACGGCGCCCCGGTCAGCACGGTGGAGGTGGAGCTGACCGTCGTCTTCCACCTCCGCGCCCTGGTCGCGGCCGTCGAGAGCGCGCGGCTGACCGAGCTGCACAGCGGGCAGTGCGACATCGAGGCGAAGCTCGCCGTCCGGGGGATCCCGGTCGCCACCCGGCAGGGGCGGCTGGCGCTGCCCCTGGGCCGGCGCCTGCGCTCCCCGATCGAGCTGCTGCCGCCGCAGGCGCCGCCGCCGCCCGCGCAGCCACCTCACTTCGGGGCGGGGTAGACCCTGGACTGCTTGACGCTGCCGAAGGCGAAGCTCGACTCGATCGAGGCGATGCCCGGGATGGCGTGGATCCGGTGGCGGACGAGGGCCTCGTACGCCTCCAGGCTCTCGATGACGACCCTCAGCAGGTAGTCGCTGCTGCCGGCCATCAGGTAGCAGTCCTGGATGTGCTCGATGACGGCGACGTGCTCCTCGAAGACGCGCACGGCCTCCGCGGTGTGGCGTTCCAGCCGTATCCGGACGAACACGGTGATCGGCAGGCCGTACGCGACCTGGTCGACCATGGCCGTGTAGCCGCGGATCAGACCGGCCTCCTCCAGCCTCCTCACCCGGCGCAAGCAGGGCGAAGGCGACAGCCGGACCCGGTCGGCGAGCTCCTGGTTGGACAGGCGGCCGTCTGCCTGCAACTCGCGGATGATCTGCAGATCGACTGCGTCCATGGTCACTCCTTGGCAGATTCTGCCCCCAAGCTATTCCTGAGCGGCAGAACTGGCAATCGGCTGCCCCGGCAAAAGCTCTAGCGTTGCCATGTGGCCGGATCCGGCCCCTGGATCTGGAGGACATGACCGTGGTCGCCGTGAAGACCGTGCCCGCCGTGCCCGCGCCGGCAGCCGCAGCCCCGCGAGAGCGCACCGCGGGCCTCCGCGGGCTCTCCCCGCAGGGGCAGGGCATGATCGCGCTGGTCCTGACCGTGCTGATCTGGGCCGCCTTCGCGCTGAGCGCGCGGGCCCTGAGCAGTTCCTCCCTGCTGCCCGCTGACGCCGCGCTGCTGCGCTTCGGCGTCCCGCTCGTCGTCCTGGCCCCCGCCCTGTGGCGCCGGCGGCGGGCGCTCGCCGCGGTGCGCCCGGCCGCCGCGCTCAAGATCGCCTGCGGGGCGGGAGTGCCGTTCTTCCTGGCCGCGATGTACGGCGGCTCCCTGACCTCGGCCGCGTTCGTCGGCTCGATCGTGCCCGGCATGGTCCCGCTGTTCGTCGCCGCGCTCATGATCGCCGGCGGGCGCGGTGCCCCCCGCGGCACCCAGGCGGCCGGGCTCGCGCTGATCGCGGCCGGTGTGATCGCCCTCGTCTGGCGCCACGTGTTCCCCGTGAACGGCTCGGTCCTGGCCGGAGCCGGCATCCTGCTCGCCGCCAGTGGGCTGTGGGCGCTGTACACCGTCGGGCTGAAGGAGGTGGAGCTCGACCCGGTCGGCTCGATCGGCCTGCTCTGCCTGCCCTCGTTCGTGGTGATGGCCCTGCTGGTGCTGACCGGGGTGCTGCCCAGCGGCCTGCCGTCCGCTGCGGGCTCCGACATCGCCTTGTTCCTGGTCGTGCAGGGGCTGGGGGTCGGGCTGTGCGCAGGCCTGCTGTACGCCTTCGCCATCCGCCGGCTGGGCGCGGAGCGCAGCTCCGCCGTCGGGAGCCTCAGCCCGGTCCTCGTGGTCCTGCTCGCCGTTCCGCTGCTCGGCGAATCGCCGACGCTCGCCGTGCTCCTCGGAGTGCCGCTCATCGCCGCGGGGGTCTTCCTCGCCAACCGGCGGCCCCGCACCCTGCCCCACCCCGTCTCCGCCCGCTGACCCCAGCCCCCCGACCCGCCGATCCCCGTCCGAGGTTCCCGCAGATGCTTGAGCTCCTCCTCCCGCCGCCCGTCGACCCGCTGTGGGACCTGACCGAGGCGTACGGCGCCGACGTCCGGCCCGAGCGCCTGAACCTCGTCCTCGGCGTCTACCGCGACGACACCGGGGGGACCCCGGTCATGGCGGCGGTGCGAGAGGCCGAGATACGGCTGGCGGAACGTTCCTTCTCCAAGGAGTACCGCGGGCTCTCCGGCAACCTGGCCTTCAACCACGCGATGCTGTCCATGGTGCTGGGCGAGGGCGGCGCCGCCGAGCGGGCCGTCGCCGTCCAGACCGTCGCGGGCAGCGGTGCGCTGCGCCTGCTGGCCGACCTGGTCTGCCGGACCCGGCCCGGCACGACGGTGTGGATCAGCGACCCCGCCTACGTGAACCACCGGCCCATCCTGGAGGCCGCGGGGCTGACCGTGCGCACCTACGCCTGGCTCGACGCGGAGGGCCGGCCCGACACCGAGGGCCTGCTGCGGGACCTGGGGCAGGCCCGCCGCGACGACGTCGTGCTGCTCCAGGGCTGCTGCCACAACCCCACCGGCGTCGACCCGACCCCCGAAACCTGGCAGGCCCTTGCCGACCTGGCCGTGCAGGTCGGGTGGGTGCCGTTCGTGGACCTGGCGTACCACGGGCTGGGCGACGGCCTGGAGGCGGACCTGGCGGCCACCCGGATGCTCGCGGAGCGGGTGCCGGAGATGCTCGTCGCCATCAGCTGCTCGAAGAACTTCGGGCTCTACGCCGACCGCACCGGCTGCGCGATCGTCATCGGCTCCTCCCGGCAGTCGCTGCGCCACGTGGAGACGGCCCTGCAGAACGCGGCCCGGACCCTGTACTCCATGCCCCCGGAGCACGGGGCCGCGGTGGTCGCGACGGTCCTGGAGGACGACGGGCTGCGGGCCCTGTGGCGGGCCGAGCTGGACGAGATGCGCGGCCGCATCGAGGCCAACCGCAGCGGTCTGGCCCGGCAGCTGGCGTCGCTCGGCTGGGCCGACCGGGCCGCGTCGTTGGCGCGGCAGAAGGGCATGTTCTCGATGCTTCCGCTGAGCCCGCACCAGATGCTCCGCCTGCGCAACGGCTTCGCCATCTACGGCACCACCGCGGGCCGCATCAACATCGCCGGCATCCCGGCGGACCGCATCCCCTGCCTGGCCAACGGCATCGCAGCCGTCCTCGCCGAGCAGCCCGAGTCCGCCGTGCACGCCGGCTAGGACCGCAACGGGGTCTCCTGTTCGCCGTGCTGACGGCGAGCGTGGCCCGGCCGCGGGCGGGCGCTGTGGCTGTGCCGTGCGTCGCGGTGCCCGCTCCGCCGTCGGCCCCGCGTACGGCCTGACCGTCGCGCACGGGGTCGGCACGGTGTCGGGCGCCCTCGGGCCGCTCCTCGCCGTGTCCGCCCCGCACTCCTCGCCTTCGCCCCTCCCTCACCGGCCCCGGCCGCCTCTCCGCCGAGGCCCTCCTCGGCCCCACGCCCCGGCCCGTCTCGTGGGCCGCCGTCGCCGCCCTCGGGGGCGTCCGGCAGCGGCCCGGCCTCCGGGCCCTGCTCCACCGCCCCGGGCCGACAGCCCCGCGCGGAGCCGCTGCCACGGGCCCCTGACCGTCGACGGCGGCCGGCGGGAGGCGCCGTCGCGGCTCTGGACTGCCTGCGGCGTTCCACGGACCGAGCGGGGCCTCCGCCGCACCGCGGAATCAGTGCTCGCGAACAAACCGGATGAAAGTCGCGTTCCAGGCGGACATAGCGGGGCAATCGGCCCGCCGGGTGCACTCGTACCGCCGGGTGGTCGATTCCCACAGGGGTACCTCTTGAATGATCAAACTATGAGGGGGTTAGCATATGAGCGCCGCCTAGCTCGAAAGATAAGCCTGTGACTGTCAACGACGACTCGTTCACCAACTGGAACCACCGCGAGGAGATCGCGGAGTCGATGATCCCGATCATCGGGAAGCTGCACCGCGAGCGGGATGTCACGATCCTGCTGCACAGCCGCTCCCTGGTGAACAAGTCGGTGGTCAGCATCCTGAAGACCCACCGGTTCGCCCGGCAGATCGACGGCGAGGAGCTCTCGGTCACCGAGACGATGCCGTTCCTGCAGGCTCTCACCACCCTCGATCTCGGCCCGTCGCAGATCGACATCGGCATGCTCGCCGCGACCTACAAGACCGACGACCGCGGTCTGTCGGTGGCCGACTTCACCGCCGAGGCCGTCGCCGGCGCCACCGGTGAGAACAAGCTGGAGCGCTCCACCGGCCGCGACGTCGTCCTCTACGGCTTCGGCCGCATCGGCCGCCTCGTCGCCCGTCTCCTGATCGAGAAGGCCGGCTCCGGCAACGGCCTGCGCCTGCGCGCCATCGTCGTCCGCGGGGGTGGCGAGGCCGACCTGGTCAAGCGCGCCTCGCTGCTGCGCCGCGACTCCATCCACGGCCAGTTCCAGGGCACGATCACCGTCGACGAGGCGAACAGCACGATCGTCGCCAACGGCAACGCGATCCGCGTGATCTACGCCAACGACCCCTCCGAGGTCGACTACACGGCGTACGGCATCAAGGACGCCATCCTCATCGACAACACCGGCAAGTGGCGCGACCGCGAGGGCCTCTCCAAGCACCTGCGCCCCGGCATCGACAAGGTCGTCCTGACCGCCCCGGGCAAGGGCGACGTCCCGAACATCGTCCACGGCGTCAACCAGGACATGATCAAGCCGGACGAGCGCATCCTGTCCTGCGCCTCCTGCACCACCAACGCCATCGTCCCGCCGCTGAAGGCCATGGACGACGAGTACGGTGTGCTGCGCGGCCACGTGGAGACCGTCCACTCGTTCACCAACGACCAGAACCTGCTGGACAACTACCACAAGGCCGACCGTCGCGGCCGCTCCGCGCCGCTCAACATGGTGATCACCGAGACCGGTGCCGCCTCCGCCGTCGCCAAGGCGCTGCCGGACCTCAAGGCCCCGATCACCGGCAGTTCGATCCGCGTCCCCGTCCCGGACGTCTCGATCGCCATCCTCAGCCTGCGCCTGGGCCGCGAGACCACCCGCGAGGAGGTCCTCGACTACCTCCGCAACGTCTCGCTGCACTCGCCGCTGAAGCGCCAGATCGACTTCACCACCGCCCCCGACGCCGTCTCCATGGACTTCGTCGGCTCGCGCCACGCTTCCATCGTGGACGCCGGCGCCACCAAGGTCGACGGCGACAACGCGATCCTGTACCTCTGGTACGACAACGAGTTCGGCTACTCCTGCCAGGTCATCCGCGTCGTCCAGCACGTCTCGGGCGTCGAGTACCCGACCTTCCCGGCGCCGCGCGCCTGACGGTCCGGCAGCAGGACGATCGACGGGGGGGGGGGGCGCCGGCGGGGTCTGTGGGGGGGGCGCCCGCGCGCGGGGCCGGGGGGGCCCCGCGCGCCGCGGAGGCGGTCGCGGCGAG
>NZ_JBHXTC010000002.1:328229-367323 GCF_042677605.1 Streptomyces sp. NPDC127106 | reverse complement strand
GCGAGGGTGGGGGGGGCTCGGGCGCGCGCGGGGCCCGGGGCGCGCCCGGGGGGGCGGGGCGCGGGCGCGCAGCGCGGCGCCGCCGCCGGCTCGGGCCCCCCCGCCCCCCGGGGCGGGCGCCCGTTTCCTATAGTGGCGCCACGTGACCACCGTGCAGCGGCCGACCGGCCGCACCTTCGACGCCCTGAAGTCCACCGCCGTCCAGGACGCGGCCCGCCTGCGCGAGCTCTACGAGCCGCCCAGCGCAATGGTCCGGCACAAGGAAGTCGACCGGATCCACGACGTCACCCGCGCGTTCATCGGCCGCTCCTCGCTCGTCTTCGTCGCCACGGCCGACGCCGAAGGCCGCTGCGACGTGACACCGCGCGGCGGGCCGGCCGGATTCGTCGCCGTGCTCGACGAGTTCACCCTCGCCATACCCGACGCCACCGGCAACAGGCGACTGGACAGCGCCCACAACATCGTGGAGACCGGCCGAGCCGGCCTCATCTTCCTCATCCCCGGCCGGGAAAGCACCCTGCGCGTGAACGGCAAGGCCTGCGTCACCGCCGACCCGCGGCTGCTGGAGCAGCTGACGCCGGTCGGCAAGCCGCCGCGCAGCGCCATCGTCGTCGAGGTGGAGGAGGCGTACCAGCACTGCCCGAAGGCGTTGCTGCGCAGCGGCGCCTGGAAGCCGGAGGCATGGCTTCCGGAGGACGCCGCGCCCAGCTCCGCCGAGATCACCCTGTCCCACCTGGACCTGCCGGAGCTGACGCTGGAGCAGATCCGCCAGAGCGAGCGCGAGTCGCTCCTGTACCGCTACGAGTGAGCCCCCAGCCGGGCCGCCCCCAGCCGGGCCGCCCCGCCGCCGGGCCGCCCGGCGCGCTGTCAGCTGAGGGCCAGCCCCTCGCCGTGGGCCCGGGCGGTGACCCCGTCCGGACCCACCGACACCTCCGAGGCCCGCAGCCCCAGCGGCAGGGCGGGCAACTCCCACCGCTTCCCGGCGAGGGCCTCGGCGATCAGCGGATTGGCCGGGTCGATCGGGCGGCCGGCCAAGGTGGCCTTGGTCGCCTGCAGGGTGACGGTGTCGTCCTGCAGCTGCAGCTTGGCCGTGACCACCGCGGAGATGCCGAAGGCGCTGCGCTCCACCCGCAGCTGGCCGTCCCCGGCGTCGGACAGGCGTACGTTCTTGCCCGCGCCCGTGGCGAGCGCCTCGAACGGCACGGTGAACCGGGCGTCGACCTCCGCCGCGGAGTAGCCGCCCGCGCCCTGCGTGACCTCCTTCAGGTCCACCGCGGCCTTGACCGGGCGCCCGTCGGGCGTGCGGCCGTCGGCCGTGACCCGTACCTCGGGGTGGGTGCCGCGGGCGGCGTCGAGCAGGAAGGGGTAGCCGCCTATGCGGACCTGCGGCGCCGACCGCAGGTCCTGGTGACGGGCGGCGATCCGGTCGGCGAGCTTGCTCTCGCCGCGCTCGCGCGCGAGGGCGTCCGCGGCGGGCAGCGCGATCGCGAGCGCCGCGAGGGCGGCGAGCGCAATCCGCAGGCGGCGGCGCCGGAGGGGGCGGGAGGGCTCGGTCGGGGTGGCGGGCATGCGGTTCCTCACGGGGCGGGGTTCGGCTCGGTGGTGGCGGTGACGGCGGGGCCGGCGGTCCCGGCGGCGGTACCGGCCGGGCGGGCCGCACACGGGCCCGCACCGCCGGACCCGCCCGTGCCCTTGCCGTGGCCCTCGCCCTCGATGTCCATGTGGGGCAGGAGGCGGTCGAGCCAGGCGGGCAGCCACCAGTTGCGTGTACCGAGCAGCACCATGCTGGTGGGCACCAGGAGTCCGCGGACGACGGTGGCGTCCAGGGCGACGGCCGTGGCCAGGCCGATCCCGAACATCTTCACCACGGGGTCCTCCGACAGCAGGTAGCTCAGAAACACACTCACCATGATCAGGGCTGCCGAGGTGATGATGCGCCCGGTCCCCGCCAGTCCGGCGACCACCGCGCGCCGGTTGTCCCCGTGGCGCAGCCAGTTCTCCCGTACGGCGGTGAGCAGGAACACCTCGTAGTCCATCGAGAGCCCGAACAGGACGGCGAACATGAGCAGGGGCACGTAGCCCGGGATCGGAACGGGCCTCTCCAGGCCGACGAGCCCGGCCCCCCAGCCCCACTGGAACACCGCGGTGAGCACCCCGTACGCGGCACCCACCGACAGCAGGTTCATCACGGCCGCCTTGGCCGCGACGACGGGGGAGCGGAACGCGAGCAGGAGCAGCAGCGCGGCGACGGCGACCACGGTGGCGATGATCACGGGCATCCGGTGCGCGAGCCGGTCGTTGAGGTCGGCCTGGGCTGCGGTGGCGCCGCCGACGTGGGCGGTAGCCCCGCTGTCCGCGGTGGCCGCGGGCAGGGTGGACCCCCGCAGCCGGTCGACGAGTTCGGCGGTGTCCGGGTCGCCGGGGCCCGTGGCGGGGGTGACCTGCCAGCGGGCGGTACGGGCGTCGGCGGCGAGCTGCGGCGCGCCGACCGACGCCACGCCCGGCGTCCGCCCCAGCGCGGTGGTGACGGCGGCGAGCCGCCCGTCCGACGGGCCGGCGGCGGACGTGGGCAGGGAGGCGGTCACCTGGAGGGGACCGTTGGCGCCGGGGCCGAAGGCGTCCGCGAGCCG
This sequence comes from Streptomyces sp. NPDC127106, assembly GCF_042677605.1. Lineage (NCBI taxonomy): Bacteria > Bacillati > Actinomycetota > Actinomycetes > Kitasatosporales > Streptomycetaceae > Streptomyces > Streptomyces sp. NPDC127106. Next base: position 364,693 of record NZ_JBHXTC010000002.1, on the reverse strand, counting down.
CTCGTAGGCGATGCGGCTGGCCGTCCCGGGAGCCTTGTCCCCGGCGTCGAGCTGGCCGAACGCCAACTGCGCCGCGGGTGCGGCCAGTACGGCGACCAGAGCCAGCCCGGCGAGCAGGTGGCGCCAGGGCCGGACGGCGACGTAGACGGCCAGCCGGTGCCAGCGCGCCCCGGCCGCGGCGTCGGCCGGGTCGTCCGCGGGGGTGCCGGCCGGACTGCCGACCGGATCGCTGGCGGGGGCGTCGGCGGGGACATCGGCTGCCGGGTCGTCCACCGCAGTACCGGCGGGGGCGTTCTCCCGGGCGTCGCAGGCGGCATCACCGCGCCGGGCCGGGGCGAGCCGGTGGCCGAGGAGAGCGAGCAGGGCCGGCAGCAGGGTGAGCGCGGCCAGGACGGCCACGAGCACGGCGATGCCGGGGGCGAGGGCGAGGGCGTACAGCAGCGGCAGTCCGCCGAGGGCGAGGCCGGCCAGGGCGGCCGCGACGGCGCAGCCGGCGAACGCCGCGGCCTTGCCCGAGGTGGCCGTGGTCCGGGCGGCGGCCTCCACCACGGGGACGTCCGCGGCGAGCAGGTCCCGGAAGCGGGTGAGGCAGAACAGGGTGTAGTCGATGCCCACGCCCAGGCCGATCATGGCGGCGATGGTCGCACCGGCGGACGGCATGTCCATCAGGTGTCCGGCGAGCCCGATCAGGGCCAGGGATATCAGGAGACCCACGACACCGACGACGAGCGGCAGCCCCGCCGCGGTGACCCGGCGCAGCCCCGCGAACAGGATGACGGCGGCCGCCGCCAGGCCGATCAGCTCGCTGTGCCCGGTGGATCCCTTGTCCGCCGCGGCGGCGAGATCGCCGCCCGGCGTGACCTCGATCCCCGCCTTCGCCGCCGGAGCGGCCGCGGCGACCACGGCGTCGGTGATCTCCGGGGTGATGTCGCGGCCGGTCACGTCCAGCCCGACCGAGAGGTACGCGGTGTGGCCGTCCCGGCTCATCGCGGCCCGGCCGGCGGGTTCGTACGGAGTGGTCACGGCGACGACGTGGCCGACGCGCGCGAGGTCCGCGGCCGCGGCCCCGACCGCCGCCCTCATCGCGTCGGAGGTCAGCGGGGCGGCGTCGGCCGGGGTGTGCAGGACCACGGGTTGGTTCCCCGAGGGCGGGCCGGGGAAGGCCTCGGCCGCGTCGCGGGCCGCCTGGCTGTCGCTACCGGGGATGGTCACCGCCTCGCTGGTGGCCCGGCCGTGGACCAGGACGGCGGCGGCGAGCGCGAGCAGCACCGCGAACCAGACGGCGACGACCCGGCCGGGGCGTCCGGCGCAGCTGCGCCCCAGGGCGTGGAACATCGTGCGGATCTTCCTCTCGTTCGACCGCGGGCCTCCGGGGCGCGCAGACCCGCCCCGGAGGCCCGCAAGCAAGTTGCACTCCGAGTGCATATTTACGCTTGCACTTGGGGTGCAACAATGTCAATCCGAGGAAGGAGACCGAGGTGGAGAAGGATCAGGAGCGAGTCGCACCGGCGCCGGCAGCGGCAGCGGCGGCGGACGGCAGGACCGAACGCGGCCGGCAGACCCGCGAAAAGATCGCCGACGCGCTGCTGGCCCTGCTCGACGAGGGCGCGACGGAGTTCCCCGCCGAGAAGGTGGCGTCGTACGCCGGGGTCTCGCGGCGGTCGGTGTTCCACCACTTCACCGACATGGCGCAGCTCGTGGACACCGCGATCACCCGGCGGCTGGAACAGCTGGCCGAGCAGATCAGGCCGCTGCCGACCAGCGGCCCGCGGGCGGTGCGCGTGGCAGCGCTGGCCGAGCAGCGGAGCCGGATCCTGGAGTGGATCACTCCTGCCCGCAAGGCGATCATGCGCATGGACCACCCGTCGCCGCGCATCCAGCAGACGGTCGACGAGGCCTTCGCCGACGCCCGCGCCCGGCTGGAGGCCGTTCTGGCGGAGGAGCTCGACACCTTGACGGGGCAGCGCCGCACCGACTTGGTCAACGGGCTGGACGCGGTCACCACCTGGGGCGCCTGGCACCACTGGCGTTCCACGGGCCTGACCCCCGAGCAGGCCCGGCACGCGATGGAGGTCACCGTCCTGAACCTGCTCGATTCGATCGGCCCGGAGCCGGAGCCGGAGCCGGAGCCGGAGCCAAAGCCGAAGTCGAAGCCGGGGCCGGGGGACGTGCCCGGCGCAGGCTCCGGCTCACCCGCCTGAAGGGGCGGGCACCCCGCGGGCGCCCGCCCCTCCAGCCGACCCCCGTTCCCGTCAGGCCTTCGCGGGTTCCGTGTGCGCGGGCCGCTCGCCGGGCGTCAGCCGCCCCCTGCGGTCCAGCACGAACACCGCGCCCGCGCACAGCAGGCCGAGCGCGGCCAGCGACAACCACGGCAACGCCGCCGCGCCCGCGACCCGCGCCGCGTCGAGCGCCGCTCCGGTGAGCAGGTTCCCCAGCGTGATCCCGATCCCGCAGACGGTGTTGTACAGCCCGTAGTGCGTGGCGACGAGCCGGTCCCCGGAGAGCCGGACGAGGGTGTCCATCTCGAAGGGGTAGGCGATCATCGTGCCGAGGGCGAGCAGCGCCGCGGCGAGCAGGGGCGGCACGACAGCCGTCAGCCACCGCCATCCTCCGCCGTCCGGGAGCGGTACGACCGCCGCGAGCAGCAGCGGCACGAAGGCCGCGCCCATCGTGAGCAGCCCCTGGGCCAGCGCCCGCCCGGGCGTCATCCGGGCCTTGCACCAGGCGGTGACGCGGGTCTGGAACAGGATGGTGCCCAACCCGGACACGGCGAACAGCGCGGCCGTCGCGGCGGTGCCGAAGGTGCCGTCACCGCCCAGCCGCCGGACCTCCAGCGGGAGCGCCAGGTACACCTGGTACGACAGCACGTACGAGCCGGTCATCACGGCGGAGAACAGCAGGAACGGCCGGTTGGCGAGGATCCCCCGCCACTGTGCGAGCACCTTCTCCCCGGCGCCGCCCCGGGCCCCCGGCCCGGCCCCGGCCCGGGCCGTGTCCGCGTGTCGCGCGGGCAGGCTCCGGATCTGGACCGCGCTCAGCACGGCGAACACGGCCGCCGCGACCAGGCAGGTGATGCGGAAGTCCACCCCGGTGAGCACCATGCCCACCAGCGGGCCGAGCAGGATGCCCGCCTGGTAGAAGACGTTGAACAGGGCGAACGCCTCCACTCGCCGCTCTCCCGCGTCCACGGCGACGTACGCGCGTACCGCCGGGTTGAACAGCGCCCCCGCGAGCCCGGTGGCCGCGGACGCGGCGAGCAGCGCCGGCAGCGAATCGACCAGGCCCAGCGTGGCGAAGCCGGCGGTGCGCAGCAGACAGCCGGCGACGATCAGCGGCTTGTAGCCCAGCCGGTCGGCCAGGGTGCCGCCGACCAGGAACATGCCCTGCTGGCTGAAGTTGCGGACGCCCAGGACGAGCCCGACGGCCCAGCCGGCCAGCCCCAGCGACCCGGACAGGTGGGTGGCGAGGTACGGCATCAGCATGTAGAAGCCCAGGTTGATGGTGAACTGGTTCACCATCAACAGCTGGACGCTCCTTTCGTACGAGCGCACCTGCGCGAGCATGCCCTTCACCGGCCCGGACCCTCCGCGCCCCGTGCCGCGGAGCCGTCGGCCGCCTCCGCCAGGGGGTCGGCCACCGCCGCGCAGCGGGTCCAGCGGGTGACCTCCTTCTCGTCGACCCGGCCTATGACCTCCGGCTCGGCCGCGGGCGGGCCGTCGAGGAGGCCGTGGGCGGCGCAGTAGTCGTCGTCGTACACGGTCCCCAGGTACCGCTGCGGCCCGTCGGGGAAGATCGCGGCGATCCGGGTGTCGGCCGGGCGGGTGCGGGCGAGCCAGCCGGCGACCAGGGCGACGGCGCCGACGCTCCAGCCGCCCGTGGCGTAGTGGGAGGAGGCCAGCTGCCGGCAGGACCACACCGCCTCGGCCGGTGCCACCCAGTGGACCTCGGCGAAGTTCCCGTAGGCGACGTTGCGCGGGTAGATGCTCGATCCCAGACCGCGCATGAGCCGCGGCCGGGCGGGCTGGCCGAAGATCGTCGAGCCGATGGTGTCCACCCCGACGAGTTCCAGCTGCGGGTACAGCTGCCGCAGCACGCGGGAGACGCCGGCGGAGTGCCCGCCGGTGCCCACGCTGCACACGAGGACGTCGATGTGCCCGAGGCCGGCGGCGAGTTCCAGGGCGAGCGGGGTGTAGGCGGTGGTGTTGTCGGGGTTGTTGTACTGGTCGGGGCACCACGATCCGGGGTGCCGGTCCATCAGCTGGCGGACGCGTTCGCGCCGGGCCTCCTGCCAGCCGCCGGTCGGGTGAGGCTCGGAGACGACGTTGACCTGGGCGCCGTAGGCGGTGAGCAGCTTCGTCATGGACGACTCCAGGCCCGGGTCGGTGACCAGGGTGACCGGGTGCCCGTACACCAGTCCGGCCAGGGCCAGGCCGAGGCCCAGGGTGCCGCTGGTGGACTCGATGATCCGGGCTCCCGGCCGGAGTTCGCCGCGGGCCCGGGCCCGCTCGACCATGTGCAGGCCGGGGCGGTCCTTGATGCCGCCGGGGTTGAAGCCCTCCAGCTTGGCCCAGAAGCCTCGGCCTTCGGAGGCGAACGGCTCGGACACGTGCAGGAGCGGGGTGTTGCCGACGAGCCCGGAGAGGGCGGCGCGGCGGAGCGGAGCGGGGGCGGGAGCGGGCGTCGGCGCGGGGGTGGGGGAGGGTGTGGGGGACGGCGTGGGGGACGGCGTGGGGGAGGTTGTGCGGGTGGACGGAGAGGACATTTCCTCGGCTCTCATTCGTTGGACGGCTGTTTCCGTACGGGACGGGAGCAGGCGGCCGCGCCGAAAGCGGCGGGGTCGCGCGAACGAGGCCTAAATGCGCCAGCAGCAGATGCTCGTGCGGGTTGTCCGGCCTTCCCGCGCCCGCGCGGGAAATGCCGAGGGGCGGCGTTGCCCGCGCACGGGGACGTGCGGGGAACGGAGGCCGAGAAGCACCGCGAGGAGGACGGGGAAAGCGGCGGCGCGCGGCGCAGAAACCTCCTGGAGCGGGAGGTACGGGTAATTCGGGATGCAGGATTCGCCCGGGTCGGGAAAACCGGGTGAATCCGCGGTGAACGGATGGAGGGAGAGCGTGTGGGTGTGGGTGTGGGTGTGGGGTGCGGCGGAATGGGCGCCTGCCGACGCGGACGCGTGCGGCCGGGGTGTGGCGTCCGCGTGGTGCAGACAGCCGGCCGTCGCCGCTGCGACGACGATCAGCAGCAGGACGGCGAGCAGCCGCCGCACTCGCGGTGCCGGGGCGGGGTGGTGGTGGCGGGTACCGGGGTGGAGCGACACGGTTCCTCCGGGGAGCCGGCCGGTGGCAGGGGCCGCACCGAGGGCGCGCGGGTGCTGGGGTGATCCGCGCGGATGCCTGCGGGCGGGGCGGGGCACGGACCGGGGGAACTCCCGCGAAGGGGAGGCCGGGCGCGCCTTTCGTGGGCCGTCCGGAGAATCACGGGGCCCGTCGACCGTCAGGGATCCGGCCGTCTAGATGCGCAGCACCCCGGGGGGAGGGCCGGCTGCGATGCCGTGCGTCTGCGCAGCTCCACCGGGTGCGGCAGGCCGGCCGCTGTCCGGGCACGCGGTCGCGCCGGGCTCGTCGGCCCGCGGGGAGCAGGGTGCCGATACGGCCGCCTGGTCCGGCTGTCCCGGCAGGCAGTGCTCACCCGGGTGCGGGGAGCTTTCCGTGCCGTGCGCGCATTCCTGCTGCGGGGTGCGTACAGCGGGAGCGGCGGAAAGACGGCCCGTCTCGTGGGTGATCCGATACGGGGCTGTCGAGTTCACTGCGGGAGCGGCGGGGGGATGGTGTACGGATAGCGCGTCATTGCTGCCGTGCGCATACAGCAATCCGAGGAACAACAGCACCAGCCAAAGAGGCGCCGACGGAATCCGATACCGCCGGATCCGCGGCGCACCGCATGACGACCGGGCCGTGACCATGCCGTAATCCTAACCACGGTCAGGCGCCAGTGGGCAAAGGCTGTCCAGGATGTGGCGAGAAAGGATCCACGCGGGGCAAGGTGCGTGCAGGGCGGCGGAGTTGTCGGTGCGGGGTGATCAGCCGTGGTCCCGGCCCCGGCCGGCTTCCGGGGACGGAGCAGTGCTCTTGCTCTCTCAGTACAGCACCGGCGTCCCGCGCCTGCGCGGCGGCGGGGCACCGGCGGCCAGGCAGCCGAAACCCGGCGTACCGGGTGTTTCGGGGTGCGCCGTGGTGCCCGGGTGCGCCACCGTGGACCGACCGGATGCGCCGGCGCCCGTGGCCCCGTGGCCCCCGTGGAGGAGAGAACTGCCATGAACTGGACCCTCGAAGTTGTCCTCGTCCCCGTGACCGATCTGGACCGGGCGAAGGCGTTCTACGCCGAACGGGTGGGCTTCACGGTCGACGTCGACCAGGAGGTCGCCCCCGGCCTGCGCATCGTCCAGCTGACCCCGCCCGGCTCCCGCTGCTCGATCGCCCTGCAGCAGGGGCTGCCCGCGACCCCCGGAACGCAGGAGATGGCCCCGGGCACCCTGCACGGCGTCCAGCTGTGCGTCACCGACATCGAGGCGGCCCGTGCCGAACTCGTCGGCCGGGGCGTGGACGTCTCGCCGGTCCGCCACCTCGGCCGTACGGGCTGGGAGGACGGGAAGGGCGAGACCTGGAACTCCTTCCTGACCTTCACGGACCCGGACGGCAACGGATGGGTGATCCAGGAGGCCCCCTCGGAGCTGTCGGAGCGCTGACGGCGCAGGGGCGTCGCCGCGGTCGCGTGGCGATCAGCCCCGGGTCGGCTTTACATGGTCGTGGGGGGACGTGCCCGGCTGGTGCACGACGCTCCGCCCCAGGACGTCCTGGCGGTGCCTCCGTCGTGGGCAGCCCCGTAGCCCCCGTAGTCCCTGTAGCCCCGCAGCCCCGCAGCCCCACGTCCACGAACGCCTCACGTGTGCCCACCCAAGGAGTCTCCATGACCAATGACCCGCACACGCCCGTCTCCAACCAGCCGGAGGAACTGGCCACTGCCGTTCCCGAACAGCCGGTCTTCGAAGGCCCGTCGGAGGGGGTGCAGGGCAGCCCCACGCCCTTCACGTCCGACGGCCTGGAACAGGTGAACGGCCACACCCGCAGTGCGCCGGAATCCGTGCCGACCGAGACCTGGCGGGCGCCCACCGCAGTACTGCCCGACATCGGCGTGGCCTCGTTCGGCCCACCGGAAATGCTCGAGACGGTGCACGGCCCCGACGACCGCGTCCAGATCACGGACACCTCGAACTATCCGTGGCGGGCCCACGCGTCCCTGCTGATCACGGCCGCCGACAACTCCCAGTGGATCGGCACGGGCTGGTTCATCGGCCCGCACACCCTCGCCACCGCCGGGCACGTCGTGTTCATCAAGAACAGCGGTGTCCCGGGCCGCGACGGATGGGTGAAGAACATCCAGGTCATGCCCGGCCGCAACGGCTCGACCCTGCCCTTCGGCGCGGTCACGAGCACCAGCTTCCGCAGCGTCACCGGCTGGACCGACAGCGGCGACGAGAACTTCGACTACGGCGCCATCATCATCCCCACCGAACTCGGCGCCACCACCGGCTGGTTCGGGTTCGGGGCCTGGCCGGACGCCGACCTGCTGAAGAGCTCCGTCAACATCTCCGGATATCCGGGGGACAAGCCTCCGGGAACCCAGTGGTACGACGGCCGGGGCGTCAGCTCGGTGAACCCCCTGAAGGTCTTCTACGACATCGACACCGCCGGCGGTCAGAGCGGCAGCGCCGTCTACCGCATCCACAACGGCGGCCGGTACGGCATCGCCGTGCACGCCTATGGTGGTGTGACGACCAACTCCGGAACCCGGATCACCCGGTCCGTCTTCAACAACCTGGTGCAGTGGAAGGCGTGACCGGCCGGCGTCCCGCCCGGCCGCCGGACCGTCAGGCGGTGTGAGCGGTGACCCCGACCGGGGGTGCCCGCACGCACCTGATCGGCGGCGTGGTCGTCGACACGGACGGCAGTCCGGCGCCGGGCGTGTCCGTCTACCTCGCGGGCGGGCCCGGCCCCTTCCCCGACGTCGCAGCCCTGACCGGCACCGACGGCCGGTTCTCGTTCTCCGTGTCGGCCCAGGGCGTCTACACCGTGCAGTGCCGGGCGCCGGACGGGAGGAGCGCCCAGGCGTCGGCCGCGGTCGGCTCCGGAGGAGCCGCCTCCGTAGTGCTCCGGCTCGCGTGAAAAGGGCTCGGGCTCGGCCGGGAGCCCGGGCCCGGGAGCGGACCGTGCCGACCGGGCAGCCGATGGCCTTCGCGGACTCGGCGTACGGCAGCCCCAGCAACCGGGTGAGGACGAACGCCTCCCGGCGCTCGCCCGGAATCGCCGCCAGGAGCTCGGTGAGTGCTACGCCGTCCTCGAAGCCGGGCACCCCGCCGGGCTGGCACTGCCGGCGCGCAGGAACGACTCCTGCGTGAGGTCGTCGGCTGCCTGCCGGTGCTCAGGTACGCCACGCAGCGCCACACGTCCCGGTGCGGGGCACGGACGAACCCGTCCACGGCGCGCGGGGTGGGGAGTGCGGGCGGGCGGGGTGAGCAGGCTGTCAGACGACAGCGGTCCCGGACGGCGTCCCGGCTGCGCCGTGTGCGCAGGCCGTGCCGTGGTCGCCGGTACCCACCGCCGTGTCGTGCACCGGCGGATGCAGGGGGTACCCCGCCGCGCGCCCGGCCCGCCAGAAGCCCATGCCGCGGCCATTGCCTGCCCCGGCACACCGGCGCCCGACATGAGGGTGTGGCCGATGGCTGCGAGGAGGAGACAGGTGGCCGCGGACACCGCGGCCCGCACCGCCCGACACCATCGGCCAGAGGTCATGTCGGGCTCATCCTTGCCCTCCCGGATCCGGCGGGCACAGGTCGGCGGGGACAAGCGGACGGCTGCCATTCCGTTCCCGCGGCCGCGTCGTACGCGACAAGTCCCTTCGGAATCCGATGAGTTGCCGCTTCCGGCTTCTGTCCCACGGCCACGGGCCGCCGAAGCGGTGGGGAGGCGGCACGAAGGAGAACGGCGTGGAGCGGGCCCCTGCCCGGGCGCGGCGACGGAGGCAGCCGGCGACCGCCGGAACGCCGCCGTCCGCAGACGCCCCGCACACCAGAGGCCGGGTGGTGCGCAGGCCGGCAGGGCTCGACGTCGTGCTGCTGGACGAGCTGGTACCCGGCGGCCCCGTACGGGTGCCGAACGGTCGCGACCCGGCGCGGTTTTCCTCCCGTTCGCCGGGAACCTGTGGGAACGGTCGTCCGACTGACTCTTCCGTGGATCACCAGTCACCACGCGCCGGGTTCCCACCGCCGACGGCTGGATCCCCGCGGGCGACGACGACCGCGCCGCCCGCACGCGCGACTCCGGCGTCCGTCCCCGGACCGCGCCGGCCGGCCCACGACAACGGGAGTACACGATGAACCGACGGAACCTGCTCCGCTCCTCCACGGCCCTCGGTGCCACCGCGGCGGTCACGGGCCTCGCCGGAACGGCGGGCGCCCCGGCCACCGCCGTGACCGCCGCCGCGACCGCCGCCTCCGGGCAGCCCGCCGCCGGGGACGGGAAACCGCTGCGCGTGCACGTCGTCATGTTCGACGGAGTCGAGGAACTCGACTTCGCCGCACCGTACGAGGTCTTCTCCGCCGCCCGGTTCTTCACGAAGCGCGTGATCGACGTCCGCTACGTCACCGTCTCCGCCCCGGGCGCGCTGCGCGCCGCCTACGGCACGACGGTCCAGGTGCCCCACCGTTGGGCCCCGCACGAGGCCGACGTGCTCCTGGTACCGGGCGGCGGGTACGCGCGACGGGAGGACCCCGGCGTGTGGGCCGAGATCCGCCGGGGCACACTGCCGCGGGCCGTTGCCGCGGCGGTACGGCCGGGTCTCACCGTCGCCGCGGTGTGCACCGGAGTCATGCTGCTGTCGGCCGCCGGGCTGACCCGCGGGCGGCCGTGCACCACCCACCACCGGGCACGGCCCGACCTGGCGGAGCAGGGCGGCGTACTGAAGACCGCGCGGGTGGTGGACGACGGCGACCTGGTCACCGCCGGCGGCATCACCTCGGGCCTCGACCTCGCCCTCTGGCTCGTACGCCGCGAACTCGGCGCCGAAACGGCGACGTCGGTGGAGGCCATGGTGGAGTACGAGGCACGCGGCACGGTGTGGACGCCGGCCGCGCCGCCCCGGCCGTAACGCGCGGGGTGGGAGGGCGCGGCGTCCTCCCCCACCCGACCGAGCCGGGCCGGTGCGGGCGGTGCGGGCCGGCGGGGTTGCCGGCCGGGTCGTTCACCAGCCGAAGCGGCGGTCCACCACGGCGGAGAACTCCTCGAAGGTCAGGACGCGGTCGCCGTTCTGGTCGGCCGCGTCGAACAGGGCGGAGGAATCGGCGTCGTCCCCCACCCCCCAGAAGGGGATCACTCCCCGGGCGGCGAGGGTGGGGCCCTTGGCCCGGAGGGCCTCGATGACCTCGGCACGCGTCAGGGTGCCGTCCTGGTCGAGATCGAGCGCGTCGAAGAGCGTGCGCGCCTTTTCGCTCATCACCATGTCCTGCTTCCGTGGGGCTGCACGCGTCGGTCGGCCGGCGCGTCCTGTGCAAGGGGACGCAGGGGCCGTCCGCCGGGTTGCGCGCCGGCCTGCCGGCAGGTGCGCCGACGGGGGTGTACCCGCCGTTCCGGCAGGTACACCCCCGTATGGGGAGCGGGCGGGGGAGGACCCGCTCAAGGGTTGATCAGGACCGGCCCGCGGTCTTCGGGCCCTTGTCGGCGGCCGCGGCCCGCGCCGCGATCTGCGGGTTGCGGGACTTCAGCACGGCCCAGCCGACGGCCAGGCAGACCGCCCAGCCGGCACCCACGTACAGGGAGATGCGGCTGTCGGGGTCGATGGCGATCAGCGCGGTGACCAGCAGCAGGAACGCGACGGCGATCCAGCTGCACACCGTGCCGCCGGGGGCCGGGAAGGAGGAGGCGGGCAGCTTGCCGGCGACCACCGCGCGGCGGTACAGGATGTGGCTGATCAGGATCATCAGCCAGGTCCAGATGCCGGCCGCGGTCGCGACCGAGGTGACGTACCCGAAGGCCTTCTCCGGAACGACGTAGTTGAGGACCACGCCGATGCCCATGAGGGCGGCGGAGAGGGTGATGGCGATCGCCGGCGTCTTGGTGGAGCTCAGCTTCCCGAGCAGCTTGGGCGCCTCGGAGTTGGCGGACAGGTCGCGCAGCATACGGCCGGTGGAGTACATGCCGGAGTTGCAGGACGACAGGGCCGCGGTGAGGACCACGAAGTTGACGATGGCCGCACCGGCCGGGATGCCGATCTTGGCGAAGGCCGCCACGAAGGGACTGACGCCCGGCTGGAACTCGGTCCACTTGACGACCATCAGGATGACGCTGAGGGCACCGACGTAGAAGACGATGATGCGCCACGGCAGGGTGTTGATGGCCTTGGGGAGGGTCTTCTCCGGGTTCTCGGACTCGCCCGCGGTGACGCCGACGAGCTCGACGGCCAGGTACGCGAACATGACGCCCTGCAGGGTCATCAGGCTGGAGCCGACGCCCTTCGGGAAGATGCCGTCGAAGGCCCAGAGGTTCGACACGGCGGCGGTGTCACCGGCGGCGCTGAACCCGAAGGTCACGACACCGATACCGATCACGATCATGCCGATGAGGGCGGTGACCTTGACCATCGAGAACCAGAACTCGATCTCGCCGAAGATCTTCACCGAGATGAGGTTGGCGACGTACAGGACCACCAGGAACACCAGGGCCGTCACCCACTGGGGGATGGCCGGGAACCAGTAGTGCATGTAGATCGCCGCGGCGGTCAGCTCGGCCATGCCGGTGACCACCCACATGAGCCAGTACGTCCAACCGGTCACGAAACCGAAGAACGGACCGAGGAACTCGCGGGCGTATTCCGCGAAGGAACCCGAGACGGGCCGGTACAGGAGCAGCTCGCCGAGTGCCCGCATGATGAAGAAGACGATCACGCCGGCGAGGGCGTACATCAGGATGAGGCTGGGCCCGGCCTTCGCGATGTTCGCGCCCGCGCCCAGGAAGAGGCCGACGCCGATGGCGCCGCCGATGGCGATCATCTGGACCTGGCGGCTGCCGAGCCCGCGCTCGTAGCCCTCCTCGGGCGTGCTGCCCGCGGCCGTGTTGTCGCCGTTGTGCTGTTCGACCTGCGTCGAGGTCATGCTGTGGTGCGCCTTTCCGCTCCATGCCGATCCGCGCCGCGCTCGGCTGCGAATCGGGTTCCGATCCCCCGGATGCTGATGGAGTTGCTGCCGGCGGTGGCCGGCTCCAGCGCCCCTGCACGGACGTGGGTGGTGTCCGGCAGGCGGTCGTGAAGATGTACCACGGTCAGCCGCGCCGGACCGTGGCGTACATCACCGGCATAACGGTCATTCGCCTGTGACCAGGCCGAAAGCCCCTTCTTCGGTGACTCGATCGTTATCCGGATCTGAGCCTCCGCTGAGCGAACGCCAATTGCCGTCTGGGCAATATGTGCCATCCCGAGTGCGTCCGTATCGCGCGCCGGACACGTGGCGTGACGATCTCCGTCCGGCTTCGTCGCGTCGGACGCTGCGGAGCCCTGGGCGCTCGCCGCGCGCAACCGCGGGGCCGCGCGAACGCATCGGCGCTCGACCGTAGTTCACAGGACCGGGAGTCCCGAAGGAACCAGCGCCCGCACCCGGGCCGCCTTCGCCGCCGTCCTCCGGCGGCCGTCGGTACCGTCACCGTCGGTGTCGGCGCGGGCGGCTGGTCGTCGACCACCACTGCTCCACTGCTCCACTGCTCGGAGCTCGGTGTCGGTTCGGCAGCGCGGCGGGCCGCCGCGACCGAACGCCCGGCCCCAGGGTGCCGGGGCCGGGCGCGGCGGCCGCCGATCAGCTCCGTTGGGCGGAGGTGAGGGCGCCGATCAGGGCCTGCACGGCCTCGACGGCACTGCCGTCGTGGTCACTGCCGGCGGTGCCGCTGCTGCGGTACTGGACATTCGCGGCCCGGTCGACCTCCAGGAAGGAGTCGGCATGGGAGTTGTCGACCACGGTGATCAGACTCCCGTCGGCCGCGGCGGGCGCCGCCCCCGCACCGAGCAGGGCCGCGGCGAGCGCGGGGACGGCCGCCGCCCGCAGTCGCCCTCCCCGCCGGCTCACGCCCCCACCCGCTCGGGAACCGGGCGCAGCCGGGCCACGTTGTCCTCCAGGAGCCGGGTCGCGGCGGCGACGCCGATCCCGGCGTCGGCGGTCACCAGCGGCAGGCGCCCGTCGTCGCGCCGCAGGTCGCGCAGCGCCGAGTCCATCGCCTCGTGGGCGGCGAAGAGGCACGGCGTGCTGTAGATGGCCACGTCCACGCCGAGGGCGGCCAGCTCGCCGAGCGAGAGCCGGGGGGACTTCCCGCCCGCGAGCTGGTTGAACAGCAGCGGCTTGTCGCCGACCACCTCCCGGATCCGCCGGATCCACTCCACGCTGCGCACGCCGTCGACCAGGACGACGTCGGCACCGGTGGCCGCGAGCCGCTCGGCCCGGTTCAGGATGTCCGCCTCCTCGGTGGCGTCCGTACGAGCCACCACGACCATGTCCTGGCGGACGGCCAGCACCATCTCCAGCTTGTCGAGGTACTCCTGGAGCGGCAGCACCTGCTTGCCGTCCGCGTGCCCGCACCGGCGGGGGCGCTGCTGGTCCTCCAGGATCACCCCGGAGGCCCCGATGCGTTCCAGCCCCTCCACCACGTGGCAGGCCACCTCCGGATCGGCGTAGCCGTCGTCGATGTCCACGAGCAGGTGGTGCCGGGGGAACGCGCCGCGCAGGCGCTGGACGAAGGCGACCATGTCCGGCCAGGCGATGAACCCGATGTCCGGCAGCCCGTAGTAGGACGCGGCGAATCCGAAGCCGGAGACGAACATGCCGTCGTAGTGCCGGGCCGCGATGGACGCCGAATACATGTCGTACACGCCGATCAGGGGGGTGGTACCCGGCGCGGTGATCTGTTCCCGCAACTTGTTCCCGTAGGTCAACGTCTGACTCCCGTCATGGTGAAGCAGCACAGAGACGTGGTGGGACCGCCGCAACACGACGGTCCTTTACCAAAGCCCGATACTTTCGTGGGGGAACCGGGAAACTCCTTAGGCGAGCGCTTTGCTCACTCTCCAGGGGGAGTGATTTCACCAGAGAAACGTCACTGGGCGCGGACGCGGCGGACCCCCGGTTCACCGTTTCGGGGCAGGTGGGTCCCGGCGTGCTCGTACGTGCCCGGGCTGTGCGACGGCGCCCCGGCGGTCGTCCCCCAGCGGTCGGCCCCGGCGGCCGTCTCCCGGCCGTCGTCCCTCAGCGGTCGTCGCGCATGTCGTCCAGGTCGCCCTCGCTCAGCTCGTGCATGACGTCGCGCATCGTCGCGTCCTCCCGGCCCCGCTCGTGCGCGACCTCGTCGGGACTGCGCGGCCGGCCGCCCGTCTTCAGCCGGTCAGGGTCCGGCGCGCGCCCGCGGATCCGGTCCGCCCTGTCCTGCCTGTCGCTGTCGCCGCCCATGGTGTTTCACACTCCCAGCTCATCCGCCCGTAGCCGATCGCATCTGCTGCGTCACCGTGCGGGCGCACCGCTCGGCGGCGGCTGTCGCCGCCCGCCGACCGGCGCCTTACCGTTCCGCCGTCCGCCAAACCTCCGTCCGGCACCTCGTCAGCCGCGCCGCGACCGTCGTTTCCGGCGGGACCGGGCGGGCAGATGCCGTGGACCCAGGGGGAAGGGCGGTGATCGGCATGGCGAGACCGGTCTGGACCGGCGTACTGAGCTTCGGGCTCGTGAGCGTCCCCGTCGGCATGTACACCGCAACCGAGAGCCACACCCTCCATTTTCACCAGCTGCAACGCGGCACGGCGGACCGGATCCGCAACCGGCGGGTGAACGAGCGCACGGGCGAGGAGGTCGCCCCCGACGACATCGTCAAGGCCTACGACACCGGCGAGGAATACGTCCTGGCCGAACCCGCCGAACTGGACGACATCGCGCCGGGCCGCTCCAAGAAGACCGGGGCGAAGGAGATGGAGATGGCGGAGCAGCTCATCAGGGCTGGGCCCTCGGCATGGACTGGGACCCCGAGGAGTTCCACGACAGCTACCGGGAGAAGGTCGCCGCCCTGATCAAGGCCAAGGGCGCGGGTGAGGCGGTCGAGAAGGCCGAACTCCCGGCGGAGCCCACGAACGTGGTCGATCTGACGGAGGCCCTGCGCGCGAGCGTCGAACAGGCTCGTGGCGGCGCCGAGCGGCGCGGCACGACATCGGGGAAGCCGGGGAAGGCGGGGAAGCCGGGGAAGGCGAGGAAAACGGGGAAAACGGGGAAGACCGATCTGGCGTCGCTCACCAAGGCCGAGCTGTACGAGAAGGCGGCGTCCGCCGGCATCCCCGGCCGCTCCGGCATGACCCGCGACGAACTGGCCGAAGCCCTGGCCCGCACCGCCGAGGCCGCATAGCCGCATGGGGGCGGTCGGCGCCTTGGCTGTTCGCCCGTTCAGCTTCCGTTCCGCAGCTCGGCCAGCCGGCGCCGGGCCGCGGCCGGCGAGCGTCCGCGCGGCGCCCCCTGCCAGGGGTCGCGGTCCAGCAGGCGGTCGGCGTCAGTGAGGGTCCAGCGCCGGGCGGTCAGCTCCGGGTCGTCCAGCTCCTCCCAGTCCACCGGCGCGGCGACGGGGGCGCCGGGCCGGGCGCGGACGGCGTACGGGGCGACGGCGGTCTGCCCGTACGCATTGCGCTGGACGTCGAGGTAGAGCCGCCCGCCCCGGTCCCGCTTGCGCGGCGCCGTGGTCAACTCGTCGGCGTACCGCTCGGCCAGCACCTCCGCAACCTCCCGCGCCAAGGCCCTGACCTCGTCGAACGGCTCGCGGCGCAGCAGCGGCACCACGAAGTGCAGGCCGCGCGAGCCGGTGGTCATCGGCAGCGACGGCAGCTGGAGCTCCTCCAGCAGCGCGTGCAGCCGCTGCGCCGCCCGGCGGACGGCGCCGAAGTCGTCGCCCCGACCGGGCGGGTCGAGGTCGAAGACCAGGCGGTCCGGGTGGTCGGGGCGGTCGGCCCGGGAGAGCCAGCGGTGCAGGGTGACGCACGCCTGCCCGGCCAGGTACAGCAGCGAGGCCGTGTCCTCGCAGAGCGCGTACGTGACGGTCCCGTCCGCCTTGGGCAGCTCGACCCGGGCCAGCCAGCCGGGGAAGTGGTCGGGCACGTCCTTCTGCAGGAAGCCGGAGCCGTCGATCCCGTCCGGGTGGCGCTCCGACACCAGTGGGCGGCCGGGCAGGTGCGGCAGCATCCGCCCGGCCAGCCGGTGGTAGTAGTCGACCAGATCGGCCTTGGTGAAGCCGTCCCCCGGGAAGAGCAGCTTGCCGGGCCGGGACACCTCGACCGTGTGCCCGCCGACCCGGACGTCCTTCGTCGCCCCGGCCGTGGCGGTCGCTGTGGCCGCCGCCGTCACGGGCTGTTCCCCGCAGCGGACTCCGCGGCGACCTGCCGCAAGGTGTGGCCGCTGTGCGCCGAGCGGGCGCGCCGCGGGTCGGTCGTGCTGCCCGCGCGGGCGTGCCCGTCGGCGTGCTTGACGAGCAGCCAGACCTCGCGGCCCCCGCCCTGGCCGCCGCGGATCCGGGTGAGCGAGTACCCGCCGTGCAGCTTGTGCCCGTCCAGCCGGAACGAGGCGTGCCCGTGGTCCAGGGCCTCGCCGAACGGGACCTCCCGCCCGGCGCGGTCCGCCGTCAGGTTCCGGTAGGTGCCCTCGTCCCAGACGATCACGGTGCCCGCGCCGTACTCGCCGGGTGCGATCACGCCCTCGAAGTCGCGGTACTCCAGCGGATGGTCCTCGGTCGGCATCGCCAGCCGCTTGTCGTGCGGATCGGCCGACGGCCCCTTCGGCACCGCCCAGGACTTCAGCACCCCGTCGACCTCCAGCCGGAAGTCGAAGTGCATGGCGG
The DNA here is from genome assembly GCF_042677605.1 of Streptomyces sp. NPDC127106. Taxonomy (NCBI): domain Bacteria; kingdom Bacillati; phylum Actinomycetota; class Actinomycetes; order Kitasatosporales; family Streptomycetaceae; genus Streptomyces; species Streptomyces sp. NPDC127106. The sequence goes on along the minus strand of NZ_JBHXTC010000002.1, from coordinate 347,750 downwards.
TCGCGTCGTGGATCTGCACCACGAACGAGGGCGTGCCGTCCGGGCCGGCGGCCACACGCCCGCCCTTCGGCTCGGGCGTGCGGGAGAAGTCGCGGCGTCGCCGGTACTGGGCCAGCGCGCCGCCAGGATCTGGATTCACGGGGACCTCCTCATACGATCGGCGCTCATACGATCGGCCCCGGCGGCCGTCACAGGGCCAGGACGATGCCGTAGGCGAGGAAGAACAGCGCGACGAGCAGGGCGAGCACGATGACGAGGGCCAGCGGGCCGCGCGCCCAGCCCCGCTCCAGGGGGCGGTACGGACCGGTACCGGTACCGGTGCCCGACTCGGCCGGCGGCGTCTCCCCCGGGGGTACGCCGCCGCCCCGTGTCAGTCCCGCCGTCCGCCGCGGGTCGGGGTCCGGATTGCTCGGGGGGTGGTTTCCGTTCATGCCCGGCGCCTCCCCCGAAGGGCGTGGGTATGCACCGCCGGCGGGCACCGTTCGCCCGGCCACCGTCCGTGCGCTCAAGCCGGGCCGCGCCCTCGCCGATGCAAGAGGGGAAACCCAGCGGGCCCAGCAGCCGACCCCAGGAGCCAGCGTGCCGGAAGCCGGCCCCGACCTCGACGCCTTCAACGCCGCGCTGAACGGGCCCGTGTACGTGGTCACGGTCGCGTCCGGCGACAAGCGGGCCGGATGCCTGGTCGCGTTCGCCTCGCAGTGCTCGATCGATCCGCCCCGCTTCGTCGTCTGGCTGTCGACCGCGAACCACACCCATGCGGTCGCGCGCGGCGCCCGCCACCTCACCGTGCACCTGCTGCACCGGGACCAGCGGGCCCTGGCGGAGCTCTTCGGCTGCCGGACCGGAAACAGCGTGGACAAGTTCGCCCGTACCGGCTGGCGGCCCGGACACGACGGCAGCCCGGTGCTGTCGGATGCGGCCGACTGGTTCACCGGCCGCATCGTGGGCGTGCTCCCCGGCGGCGACCACGAGGGATTCCTGCTGTCCCCCGTCGAGGAGTCCCCGCCGGCCCCCGGGCCGGTCGCCCCACCGCTGCGCTACGCCGACGTGCGCGACCTGGAGCCCGGTCACCCGGCCTGAGCCGCCCCGCGGCAGCCGGCTCAGGCCGCGGGCGGCAGCGGAAGGCGCAACGCGGACTCGTTCCGGTCCCAGGCGCCCGTGACGTGCGCGCTCAGACGCCCTTCCAGCAGGACCGTCGCCGCGCAGCCGAATGCCACGTCGGCCTCCAGCCCGGGCTCGTCGGCGAGCAGCCCGCCGATGACCTCGCGGCGCACCACCTGCTCGTGGACGGCGTCGGCCTCGACGTGCTCGGCGTAGAAGCGCTCGGCGGCCGGGCCCGCGCCGCACCGTTGCATCGCGGCCAGCAACCGGCGGGACCCCGGCGAGGAGGTGACCTCGACACAGGCGAAATGGCCGACCAACGCCCCGCGCAGGGCCCGGTGCAGGCCGAACAGCGACATCAGGTTGACGGTGGCGAGCAGCGGCGCCGGAGCGTGCTTCAGGTACCGGCCGTACGCGGGATCGAGGCCGAGGTCGGCCATCAGGTCGGCGAACAGGCGTGCGTGGACGTCCTCGGCGCGCCCGGCGCCGAACTCGTCGTACTCGACGGCGGCCATGCCCGCCTTGGCGCGGCCGGTCAGACGCGGGACGACCCACAGGTGGGGGTCCGCCTCCTTGAGGTGGTAGAGCGAGCGCAGGGCGGCGTACTCGCGCAGTTGCCACAGGGTGCCCCGCCGCTCCAGGTAGTGGCTCGTGCTCCCGGTCGGGTCCGCGGACTCCACCAGCAGGGGGCCGAAGGCATCGGCGACACGGTCCGGCGCGTCACGGAGCTCGCCCCGCAGGGCGTCGAGCACCGCGGTCTCCAGGAATCCGCGCAGCCGCAGCAGCTCCGGGTCCCATTCCCGCTCGCCGACGACCTCGCGGAAGCCCCGGTAGTGCAGTTCGTACAGCAGGTACAGCGCGAGCTGGAGGTCCTCGCCCCACGGATCGGCGCGGGTGGCAGCGTCAGCGGAGTACCCGGGCGGCCGGCCGCCGCGCAGGGCGTCCACCACGGCCTGGGACAGCTCTCCGCGTCCCGGTACGAGGGCGGGTCCCCCGGTGGTCACGGCGTGCCGCCATCGTCGGAAGGCGCCGCCCCGCAACGGCGGTGGGGGCGGTGGCTGGTGTCGCACCAGGGTTGGTTCCGGCTGCGGCGGCAGGTGCACACCGCGACCGTGAAACGGTCCGAGCGGACGACCGTACCGTCCTCCCGCACGATCTCCACCGGGCCCTCGATCAGCACGGGGCCCTGGGGGACCACCGTCACGCGGCGGGCGGGACGCGACGGCGGCGTGGCCGGTGCGATGTGCTGCGTCATATGACCTCCCTGACCGCGGTTACCCGGCATCCGGCTCCCGGGCATGATGCGCGGGCTACGGGGCAGGCGCCGACCGGTGGCGTCCGGGCGACCGGCCCGGACCGCCGGATTGGAGGCACCCCATGGGACACGGTGGAGACGCCGTCAAGGAACTCACCGCCGATCACGACGAGGTGAAGGACTACTTCGCGCAACTGCGCACCACCACCGAGGGCGAACGACGGCGGGAGATGGCCGACCTGCTGACCATCGAACTCGTCCGCCACTCGGTCGCGGAGGAGCAGTACCTCTACCCGGCCGTCCGCGAGCACCTTGACGGCGGCGACCGGATCGCCGACAAGGAGATCGCCGACCACTCCCGGGTGGAGGAGATGCTCAAGCGGCTGGAGGAACTGGACCCGGTCGGCCCCGAGTTCGACCGGTGCGTGGAAGAACTGCGCACGGAGGTCCTCGCCCACATCAAGGACGAGGAGGAGAACCTCTTCCCGGCCCTGCGGCACAACTGCCCGCAGAAGGACCTCGACGACCTCGGCGACAGCATCCGGCGTGCGAAGAAGCTCGCACCGACCCGCCCGCACCCGGGCAGCCCGTCCACCCCACCCGCCAACAAGCTGCTCGCCCCGGGCCTCGGCCTGGTCGACCGGGCACGGGACCTCGTCACCGGCCGCGGCAAGGTGACCTGACCACACACGACGGTCCTGACCACACCACGGTACGGAAGGAGAGCACCATGCCTCGTGGGGCTTCCCCGAAGCGAGAACGACAGTACGAACACATCAAGGACTCCGCGCTGGAGCGCGGCGAGTCCGAGAAGCGGGCCGAGGAGATCGCCGCCCGGACGGTGAACAAGGAGCGCGCCCGCTCCGGTGAGTCGAAGACCGCCAGCCGTTCCTCCCTCCAGGACATGTCCTCGTCCAAGCGCGGTGGACAGCGGTCGCACAGCGGCTCCGAAGGACCGACGAAGGAACAGCTGTACAACGAGGCCAAGAAGCGGAACATCAAGGGCCGCTCCCAGATGGACAAGGCCGAACTGAAGCAGGCCCTGGGTCGTTGACCCGGGCCTGCCGGCGGTGCCGCGCGTCCCGCGTCAGCGGGAGGGGCCGGAGCAGCCGCGACCGGGGTCGGGGGCACGCAGCGCCGTGGCGTCGTTGCGGACTGGCACAGGGGCGATGACCTCGGCCACCGTCGACGGCCGGGCCTGCGGGGCCCTCGGCGAGGCAACGGGTGACGAGCTCGACCAGCCGCGGCGGCACGCCGGACAGGTCGGGCTGCCGGCGCCGTGGATCACCTGGAGCGCCTCCGCGACGGCCGCGACGAGCAGCAGCACGGTCTCGACCGGCAGTGCACCGTGCGACGACACGGCCCCGGCGAGCGGGGGCCCGGCACGTAGGCGGTCGCCAGCCAGGGACGCCGCCCGTCGGTGTCGGCGTCGATGAAATGCGCCGGGTCGCCGGGTCGCCGGGTCGCCGGGTCGCCGGGTCGCCCGGTCGCCCGGTTGCCGGGTCGCCAGGTCGCCAGGGCGCTGGGTCGAGCGGCTCGAAGTGCGCGGCCGGCGCGTCCGCGCCGCCCATGGCGCCCCCGGCGTCCGGATGCTGACCGTTCCTCACCTTGCTCTACCCCCCGGTCCTGCCCGCGCGATGCGCACCGCTCCCCGTCCGAGCCGCAGCGGCACGGTACCCCCGAGGCCCCACGGGGTACGCCCCGCCCGGAGGCGGCCGCCCGCGCCCGAACCTTCGTACGGCCCGTGCGAACGGGCATGCGTGTGGATCACTGGATAGACTTTCGGGTATGGAGGAGCGGCCTGTCGCGTCGACCGCGCGTCCGAGCCGGCACCACCGTGCCGGCGGCGGTCCTGCGCGCGCGGGCGGATGAGGGGTGCCTGATGGGCACGGCATCGAACCTGAGCGTGTACGCGGGGGGCCGGGGCTCCGGCCTGATCGGCAAGCAGATCGCGGGATACCGGGTCGAGCGCATGCTGGGTCGCGGCGGGATGGCCGTGGTCTACAGCGCGAAGGACCTGCGCCTGGACCGCACGGTCGCGCTCAAGCTGATCGCCCCGGAGCGTGCCCGCGACGACACCTTCCGGCGCCGCTTCACCCACGAGTCGCGGGTGGCCGCGTCCATCGACCACCCGCACATCGTGCCGATCTACGAAGCCGGCGAGACCGAAGGCGTCCTCTACATCGCCATGCGGTACGTCTCCGGCCTGGACATGCGGGCCCTGCTGGACCGGGAGGGCCCGCTCCCCGTCGCGACCGCCCTGCGCATAGCCGGCCAGGTCGCCTCCGCACTCGACGCGGCCCACGCCCACGATCTCGTCCACCGGGACGTCAAACCCGGCAACATCCTGGTCGCCGCGGGCACCGACAGCGACCACCCCGAGCACGTCTACCTCACGGACTTCGGACTGACGAAGAAGTCGCTGTCGCTCACCGGGTTCACCACCGCCGGCGAGTTCGTCGGAACGCTCGACTACATGGCGCCCGAGCAGATTTCCGGCCGGCCGGTGGACGGCAGGTGCGACCTCTACAGCCTGGCCTGCGTGGTCTACGAGTCCCTCGCGGGCGGGCCGCCCTTCGAACGCGAGGAGGACGCGGCGCTGCTGTGGGCCCACCAGTACGATCCGCCGCCCCCCGTGACCGAGAAGCGCCCGGACATCGCGGCCGCCGCCGACGAGGTCCTGGGCAAGGCTCTGGCGAAGGTGCCCGAGGACCGCTACGACTCCTGTCTGGAATTCGTGGCCGAGCTGCGCGCGGCCACCGGGATCGCCGCCCGGCGCTCGGATCCGGGGTCCCAGGTGCGTCCGCGGCCTCCGGGGATCGCGGTGGGCGCGGAGCCGGCGCCGGAGCCTCCGGCCTGGGCCGCTCCGGTCTTCCGCGGCCCGTCCGGCGGGCCGCTGTGAACGGTGGGGGAGGGCCCCCGGTTGTCCGTGTGCGGCGGGGTCACAGTCCCATGGCGACGGCCAGGCGGGTCATCTCCGCCGTGGTGTTGATGCCCAGCTTGGCCCGGATGCGGCGGAGGTAGGCGTCGACCGTGTGCTTCGAGAGCCCCATGTTGCGGGCCGTCTGCAGGTAGGTGCAGCCGGAGGCGATGTGGCGCAGGGCCTCCTGTTCCCGCGGGGCCAGTGTGGCGGCGGTGGCTTCGGCGGTCGGGGCGGTCGTGGCGGTCCGGGCGGTCAGGGTGAGGCTCATGGGATTTCCTCCGACGAATCGGTTCGGTCATCACTGCTCACACCCTCGGAAGCAGGGGATCTATACCTGAATGTCGGTATTTGTCCCTGCTCAAAAGACTGACCGCGCGACGTCATGGCGCTGTCCGTCGACTGTCACAGGCGTGTCACAGGGACCGCCCGTCTCGTTTCAGAACCCGACGAGGGACTGCTCGGCCCAGATGGTCTTGCCGATGGGGGCGGGCCGGGTGCCCCAGCGCTGGGCGAGCTGGGCGACCAGCAGCAGCCCCCGCCCTCCCTCGTCGAAGGTCCGGGCCCGCCGCATGTGCGGGGCGGTGCTGCTCGAATCGGAGACTTCGCAGATCAGCGTGCTGTTCTGGTGGATCAGCCGCAGCTGGATCGGCGGCTGGCCGTACCGGATGGCATTGGTGACCAGCTCGCTGACGAGCAGCTCGGTGACGAACGAGGCCTCCTCCAGCCCCCAGGCCGTCAGCTGGTCCGTGGTGTACCGGCGGGCCTGGCTGACGACGGACGGGTCGGGGGACAGGTCCCAGACGACGACCTGGTCGGCGTGCAGCGCCCGGGTCCGGGCGACGAGCAGGGCGACGTCGTCATCGGGAGGGTGGGTCAGCAAAGCCGTCAGCACCCGGTCGCAGACCGTGTCCAGCGTGGACGCCGGCCGGTAGAGCGCGGCGAGCATGCCGTCCAGGGCGTCGTCGATGTCGCGGTCGCGGGCCTGGAGCAGCCCGTCGGTGTACAGGGCGATGATGCTGCCCTCGGGAAGCTCCGCCTCGGCCGTCTCGAAGGGCAGTCCCCCCAGCCCCAGCGGTGGACCGGCCGGTACGTCGATCAGGTACACGGAGCCCTCCGGGGAGACCACGGCCGGCGGGGGATGGCCGGCCCGGGCGAGGGTGCAACGGCGGGTCACCGGGTCGTACACCACGTACAGGCAGGTGGTGCCGATGCCCCCGGCGGCCTCCCCGCCGGGGTCCTGTTCGCCCTCGTCCGCGGACAGGTGGATGATCAGGTCGTCGAGGTGGGTGAGCAGCTCGTCGGGCGGCAGGTCGACGTCGGCCAGGGTGCGGACGGCGGTGCGCAGCCGGCCCATGGTGGCGGCCGCCCGCATGCCGTGGCCGACGACGTCGCCCACGACCAGGGCCACCCGCGCACCGGAGAGCGGGATCACGTCGAACCAGTCGCCGCCCACCCCGGCCTCGGTGCCGGCGGGTAGGTAGCGGGAGGCGATTTCGAGCGCCGCCTGCTCGGGCAGCGTGTGCGGGAGCAGACTGCGCTGCAGGGTCATGGTGGTGGTGTGCTCGCGGGGCTGCCGGCCCGCGCCGTGGATGCCGGCGGCCGCCCGCTGCGCGAGTTCCCCGGCCAGCCACAGGTCCTCCGGCTGGAAGGGCTCCCGGTGCAGCTGACGCCCGAAGAGGGCGACGCCGAGCGTGGTGTCTGCGGTCCGCAGCGGCACCACCATCATCGAATGGGTTCCGTACTCGCCGATCCACGCGGCCCCGGCGTCCTGCTCAGCCCACCGGGCGACGGCCGGGTCGCCCGCCCCGTACACGGCGCCGCGGCCCGCGACCAGGCACTCGGCGGGTGGCGACAGCGGCGGGTAGACGGTCGTCTCGCCGACCGAGACCCCGGACTCCGGGCCACCTTCGAGCACCGACCGCACCGCGGTACGGGAGACGGTGACCGGCCCCGCGCCCGGTCTGGGGGCGGGCTCGTCGCCGTGCGGGAGGGGTTCGAGCAGGTCGACGGCGGCGAAGTCGGCGAGCCGGGGGACGGCGACGTCGACCAGCTCCTGCGCGGTGCGGGCGCTGTCCAGGCTCGTGCCGATGCGGGCGGCGACGTCGCCCGGCAGGTGCATGTGCTCCCGTACGCCCTCTGCGGTCCCGGACCGGTCGTGCGCGGCCAGGCAGACGGCCCGCACCCGGCCGTCCGGGTCCCGCAACGGGGCCAGCGAAGCCGCCCAGCCGTGTTCCGAACCCGTAGCGGTGGGACGGATGAAGGCGTCCACGTACTGCGCCTCGCCCGTCTCCAGCACCAGGCGCATCCGCCGCTCGGTCTCGTCGCTCACGGGATCCGGGGCGATCTCCGGCAGTCGCAGGCCGCGCATCTCGGCCTCGGTGAGGGACAGCGTGCGCTCCATGCCGTCGTTCGCCCGCACCAGCCGCAGCTCCGCATCGAAGATCGCCAGGAAGCAGGGGGACTGGGTGAACGCCCACTCCTTCAGCTCCTTCAGCGTCTCGCCCGCGGGCGCGGCGGGCCCGCCCGGCACGGCGGAGACCACGAACCACTTGGCGGTCCCGCCGCTGGACGTCCAGCGGTGCGCGAGCAGCCCCGGCTCCAGCCGCCGGCCGTCCCGGTGCCGCAGCCCGACCGTGCCGCTCCACCGCTCCTGGCCGGGCGTGATCCGGCGCGCCGTGTCGGCGACGGCGTCGGCCAGCAGCCGATCGGCGGGCAGCCCCACGACCTCGGAGGACACGTAGCCGAGCAGTCGGGTGGCACCCTCGCTCCACTCCGTCACGATGCACTGCTCGTTGATGGTGGCCGTGGCCGTGTACGCCCGCTGGGGGGAGGCGTCCGGCTCCTCCGGCCGCTCACCGGGAGAGGTGGGAAGTTGCTCCATCGCCGCTCACTCGCCCTCGCTCGTTCCGCTACCGCTGTCCCACGGGAAACTGCACGGCCAGAGGCCCCACAGACAAGCATGATCCAGCGGGGCAGGGAGCACCAACGCAGTCCTGTCCGCACCGTCCCCGGGAGCGCGGCCGCGGCTGCGCGAGGACCAGGGCGAGGGCCGCGCGGCCCGCCCGCCGCACCATCGCGCGGCGCCGCCCCGTACGGCCGCGACGGCGGCGGCGCGGCCGGATCCGGAGGGCGGGTCGTCGTATCCCCGGATCTCCAGCCGGGCCGGTGGCCCCCGCCCCGCCGTCGTCCCGGTCAGGCGTTGCCCGACAGGGGCCGGTACGGCAGTCCCGAGAACGGGATGTCCGGCGGGCCCGGCCCGGTCGGCCCCGCTTCCGGTGTCCGGCGGGCCCGCCCCACCCCCGTCGGGTCGGGCCCGCCGGACGCCGTGCGCGGGGCCGGGGGCGGCGGACACGAGCAGCCCGGACCCCCCGCCCGGCGCGTGCCGTGTCGCCCCGGAAACGATCCTGCAACCGTGGCCCCGCCCGGGCCCAGTCCTTTCGGCCAGGGCCGAAGTGCCTGACGCAAAGGCCTCTTGGGCCGGGCCGGGGAAGCGGGGAGGATGTCAGCCCCGACCCCGCCCAGGAGGCCGCCAGGAGGTCATCCCGTGCTGCGCATCGTGTTCACGTCCGAGGACCTCGCCAGGACGCGGATCGCGTCGACCTGGGGGCCGCTCGGGGAGACGCTCCTTTCCCTGACGACCTTGCAGCAGACACAGGAGCGGGCGCTGTTCGACGCGTGGCGCCGGAAGGTCGACGCGACGTCGGCCGCTCGCGCGCACCCCGCCTCCGCCCTCTTCCACGAGGCATACCTGGATCTGTTCACCGTCACCGGGGCGGCCACCACCCTTGAGGAGGGCCTCGAAGCCCTGCGCGCGGCGCGGGCGGACCACGTGCACAGCGAACTCGTCGGAGCCGTGGGCGTCCGGGCCCGCTACACGCGCTGCACGGGTCCCTGGCAGGGCACCGCATGGGGCGACATCGCGTACGACCGCAGGGATCGCGAGGAGCTGCTGGCCTACCTCCAGGACGCCCACCGCTCCGCAGTGGCGCCGTACTGGCCGCGGATCCTGTCCCGGCTGCAGGCCGAGCAGGCCGCGCACGCCCGGGTCCTCGCCGAGCACGGGGTCGAGGCGATGCTCGCCGGGCTGCCGCCCGGATTCCGCTGGCGGTCCCCGGTGCTGGAGGTCGGCCGGGGAGCGCTCACCGGCACCGTCGAGCTGGGCGGCAGGGGCCTGCTGCTCGTCCCCTCGGCCTTCAGCCGGACCGGACCCGCCACCTACACCAGCGAGGTCGACGGCCAGGCTCCCACCGTCCTGTTCGTGCCCGTCATCCGCAGCGTCGCCGACGCCGCCGCGCTGCTGACCACGCCCGAGCGCGGGCTGGACAAGGCCCTCACCGCCCTCCTGGGCCGCACCCGCGCCCACGCCCTCGACGCGATCGGCCGGGGGCCCTGCACCACCGGTCAGCTGGCCGAGCGGATCTCCGCGTCGCCGCCCACCGCCAGCGAGCAGGCCACCGTCCTGCGCCAGGCCGGCCTCATCACCACCACCCGCCACGGCAGCGCGGTCATGCACGCGCTCACCCCGCTGGGCCGCGCACTGCTCAACGGCCACCACTTCCGGGCCGCGCCCATCGGAGCCACCACGCCGGAACCGTAGCCGGCCTCCCCTGCGGCGCACGGCCGTGCCTCGTCGAGCGGTAGAGCCACGGCTTCGCGCCACAGCCGCGCCCCCAGTGCTCCGGGAGGAGCTGGTACGACACCGCGGTCCGCCCGTCACGCGCCGGCTCGACGACTGACCAGCGCCTCCGCCGGAGAGGTCACCGCCTCCCCGACGTCCGGTGTTGCGCGCGGCTATTGCTGGTTCCCGTTGCCGGGCGGCTCGTTGCCGGGCGGCTGGTCCCCGGGCGGCTGGTCCCCAGGCGGCTGGTCCTGGTCCCCGGGCGGCTCGTTGCCGGGTGGCTGGTTGCCGGGAGGTTCGTCCCCGGACGGGGGCGCCGGAGGCTCGGGGCCGACGGGCTCTGTCACCCGGGGCGCAGGCCCGACGCTCTCGGGCACCGGGACATCGGCCGTCACGGGTGCGTCCGGCGTGACCGGTGCGGCAGGCGTCGCGGGTTCGGCCGGGGACGCGGGCGGCGGCACCGTCGCGGCGGTCTGGGGCGCAGCCGGCGACTCGCTCCCGGGCTGTTTGGTCACCGGGGGCGCGGATGCCGGGCTCTCGGGCGCTGCCGGGGTTTTGCTCTCGGGCCGTTTCGTCACGGGCGGCGGAGAGGCGGGGGATTTTGGTGCCGGGGACTCGGTCCCGGGCTGCTTCGTCACCGGGGGCGGCGAAGCCGGGGATTTGGACGCGGGGGGCTTGCTGGCCGGCGTCAGGGTGGCCGGAGGCTTGGTGCCCGGGGTTGCGGTCGTGGGGGGCTTGGTGCCCGGGGACAGCGTGGCCGGGGACCGGGTACCCGGCGACAGGGTCGCGGGGAACCTGGTCTGCGGCGACTTCCCCGGCGGCAGCGGCAGCGGCCAGTGCCTCCACGGCGGCCTGGTCTTCGAGTCGCGGCGGCCGTGGTCACCCGAGTGACGGGCGATCCAGGTCCCGTTCTTCGCGTCGTGGATGACGAAGACCTTGATCACCGTGGGCGCGCGGTTGACGACCACGACGTTCTGCGGCTGATAGCCGGACCAGGTGGTTCCCGTCTGCTTGGGCGTACCCCTCTGGGCGACCGCCCGGGCCAGTGGGTTGCCGCAGGCGCAGCGCACCTTCGGTTCGCCGTTGCCGTCGACGAGGACGGCCGTGCCGGACTGGAGCACCGACTGGTAGTTGGTGGAGGTGCCGTTCTTGTAGCCGTGGTTGGTGACGCGCGTGTCCGAGCGCAGCTGCAGGGGCGTCAGCGACCGCAGATATCCGGGGACCGCGGACGGCTGGATGTTCAGCGAGGAGGCGAAGGCGCTGTTCCTGCTCGTATCGGCGGTCACGTAGCGGATCTGCCGCTCCACATCGCAGGCCGGGCTGTTGCGGGTCCCGCCGTACAGGCCGGGTTCGGCTCCGGACACGCTGCGGATGGCATGGGCCTGGGTGGGTGGGTCGACCGGCGCGGCCGCCGGCAGTGCCTTGCTCGTGTTCGCCGTCGACGGGGTGAACGGGTCCGGCCCGGCCGTGCTCGCGGGCTGCAGGATGACCTCGCCGGCCTGGGCGGGTCCGCCGGCCGGGCGAGTGAGGACGACGGCCAGGACGACGGCGACGGTGATGCCGCTGGTGACCGCCGCGATCCGCGGCACGGACCGCCACCAGGGGTGTCCCCCCTCGCCAGGCTGCCGCTCGGGGCCACCAGGGCCACCGGGGCCACCGGGGCCGCCGGGGCCACTTGGCCCGCCCGGTCCGCCGCGGGACGGCGGAGGTGGGGGCGGAGGCTCTGACGGCCGGCCGGAAGGGCGGCCGGAGAGGGGCCCGGAGGGCGGGCCCGTGGGACGCTCTGACCGCGGTTCGGAACTCACGTTCTCCCCTTCCCGCCGGGATGTGGGATCCGCGCAACTCGAAAGCGTGTGACGGCTTCAGGGCCGTTCGGACCTGGTTTCACCCTGTCAGCCCTCATTGTGAGCGCCGGTACGGCCGGATCCGCAAGCCGAACCCGTCCGCCCCACTGGCCCCAGCGCACTCGGCACAACCACCGCCCCCGCGCAACTCAAGGCCCGCCCCGCCCACCTGACCCGCCGACGTGGTGAGCGGCGGGCGGAGGGGCCGCCACGACCGGACACGGGGAGGCAGGCACTGGTGCCGAGCGCGCTCCGCCCACCAGAGGCGGCCAATCGGGTGATGTCGCCGCTCCGGGGCCGCTGCCGGAAGCACCACCGGGCCGCCGCGCATCGCCGGGGTTCGCCTCGGTGAGGTGCCTCGTGACGTTGACTTCCTGGACGGGTGTCCATATATTCAAGACATCTGTCCAGGAATAGGTTCGAGTCTTCGCGCTCTGCGCGATACGGGGGAGTGGCCAAGCCGATGGAGACGACTGCGACCGTGCTGGTGGGCCTGGTGGCCCTGTTGCACGGGTACTTCCTGGTGCTGGAGATGTTTCTGTGGGAGCGCGCGCCCGGGCGCGAACTCTCCGGCTTCGACGCGGACCTGGCCCGGGCCACTGCCCCACTCGCCGCCAACCAGGGCCTCTACAACGGCTTCCTGGCGGGCGGCCTGGTCTGGGGCCTGTTCGCCGAAGCCCCGACCGGGTTCCAGGTCCGGGTCTTCTTCCTCGTCTGCGTGGTGGTCGCCGGTCTCTACGGCGGCTTCACCGCCAACCGCCGCATCCTGATCGCGCAGGCACTGCCCGGCGCCCTGGCGCTCGCCGCGGTTCTGCTGGCCGGGTGACCGTCGTGCCGGAGGACCCCCGAACCGAACGGACCCGCGCCAAGCTGCGCCAGGCCCTGCTGGAAGAGTGCGCGAGCGGCCCGTTGGACAAAGTGAGCGTGGCCGCCCTGGCCCGCCGGGCCGGGGTCGGCCGGGCCACGTTCTACGTCCACTACGCCGATCTGGAGGCGCTCGCCGTCGAGGCCTGCGCCGAGATCGTCCGGGAGGCCGTCGACGCCCTGCACGCCTGGCGCGGCGTCCCTGACCCGGCGAGCCCGCCACCCGCCCTGGTCGACTTCTTCGACCGGCTTCCCCGGCACACCGGGCTCTACCGGGAGTTGCTCCGTCCCGGCGGCGGCGGTCCACTCGGCCGGGTCCTGCACCGCGATCTGCGCGCCCGCAGCCGGGCCGAGCGTGCACTGGCCGGCGCGCCCGAGCCCGAGCTGGTCGCATCGGCCGTGGCCGCCGCCTTCGCCGGGGTGTTCGCCGACTGGCTGCACGGCCTCATCGAGGCGACCCCGGCCGAGATCGCCGGGCGGATCTGGCGCCTGCTGATCGGGCTTCACCGCACACCGCTGCCCTGACGGGTCCTGACGGGCCATCGGACTGCCGTACGAGGGTGCCACCCTCGCCGGCGTTCGGCACCCGCCTGTTGACGGACACGGAATACGTGCCGCGGCGTCGCAGCCCGGAAGCACCTCCCGCCGCTGCTGGTGCTCCGCCCGGCCGGCCCGGCGGCGACACGTTCGACGGCGTCTCCGTCCTCGTCGACGCCGGGCGGCGAAGGCCCACGCCGGAGGAGGCCCAGCGACTGGACTCGGTCTGGGAGCAGGTGACCCGGCGTGCGGGGGTGGACCGGGAGACCTACCAGCTGTGGATCCAGGAGCGCACCGAGCTGAACCGGGCAGCCGTCGGGCGGCGGCCGTCTCGTGGCCAGGGCCGCGCACACGAACAGTGGGCCTGCCGCCCAGGGACGGGGGCGACCGGGACCTGCTGTCGGGGCCGGGCCCGGGCCCTCAGCGGTGGAGCAGGTTCGCCCAGTCCTGCGGGACCCGGTCGGCAGGTCCCGGGGCGGGCTGGTCGGCCGGGTGGTCGGCCGGCGGGGCCAGTTCGGGTCCGGACTCGTACAGGGTGCCGGCGGTGTAGTCCCAGTACCACTGCTCGCCCGGCTCGAAGCTCTGCACCAGGGGATGTCCGGTGGACTTCCAGTGGGCGGTGGCGTGGCGGCCCGGCGAGGAGTCGCAGCAGCCGATGTGGCCGCACTGGGCGCAGCGCCGCAGGTGGAACCACCAACCGCCCACCGCGTCGCACTCTGCGCAGCCGCTGCCACTGGGCGGCACGCTCGGGTCGATCCCGTTGATCTCGGTCATACCGGCTCCTCGGCGGTCTCGGTTTCGGACTCGGCTTCGGTCTCGGTCTCGGTCTCGGTCTCGGTTTCGGTTTCGGGGGCGGTGAGCGGCAGCAGCACCTGGAACCGGGTGTCGCCGGGGACGGACTCGACCTGGAGGCTGCCGTGGTGCTTGTTGACGACGATCCGCCAGGAGATGTCGAGGCCGAGACCGGTGCCCTCACCGACCGGCTTGGTGGTGAAGAAGGGGTCGAAGATGCGGCTGCGGATGTCCTCGGGGATCCCGGGACCGGTGTCGCGGAACTCCACCAGCAACCGGTCGCCCTCCCGGGCCGTGCGGACCGTCAGGGTGCCGTCGCCGCCGCCGGTGCTCCCGATGGCGGCCACCGCGTTGTCGATGAGGTTGGTCCACACCTGGTTGAGCTCCGCCGGGTAGGCCGGTACCTCGGGGAGGGACCGGTCGTAGTCCTTGACCACCCGCACCCGCGGGCCGATCTTGCCGGACAGCATCAGCAGGGTGCTGTCGAGGAGTTCGTGGACGTCGACGTCGCGGTGCGGGGCGCGGTCGAGCTGCGCGTACTGCTTGGCCGCGTCCACCAGGTGGGAGATGCGGGTGGCGGAGTCGTCGATCTCGTCCATCAGCAGCTCGGTCTCGACCGTGTAGTTGAGCCAGCCGATCGCCCCCGGCAGGATGTCCTCGGCCACGGTCGCCGCGACCTGCTCCAGCCAGTCCGTGTCCAGCCCGGCCTGGACGAACGTGGGTGCGATCCGCCACCCCTCGGGGATGCCGTGGTCGTCGAGCCAGTCGGCGAGCTCGTCCTCCCGGTCGGAGGCTTCCAGGGGGCTCAGCGCCGGGGCCTTGGCGACCCGTTCGGCGGTGCGTTCCTGGATCTCGATGAGGTCGGCGAGGGCCTCCCGGGAGTAGGGGCCCTGGGCGATGACCGCCAGTTTGTGCCGCATCTTGCCGACCCGCTCGCGCAGTGCCGCGGTGGCGCGGACTGCGGCCGCCGCAGGGTTGTTGAGTTCGTGGGTGAGCCCGGCGGACAGCGAGCCGAGCGCCAGCAGGCGTTCCCGGTGCCCGATGGCCCGCTGGGTGTTCTTGGCGCCGAAGAAGAGCCCCTCCAGCAGGTGCGCCGCCATCGGGAACCACTCCTGCATGATGTCCGCGAACGCCTGCGCCGACAGGACGAAGAAGCGGCTGGGCTCGGTCACCCGCATGGAGTTGACGTAGGTCTGCGGCACCCGGTCGCCCAGGTACGCCTGCATGGCACCCGCGTACACCCCGCGCTGCGAGGTGCGGCTGACCTCCACGTCGTCGCCGCCGACCCGCCGGTACAGCACGACCGTGCCCTCGATCATCACGTAGAAGCAGGTGGCCGGGTCGCCCTCGGTGTACACCGGACCGGGGTCGAACCGTTCCACCCGTCCCTCGGTGCACAGTCGGCCGAGCTGTTCCGGGGAGAGCTTCTCGAACAGGAACAGCGAGCCGATCTCGTGCGGGTCGCAGGACATGGCCCGCGCGTTCATGACTGCCCGCTCATGACTGCTCCAGGTAGCGGTGGACGAGCATCACGGCCATGGCGCCCTCACCCACGGCGGACGCGACGCGCTTCGCGGACTGGGCGCGCGCGTCGCCCGCCACGAACACGCCGGGAACGTTGGTCTCCAAGTGGTAGGGCTGCCGGTCCAGTTCCCATTCGGCCGGCGGGCGACCGTCCGGCGTGAGGTCCGGGCCGGCCAGGATGAAGCCGTCCCCGTCCCGCAACACCGTCCCCTCCAGCCAGTCGGTGAGCGGGGCCGCACCGATGAAGACGAACATCCACTGGCAGTCGACGACTTCGGTGGTGCCCGTCGCGGCGTCCCGCAGGGTCAGCCGCTCCAGGTGCTCCTCGCCGTGCGCCGCCTCCACCACGGTCCGGGACCGCACGGTGATGTTGGGCGCCTCCTCGATCTGCTGGATCAGGTAGTGCGACATCGACGCCGTCAGGGACTCCCCGCGCACCAGCAGCGTCACCGACTTCGCCCCCCGCGCCAGGTACACCGCCGCCTGCCCGGCGGAGTTCGCGCCGCCGACGACGTACACGTCCTGGCCCTCGCAGGACGAGGCCTCGGTGAGGGAGGAGCCGTAGTACACCCCGCGGCCCGTCAGGTCGTCGCAGCCCGGCGCCCCCAGCTGCCGGTACGACACGCCGGTCGCCAGGATGACGCTGTGTGCGGCGACCGCCGAGCCGTCGGAGAAGCGCACGACGCGTGCCGCGCCGTTGACCTCCAACCCCGTGACCTCGCGCGCGGTGAGGATCTCGGCACCGAAGCGGCTCGCCTGGCGGCGGGCGCGATCCGTGAGCTGTGCACCGGACACGCCGTCCGGGAAGCCGAGGTAGTTCTCGATGCGGGAGCTCTGGCCGGCCTGCCCACCGGTCGCCGACCGCTCGACCAGTACGGTCCGCAGCCCCTCGGAGGCCCCGTACACGGCCGAGCCGAGCCCGGCCGGGCCGCCGCCGATGACGACGAGGTCGTAGAACTCGGCTTCCGGCGTGGTCGCGAGTCCCACGCGGGCGGCCAGTTCGGGCGCCTCCGGCTCGATCAGCGCGGTGCCGTCCGGCGTGACCACCAGGGGCAGCCGCAGGTCGTCGGCCCCGGCCGCCTCCAGCAGCCGCCGTCCCTCGGGCTCGTCGGACGAGTACCAGCGGTACGGCACCTGGTTGCGGGCCAGGAACTCGCGCACCCGCGACGAACGGGCCGACCAGCGGTGCCCTACCACCTTGGTGGCGGGTACCGGCCGGTAGTCGCTGGAGCGCCAGGCGGCGAGGAGGTCGTCCAGCACGGGGTAGAGCTTCTCCTCCGGCGGATCCCACGGCTTGAGCAGGTAGTGGTCGAGGTCGACGACGTTGATCGCGTCGATGGCCGCATTGGTGTCGGCGTACGCGGTCAGCAGCACCCGCCGCGCCCCCGGGTACACGCCCAGGGCCTGTTCGAGGAACTCGATGCCGTTCATCTGCGGCATGCGGTAGTCGGCGAGGATCACGGCCACCAGGTCGCCCCGCAGCTTCAGCTCGCGCAGCGCCTCCAAGGCCGACCCGCCCGACTCGGCCCGTACGATCCGGTACCCGCCGCCGTAGCGGCGCCGCAGGTCGCGGGCTATGGCGCGGGAGACTCCCGGGTCGTCGTCCACCGTCAGGATGACGGTCCGCGCTGCGTCAGTGGCCTGTGCCATGCTGTTCCGCCCTGCATGCTCCGGACGGCCGGCCCGGCGGGCTGCCCGCGCCGGCTCCCGCCCATCGTATGTGCGATCGCCCGCAACCGCTCCGGCACGCTCCGGCATGCTCCGGCCCGGGCGGCCCCGCGCGCACAGGGTGACCCGTCGCTCACGCGGTCGTGGGGGGGCTCCGCGGGGCCCACGCGCTCGGAACGCGGCCCCGTGCATGTGGCTCTTCGTGACCTCAGGAGCACAGTACGTGCACCAGGGACTCCAGGGCGGTGTTGTCGAGTGCGGTGCGGTGGGCGAGTTTGTTGCGGGACGTCCACAGGGTACGTAGCCGGTCGGCCTCCGGCTGGGTCAGCCGTACGTGGCCCTGCACGTGGGCGCGCCACATCGCTCCGAGTTCCATTTCGGCCCGCCGGCCGTAGAGCGCGGCGAGTTCGGTCCCGGGGAGGCGTGACCGGACCCGGATCACCTCGGTGAACTGCTCACGGGCCTCGTCGAGCAGGGGCAACAGGGCGTGGTTCTGGGCCAGCCAGACACGGGTGCGCACGCTGTGCTCCTGTTCGGCACCGCCGTCGGGGCGGCGGCGCAGCCGCCCGTCCCACCTGTCGAGCGTGCCCGCGTTCCATTCGTGGCGCAGGGAGGCGTTCGGATGGAGCAGGGCTGAGGTCGGCTCCGTCCTGCGCGGGCCGGGCACGGGGATCCGGTCGGGTACCGGTCCGGCCGTGAGCCGCCGCAACTGCGCGGGAAGGCCGTCCGGGAGTCCGTCCCACTCGACCGCCAGTTGCTCGGCCAGGTCGAGGAAGGGACCGCACACTTCGACCACGGTGGCCTGTGCCACCGCTTCGAGGAGCTGGTGTCGGGCGGCCGGACCGGACGGGCGGGGCCGGGCCATGGCCACCACGGTGGCGGTGTCCAGCCGGCCGAGGGCACCCCACCACCAGTGCACCCCGACGTCCTCGCGTGCGATCTGCTCCGGCAGTTCCACGGGCAGCCCCGTTGACGCGGCCAGCACCAGCAGCCGCGGGCGTCGTCCCGGAGGCAGGCCGGCCGCCTTGACCGTGGCGGACAGCCGCCGAAGCAGGTCGGTCGCAGCGGTCGGAGCCGGTTCCTGCCAACCGCGCACCACGATCACCCGGGTCGCGGCGGGGCCGTCCGGAGCGGCGGTGAGCCTTTCGAGGAGTCCCTCGATCCCCGTGTGCCCCCGGTCCTGGTCGGAGGCCGAGTCGCCGAGTTCCTTGACGATCCGGTCGGCCAGGGCGTGGAAGCCGGGCTCCTCCCGCTGGACGTCCGGTGCCGGGGCCGCGCGGGACCGCGGAACCGCCGCGCTCCTCGTCCGCACGGCCGAGAAGGCGGACAGCCCGTCGTCGTAGTCCAGGATCGGGTCCGTGCCGCCCCACGGGTCCGAGGGCGCGGGAGGCGGTGGGGCCGGGGTAAGGCTTCCCGCCGCCGTACCGTCGCCGGATGCGGGTACGAGGACGAAGTCGGCCAGTTCGTGGAGCAACTCGTCCAGCAGGGCTTCGGCAGCGGCCGGTGCACCGGTCGACCGGGCCTGCGGGAACAGGCAGAGGCAGCTCCTTCCCGACCGGAGGTCACCCAGCAGCCGCCGCATCCACAACCGCACTCCGGGCAGCGTGGTCACCGGGGTCCCGGAGGGCGCGTGGGACACGGGCGTCACGAGGGTTCCGACAGGACCTGGAGTGCCCGGAAGGTGATCCGGTCCAGCGAGCAGCCCTCCGGTCCGTCGTCCAGCACACCGTGGTCGAGCAGCCGGCCCACGAGCGATCCGACTTCCTCGATCCGCATCCCGGTGACCGACGCGATGTCGGCGTAGGCGCATCCCTCGCCCGGTTCCACGTACTGGCTCCACTCGGTCAGCACCTCTGTCAGACGGGTGTCGAGCCCGACCCGCTCCAGGTGCACGCGTGCGAAGTCGCGCCGCCCGATGAAGTCCCGGGCGTCCTCCAGCGCCGCTTCGAGCGTGGAGCCCTCCCAGGTGATGCGGTGCACGGTCCGCTCCAGCAGGTGGGGCCAGCCACCGGTGAGTTCGATGACCCGCCGCCGCTTGTCCGGGGTGTCGAACGGGCACTCCGGCCAGGCGCGCAGACCGTCCGCGGTCCACCGTTCGGGACGCACCACGCAGGTGATGAGTTCGTCCTTCTGACCGAGCTCGGCCGGGTCGACCAGGAGGACGGCCGTCCGATGGGGCACTCCGCCCTCCGGCAAGGAGGTGTGGGCGTGCAGGGTCTTCGCCCAGTCGGCGACCTCGGCGGACCCGCGACCCCGGACGTCCGCCAGGATCAGGAACGGTCGGCCGTCCGCGTCCTCCGTCAGCGCCTGGGGCAGGGCTCCGGGGGCCGCCTCCCGGAAGTCCAGTCCCCGGGCGGGGGGGGTAGAAACACACCCCCGCGAGAACCACGCCCGG
>NZ_JBHXTC010000002.1:262677-328219 GCF_042677605.1 Streptomyces sp. NPDC127106 | reverse complement strand
CCCACTCAAAATCTTTGTGGTGTCCCGTCCCCCCTTTGATGTAAACACCGCGCGGGGCGGGGGGGGCCCCCCCCCCCCCGCCCCCCCCCCCGCGGGGGCCCCCGCCCCCCCCCCCCCCCGCTTCACGAGCGCCGGGCCGTGGGCCTCGGTCAGGCACACCGCGGCCACGCCGGGCGCCGTCACCAGGTGCAGCTGGTGCTCCGTCAGAGGGCTGTAGCGGGCGATGCCCTCGGCGTCCAGGCCGACGAAGCGCCGTGAGAAGCGAGGGTTGTAGTCGTAGGGGAGATCGAATTCGGTTTGGCGCAACTCGAGTTCGAGGTCTTCTCGGGTCCCCAGCATGCTGACGACGTTCGGGCTGCGGACGGCGTACAGACGTGCGTCGGCCAGCTGGATGAGCAGGCCCAGGCCGACCATCTCGTCCAGGTAGATCCGTACGTCACTCGCGGTGAGCGAACTGAACCCCTCCCGCCAGCGCTCCTTGGCCGCCCTCAGGAGCTCGTCGGCGTCGTAGCCGTACCGGTAGCGGTCCTCCTGGCTGCGCAACGCGATCACCAGAGCGAGGACCCGGTAGCGGTCCTCGAGGTTGATGGTGATCCGCAGCCGCTCGGCGATGTGCCGGTGGACCTGGGCGGATCCGGTCACGGACCGGACGTCCTCGTCCGTGACCGTGATCGGCCACTTCGCCGAGGCGAGCGACTTCCCCCGGAGGGTCGCGACGAGCCGTTCGCAGAAGATCTGCACCAGACACGCCTGGTAGTTCGTCGCGGCGAGGACCCGCCAGACCAGCTCGGGCCGCTCGAAGTGGTACCCGAAGGCCGCCATCGGTTCGACGACCAGGCGTTGTGCCTCGGCCGGCTTCAAGGTGCTGATCAGCACGTCCGGGCCACCGTGGGTCAGGGGCACGTTGGACAGGTGGCTGAAGCGCTGCACCTGGTGCAGTCCAGCGAACACGATCTTGAAGCGGCGGTCGGTGCGGTCCATCAGCCCCTTGAGGCGGAGCACGTTGGAGAAGGTGGCCTCTCCGCCCCGCCCGCGTACGGCCTTGGAGTCCGCGGTCAGGAAGGCGTCGGCCTCGTCGGCGAGCACCAGCACCCGCCTGTCGTGGTTCTCCGCCAGCCACCGCTCCACCCCGTCGAGCATCGCATCGGGGGTGTGGCCGGAATCCGCCGACCCGTCCAGCACGCCCACGCGCTTCAACTCGTCATCGAGCACCGCCCAGATGCGTTCGGCCGGCTCGGCCTCACCCACGCCGCGCGCCTTGAGGTCGACGTAGATGGCCTTGCGGCCGGGGACGCCCGGGAAGGACGCCTGCACCTTGCGCAGGAGGGCGGACTTGCCCAACTGGCGCCCGCCGTACAGGAACAGCGCGCCGAGCGGGTCCGTGACGGCGGCGATCTCCTCCTGCCGCCCGTAGAAGACCTCCGGCGGTACGAGCCCGGCCACGAAGGGCGTGTACGGGTTGTACGCCGTCCAGGGCAGGGTCACCCGTTGGGTGGCCCGGAAGGATCGCGGGGAGCGCGCCGCGACCCAGCCGAACACGGCAGGGTCCACCACCAGCGCCTGCTGGGAGGAGGCGGTGCGCGCGCGGGCTGCCATCGCCCGGCGCCCGTTCAGCCCGAGCGGGTACAGGTAGAGGATCAGGCAGGCCCCGGAGTCACTGCTGTCGAGCAGTTCCAGCGGGCTGCGGCCGCGCTGCTCGTCGGAGACCACGAGGATCGTGTACGAGGAGGCGGCCGACCCCAGGGCGGCCACGTAACCGGGAGCCGTTTCGCTCGCCCGCGCCCGGGCGGTGAGCCGCAGGACACCGCGCACTTCGTGCCGCTGGTCCCGGACGGGCGTCTGGGGGCATTCCAGCCCCAGCACGCGCAGGACCGACGGGATGTGCCGCTGCCACTCCGAGCCCCGGGTGGCGGGACGGCACAGGGCGTCCCACGAGTCCAGCCCGCTCCGCGCGCCCTCGGTGAGGGGCTCCCCGTCCAGGTAGAAGTCGGCCCAGGGGCGGGCGGAGTAGCCCTGGGCGCCGGCCTTGCGCACCCCGGACAGCTCGATGCCGGCGGTGAAACGCTCCAGCTCCGCCCCCGAGTCCGTACTGCTCCAGTCGGGGAGGGGTTTGCCCTCGCGCAGCAGCGCCAGACATTCCTCGGCGGTGACCGTGTCCCCGGCGTCGAGCAGCGAGGTGAGGCGTTGCAGTTCCTCTGCCGGCGGGTTCAACGCGACCAGGCTCTCGTGGAGGCGCTCCACGTACTCCTGGACCTTCGCCCGCAGCTCGCCCTCGAGGACGGTGATGCCGGCGCAGGCGCGGCCGAACGCCCCCTCCGGGGCGGGGCGGCGCAGCTCTTCGAGGCGGCCGACGAGTTCCCGCTCCGTCTGCATGTCGAGCTGCTGGGTGCGCAGTTCGGCGAGGAGGGCGCTCGCCGCGGCGTGTGCCTTGCGGTGAACGGCGCTCCAGCGCGTCCACTCGGGGTCGCGCAACTGCCGCCAGTCGCGGGGCACGGCTTCGAGGCCCTCCGGGAGGGCGGGAACGAGGTCCTGCTCCAGAGCCGAGACCAGGGCGTCGGCGAGGTGGAGGTCGCCCCGCTCGAAGTACCTCCGCAGCACCGTGCGCACGTCGACCGGCTCCAGCAGCGCGAGTACCGCCTCCCCGAAGCCCTCCTCGTCGGGCCGGGGCGTGCCGTCGGCCGACCGGGGGAGTTCCGGCGCCGCGAGCAGGGCCTCCGTCCGGGGTCGGTCCATCACCCGCACGGCGTCGGGGTCACGCGCCGGGACGGCGGTGCCGGGTGACCGGTCACCGTCGAGCAGCCACGTGCGCAGCCGCAACAGAGCGGCCCCTTCGACGCCGGGCGGTGGCGCCTCGTGACGTACCTGGTCCAGGGCGTGGCGGAGGCCGGTGGTGCTGTCCGCCCGTTCGTCGACGGCGGGGGCGGCCAGCGCCCGCGCGCGGGACAGGAGGTCGGACACCTGCTCGATGCTGCGCAGCAGAGCCCGTTTGGCGGCGGCCTCGATCGGTTCCTTCGCCTGCTTCGGCGTGCGGATCTCGGCGTCGGCCTCCTCGATCATGCGTTCCGCGGAGCCGCGCTTGCGGAAGAGCTCCCAGATCTGGTCGAGGTCGGCAGCCCCGGCAGTGCCTGCGGCCCAGTCGCTGACTCCGTCCAGGGCCTTCCCCAAGGGCTGGTCGGAGCCGATCAGGCGGGTTCTGACCTGGGTCGCGCGGGTGTAGCCGATGCGCTGGCGCCGCAGGGCGTCACGCAGTGCGGCGGCCTCGGAGGAAAGCTGGTCCGCGGTGAGCCCCGCCATGTCGTCGGTGGTCAGGCGGGTCGCACCGAGATCGAGCCGGTGGTAGCGGCGCAGCGCGTCGACGGCCCGCTCCAGGAGCTTGCCCCAGTTCCCGGGCACCGTGGAGGAGAGGTCCGTCTGGATCAGGAGGTCGTTGGGCCATCCCGCCAGCAGACCGGCCCGCAGGGAGGCCACGGCGGCGAGCACCAGGGCGGGCCGGTCGGCCTGGAGCAGCTCGATCTCCGGGTCGAAGCCGGTCATCACGGCCACGGCCTCTCCCTCGTCGCCGCAGGCGAAGGCGGCCTCGGCGAAGGCGAGGCAGTCGGCGCGGTGCGCGGGCTCCGCCGAGCCGACCGTCGTCCAGTAGGCCTCCTGGAAGCGGCCCTGGCCGATCAGCCGGGCCACCGTGGCCTCGCCGTCGCCGGGCGTCGACGGCGGCTTCCACGGCAGGAAGTACGGCTTGGGCGCGGCCGCCGGATCGAGGTCCGGAGCTGCCGTGTCCGCCGGGTCGCCGGCGGCTTCCGGGCCGGTCCGTTTCGGCGGCGGGCCCTGCGCCCCCGCCGCGCGCGGCCCGGTTCCGGCCGTCAGCACCGGCTCGGGAACGGCCTCCGCCTCGGGTGTCGGGGCGGCTTCCACCTCCCGAGCGGGGACGGATCGAGCGGGGACGGATTCCGTCGCCGACGCCGCCGGCGGGGCGGGCGTGGATGCCGTGGCCGGTTCGGCCTTCGGGGAGCGGGCCGCGGCCGGCTCCGTATCCGGGACCGCTCCGGGCACCGGCTGCGCATCCGAGTCCGAGTTCGTGTCCGAATCCGGGTCCGAATCCGAGCCGGAGCCCGGGGGCACGGTCGACACCGCGGCCGGGGTGGCCCCGCCCGCCGGCTCCGGGACCACGTCGGGTGCGTGGTCCTGCTCCGCCATGGGGTCCGGCTTCGGTTCCACGGCCGGCTCGGATGCGTCGCCCGGATCGATGGCCCGGGCCCGTCCGGGCGCGGCGGCGGGCAAGGCGCCGTTCGGCGGCGCGGCGGGATGGGCCGCGCCCGCCGCCAGGAGTTCGCTGATGCGCGCCTCCAGCACGGTCAGTGACTGCTGCAGCGGTACGCGGTGCGGCGCGTCGGACGCGGTCCTGTCCAGGAGGACGCGAAGTCCCTCGCGGTCCTCGTCCAGCCTGCGCAGCTCCTCGGCGCGCTCTGCCGCCGTGTCCCGCAGCTCCTGCACGATCGCGTCGAGTTCGGCGAATCCCGCTTCCCCGGGCCACTCCCGGCCGTTGCCGGCGAGCCCGTCCGCGATGCGGGACCGAGCCTGCCGCCATCCTTCCAGCCGTGCGGCCAGCAGCTCCGGAACGGCCCGTCCCGCTCGGACCTGCCCGAGTGCCTCCTCCAACACCCGGCCCAGTTCCGCCGACCGCTCGCTCAGCACCTGCCGCGACGCGAGCAGCTGCTCCTCGGTGATGCCCACGGTCAACGGGTCGCCCTCTTTTCCTCGTATGACGTCCGTCCCGACGGCTTCCTCGTCGGCTTCCGATCCGTCCTCGGCTTCGCCGGCTGGACGACGGCACGGTCCGTCGCCCTGCTCGCACCTGCACGGTGTCCCGGCGGTCGAGGCAGCCGCCCACAGGTCGTTCCAGTGGTCCGCGACCGACCCGCCGTCGGCGACGGGACTGTCGGAGAGGCCGTACAGGGTGATCTGCGCGAGCACGGGATCGAGCTCTCGCAGCATGTGCCGCAGTTGCTCCGCGGTCGGTGCCGACAACTGCTCCGCCGGATGTCCGTAGCACCGCTCCAAGCGGTACGTCGTCCAGCCCGCCGCGTAGTGCGCGATCGCCGCGAGGCGGCCCGCACTCGTGCGGCGCAGCCACGTACGAGCCGCCAGGACCTCGCGCCGCCTCAGGCGCGGCATCAGTCCGTTCATGCCGGTGGCGATGCCCGGTATGTGCGCCAACATGCCCGGAATCATGAGGAGTTCTCGGACAGCGCGGTCATCCAGCTCGTTCACCCAGGCGCGGAGTCCGTCCCCCTTGGTGTGCATGGATGGATCTTGCCAGAAGTGCGCGCATCCGCAGGCGGTTTCCGGCGGATCCGGCAGCTTCGTTGAGAGCCGCGAACCTGACGGGAGGTGCAGGGCTCCGCTGCGCAGAGGACGTCCTCGGGGGCGAGGTCACCCGATCACGATGTCCAGGGCGTGCAGCTCGGCGGTGGCGGCGACCAGCCCCACGACCGTGTCCGGATCGTTACTCCAGGTGACGACTGCGGCAGCGGGGTGGCGTCGGCCGGCAGCGTCCACTGCGGTCAGCCGGACGCGGTGGTCGATCAGGCGGCGCAGCAGGACGAGCGGGTCGATTCATGCCGGAGCCACCCGGCGTGAGCCCGAAGACCTGGCAGACCGCCTGACGGGAACCAGGCCCATCGGACCTGGGGCGTGGCATGCTCGACCCATGGAGGGCGACTTCGTGCTTCCCGGTGCCGGCACGAGCACGGCACCCGAGGTGCTGGCGTTGGCCAAGGTCGTCTCCAGGTTGCGTGCCGAGGTCGCGGACCTGGAGGGCCTGGCCTCGATGACAGCCGTTCTGGAACGCGCCAAGGGCGTGTTGATGGCGCGGGAGGGCGTGCCTGCGGACGTCGCTTACCAGCTGTTGCTCGATCGCGCCGCGCAGCACCGGCGCGCCCTCCTGGAGGAGTGCTGGATCACCCTGGGCCGGACCGGCGCGGGCCCGGTGACACCGCCGCCGGAGGCTGCCACCGAGACGGCGCCGGGCGCGCCGCAGGAGCCGGACCCCTCACCCTTCAGTACGAGCCGCCATGTCGTCGCCGACGGCGCCCGTCCGGCGGGGCACCGCACGCTCCTCGCCGGCCTGGCCCGGGACCTGGCCGACGCCCGCACCCCGAACGAGATCGCCCAGCTGCTCCGGACGGTGCTGGCCGACGCCGAGGACGTCGACGCGGTGATGATCTACACCGTGGCCACCGCCGGAAGCCTGAACCTGATCGGGCACGCCGGCATCGGTGACGCGATGGCCGAGCAGTGGAGCCACATTCCTCCCGTCAGCGGTATCGCGGCGATGGAGGCCATCGCGGGCCGGCAAGCGGTCTGGCTCGAAGATCCGGAGGCGGACGCCGCCCGGTACCTGCTGATCGGCGACCCGCCCGAGCGGTGGCCCTCGCGCGCCTGGCTGCCCGTATCCGGCAACGGGACGGTGACCGGGGTCGTCGGGTTCTTCCGCACCCGGCGCGGCCCCTTCGACGCCCGGACCCGGACCTTGCTCAGGCGTGCCGTCAGGCTCTGCGGCGGGCCCCTGCGCGAGGACCGGGGCCCCCACGGAAACGTCCCGCTCCACGAGGACGTCGACGCGATCCAGACGATCTTCGACGCGCTGCCAGGACCGGCGGTCCTGCTGACCCCGCTGCGTTCGCGGACGGGCGAGGTGGAGGACTACCGGATCGACGCGGCGTCGCCGGAGTCGCTGGACGTGGCCGGGCGGCACGGCAAGGACCTGGTCGGCCGTCGGGTCCTGGAGACCTACCCGACGGTGGCGGGCACCGCGCTCTGGGAGGGATACCTGGACACCCTGGCGACGGGGGAGGTCTACGAGGGCGAGCCCTTCGTCTACGAGGAAGTGACCGCCGGGGTCCCGCAGCAGTCCGTGTACTCGGTCCGGGCGTCCAGGCTGGGGGACCGCCTGGTGGTGTCCTGGATCCGCCACGACACCACCGAACGGGAGACCCGCAGGCTGGACGACGTGCAGCGGCTGGGCAACCTCGGCTGGGCGAACTGGAACCTGGTCACGGACACCATCACCTGGTCCGACCAGGTCTATGCCATTTTCGACCGCGACCCCGCCCTGGGGCCCCTGCGGTTGGAGGAGCTGCCCCGGCACCTGCTGGCGGAGGACCTGCCGAGGCTGGGCGCGGCCGTCCAGCGGCTGATGGGTGACGGCGCGGCCATCGACCAGCACTTCCGGATCACCTCGGCACACGGCCTGCGACACCTGCGGATCGTCGCCGAGGCACAACGGGACCCGGATGGGCGTCCGTTGGAGGTGCACGGCTTCTTCCAGGACCTGACCGCGCTGCGCGGCGCCGAACTGGCCCTGCGCGAGAGCGAGCGCGCCAACCTCGTCCAACGCGGGATGCTGAAGGCCGAACGCGCGCTCGGCGCCAGGCTCCAGGACACCCTCCTGCCCATCCCCGAGCAGTCGCTGGAACTGGCCGGTCTGCGCGTCGACGTGGCCTACTTCCCCACCGACAGCGGGTTGAACGTCGGAGGCGACTGGTACTCCGCGATCGAACTCCCCGACAGGAGCGCACTGTTCGTCGTCGGAGACGTCGCCGGCCACGGTCTGGCGGCCGTGGGCACGATGGCCCAGCTGCGGTTCACCGCCAAGGGCATGACCATCACCGGCTCACCCCTGCCAGACGTCCTCTCCCGGCTCAACGCCCTCCTGCTCCACACCGCTTCGGACACCTACGGTGCCACCGCCACCCTGGTCATGGGGCGCTACCAGCCCTGGGACCACCGGCTGACATGGGTGCGAGCGGGCCACCTCCCGCCGTTGCTGATCCGCAACGGTCGGGCGAGCTTCCTCCCGCAGCCACGGGGCACCCTCCTCGGCGCCGCGTACGACTCCACGTACGAGCAGGCCGTGACCGACCTGCTGCCCGGGGACCACCTGCTCTTCTACACGGACGGCCTCGTGGAGGATCCGGGCGAAGACATCGAAGTCGGCCTCGCCCACCTCGCCGACGCGGCCGTACGGCTCGTGCGGGAAGGCCGAAGCGGCATGCTCGCCAAGTCCCTGGCCGACATGCGGCCGGGGAACCGCGACGACATCTGCGTCCTGGAGGTCCACGTACCCGACGAGCCGACGTGACGAGGGTCGAGCGCAAGCAAGAGGCAGGAACCGCCTGAGCCGGAGGCCTCAGGGGGACAGCAGACCGTTGGTGGCGGCGCGGGTCAGTTCCGGATGGCAGAGGACGTCCGTGCTGTCGACGAACTGGTCGACGGCGCCGGTCGTCGGCAGGGAGCCGATGCGAGGATGGGTGATGCGGGTGCGCAGCGCCGCGGTGAAGCGTTCGGCGTGCAGGACCTGGAAGGGTCTGGTGTGGTAGGGCCGCGCGGCGGGGTCGACGGGCTCGGTCAGGCCGAGCTGGTTGTGTGTGGCCGCGACGGCCTCGTAGGCGGGGGCCAAGTGGTGCGCCAGGGCGATCTCGGTTCGCGGATCGAAACCCCGTCGCGCGGTGAACCAGGCGCCCGGGTCCGTGACTTCGACTCGGTGGTGGACCGGCCCGTCAGTGGTCTGGCCGGCCGAGGCCATGAGCCCCAGGCCACCTGGGTCGCCGAGGGCCTCCTACGGGAACTCGAAGGCCGGGTGGCGTGGAGCCGGTCGCACCGGCATCTGTTCGGGGAAACAAGCTCGACACCGGAAGACCGGCCCGACGGCCAACGCAGACGCTGATCAACCTCGCTGCGACGGCGGTCGCCACTTCTGTGGCGCCGCGAGGCGCTGTGGTCGGGCCTCGTGTGAGTACGCGTACTCACTCAGAACCGGTAACCGCACCCATCCGCTGCGCACCCCCGCTCGCCTAGTGTCCTCGCATGCCCGACGAGACCGTGCCAAGCGCCGCCACCCCTGATCCGACCGAGTCCAGGGCCTCCTCCTCTTGCCTTCTCGGCGCCCTGGGATGCGGGGGCGCCGCGCTCGTCGGCGTACTCGTGCTGGTCGTCACGCTCGCATGGGGCTCATCGGGGAGGACGGACTTCCCCCGCGTCGCGCCCGAGGAGATGGCGAGCCGCGCCCTCCAGCGTTCCCAGGAGGCCTACGAGGTCATGGGGTTCACGCGCACCATAGAACCCGGAGTCGAGAAGATCGGCGTCAGCACGGAGAACACCTTCGACACCAACTTCTGCTACGACGGGGGCCTGCTGGGGCTGGAGGACAAGACCGTCGACGGCGCCTACTCGATGAGCCACAAATGGGCTCTGGACCACGTGCCGGCGAGCCAGGCGGTCCCCGGCCTCCGCCGACTGCACCAGTTCTTCAAGGACAACGGCTGGAAGGTCACGTCCTACCGTGAAGGCGAGCAGGGCAGGGACTGGGACCTGTTCGTCCAGCGGGACGGCAACGAGCGGATGTCCTTCACGTGGTACCCGGAACGGGAGTACTTCACCGGTGGCGCCAGCGTGCCCTGCGCCTACGACCCGGAGTGGAAGAACGGCGACGTCGGTCCTGCCGGGGACGACCAGCGGCCACCCGCCTTCGGGCCCGCACAGCGGGACTA
This sequence comes from Streptomyces sp. NPDC127106, assembly GCF_042677605.1. Lineage (NCBI taxonomy): Bacteria > Bacillati > Actinomycetota > Actinomycetes > Kitasatosporales > Streptomycetaceae > Streptomyces > Streptomyces sp. NPDC127106. The sequence goes on along the minus strand of NZ_JBHXTC010000002.1, from coordinate 318,674 downwards.
GCGGGTGGCCCGCCGTCGGGTCACGACGTGACGGGGACGGGGGTGTGCGCCTCGTCGGGGTCCGGTTCCGGACTTTCCTCGCCGAGCTGCTCGCGCAGGTAGTTCCAGCACACCGCGATGAGCGCGGCCGACGGGACGGCGAGCAGACTGCCCACGATGCCGGCCAGGCTGCCGCCGAGCGTCACCGCCAGCAGGACGACGGCCGCGTGCAGGCCGAGCCCGCGACTCTGGATCATGGGCTGGAACACGTTTCCCTCCAACTGCTGTACCACGACGATGATCGCCAGAACGATCAGCGCGTCCGTGACGCCGTTCGACACGAGCGCGATGAGAACCGCCACCAAGCCGGCGAACAGGGCGCCCACGATCGGCACGAACGCGGAGACGAAGGTCAGCACTGCGAGGGGGAGGACCAAGGGGACGCCGAGGATCCACAGACCCAGGCCGATGAACACGGCGTCGAGGAGGCCGACGAAGGCCTGGCTGCGCACGAACGCCCCCAGGGTGTCCCAGCTCCGCTCCGCCACGATCGGGACGTCGACGGCGAGTCGCCCGGGGAGCTGGCGGCTGAGCCACGGCACGAACCGGGTGCCGTCCTTCAGGAAGAAGAACATCAGGAAGAGGGCGAGGAAGGCCGTGACCACGCCGTTGAACACGGTGCCCACGCCGGTCGCGACCGCGGTGACCATGCTGCCGATGCTGTCCTGGACGCGGGCCATCGCCGTGTCGAGAGCGCCGGAGATCTCGTCGTCGCCGATGTTCAGCGGCGGCCCGGCCGCCCACTCACGCAGTCGCTGGATTCCCTCGACCACGCCCTTGGAAAGCTCCCCGGACTGGGATGCGACCGGCACCGCGATGAGCGCGACGATGCCGGCGACGACCAGCATGAACGAGACCGTGACGACCCCTGCCGCCACGGCGGGAGGCCAGCCGTGCCGCCGCAGGAAGCGAGTCAGCGGCCAGGTCAGGGTCGTGAGGAGCAGTCCGACGATGAGCGGCCAGACGACCGACCACATGCGACCCACGATCCACAGGGCCACCCCGGCTATCAGCAGGACCAGCAACGACTCGGCGGACACGCGAGCCGCTGTGCGCAGCGCGGCAGCGGCTTTCGTGGAACTCAACGTGGCAGACATGGGGCCACCCTATGGACCCGCCGGTCCGCACTCCGGGCCCACCCCCCGCTCCTCGGGTCGTGCCGGCCCGGCCCACCAGCGAATCGATCGCACAGCCACCCGACCGGGGACGACCACGGCCACGGCACCGGGCTGGGCAGTGCCGTGGCTGCGACCTCCCCCCTGCTCTCGGCTTCGCTCGAGCAGGGGGGACCCCCATCCCGGCCCGGAGTTTCAGGCCGCCTCTGGGGCGGAGTGTTCGTGTTCGCAGGCGTCTTCCATTCCGTACGTCTCCCACGCCGGGAAGTCGTCCTCGGTGGGGACGGGCTCGCCCGGGTCGAGCAGGCAGGCTTCGAGGGCTGCGCGGAGGGCGTCGGGGCGCAGGCCGGTGCCGATGAAGACGAGTTCCTGGCCCTGCGCGGTGTCCGCGCCGAGGACGCCCGAGGGTTCGAAGCGGGCCACCGCGCCGGCCTGTGACCACAGGCCGGTCACCCGGGGGCGACTGGCGAGCCGGAAGAAGCCCTTGGAGCGCAGGACGTGGCCGAAGGTGCCGCTGTCGAGGCCCTCGGTGACGAAGGCCCACAGGCGGCCGGGGTGGAAGGGGCGGTCGGAGCGGAAGACGAGGGAGGAGATGCCGTACTCCTCCGTTTCCGGAACGTGGTCTCCGTTCAGCTCCTTGACCCAGCCGGGGGCCTGCTGGGCCCGCTCGACGTCGAACAGACCGGTGCCCAGCACCTGCTGGAGCGCCACCCGTCCACGGACGGCGGGGACGATCCGGGCCTCGGGGTTGAGGCGGGTCAGGGCGGCGCGCAGCCGGGCGGCCTGATTCGCTCCGACCAGGTCGAGCTTGTTGAGAACGATGACGTCCGCGAACTCGATCTGGTCCACGAGGAGGTCGCTGACGGTGCGTTCGTCGTCCTCGTACTGGTCGAGCCCGCGCGCGGCGAGTTCGTCGCCACCCGCGAGTTCCGGCAGGAAGTTCGCCGCGTCGACCACGGTGACCATGGTGTCGAGGCGGGCGAGATCGCCGAGGGTGGCGCCGTCGTCGCGGGGGAAGGAGAACGTCGCGGCGACGGGCATGGGTTCCGAGATGCCGCTGGACTCGACGAGCAGGTAGTCGAAGCGTCCCTCGCGGGCGAGCCGGTCCACCTCTTCGAGCAGGTCGTCGCGCAGGGTGCAGCAGATGCACCCGTTGGTCATCTCGACCAGGCGTTCCTCGGTGCGCGACAGGGCGGCCTCGCCGCCGCGGACGAGCGCGGCGTCGATGTTGACCTCGCTCATGTCGTTGACGATCACCGCTACCCGCAGCCCCTCGCGGTTTCCGAGGACGTGGTTGAGCAGGGTGGTCTTTCCCGCGCCGAGGAACCCGGACAGGACGGTCACCGGCAGTCGGTCGTACGTCGTCATGAGCGGTTCAGCCCTCGGGACGGAGCAAGCCGCGCTCGTACGCCTTCACCAGGCGCTGCGGCACCTGGTACACGGAGCCGTCGACCGTGATCGGGACGAGCTGCGGCGTGGTGGCCTTCCACTGGGCGCGGCGGTGGCGGGTGTTGCTACGGGACATCTTCCGCTTGGGGACGGCCACGGGGTTCTCCTGGGTGAGTCGGGGTGTTGTCGTTGACGGGGCGCTGCCGGGCTGGTGGCGGCAGGAAATCGGTGGTGCCGTCGGCGGGTTTCCGCCGGGACCTATCGGGTGCCGTACGGGAGCAGGGCCATCTCGCGGGCGTTCTTGATGGCGGCGGCGAGCTGTCGCTGCTGCTGGGCGGTGACGCGGGTGACGCGCCGGCTGCGGATCTTCCCCCGGTCGGAGACGAACTTCCGCAGCAGGTCGGTGTCCTTGTAGTCGATGTAGGTGATCTTCGCTGCGTCCAGCGGGTTGGGGCGGGACGTGAGTGGCTTGCGGGGGTTCTGGCGGCGGGCCATGCGGGTTCCTTGAGGTCGTCGGTTCGTCAGGAAACGGGGTCGAGCAGGGAGTCGAAGGCGGCGGGAAGGGACCTCCAGGCCTCGGGCCCCGCCGCGTATTCGGCGTCGCTGAGGAGGCAGGACTCCAGGAGCTGTTCCAGGCCGTGGCGGTCGAGGCCGGGCGAGGTGAAGACCAGGTGCTGGCAGCAGTCGCCGTGCTCGGGATGCCAGTCGAGCGAGGCGGCCGCCCGGCGCATGGGCGGGACCAGTTCCCAGGCGGCGTCCGGCAGGGACGCCAGCCAGGGCCCGGCGTTCTCCACGCACAGGGCGCCGCCCGCTGCGTCCCAGGCCAGCAGGGTGTCGGGGCGGTCGGCGAGCCAGAACCGGCCACGGCTACGGGCGGCCGCGCAGCACAGGTCTTCGAGCGCGTGGTAGAGGCGCTCGGGGTGGAAGGGGCGGCGGCGGTGCCAGACGAAGGTGGTGACTCCCGCGGCCTCCGCCTCCTGCGGGAGCAGGGCGCAGGCCGGGTGCTGGGCGGCGGCCGCCGCTTCCACGTCGAACCCGGCGAGGACGGAACGGGCGAGCTCGCCGGACGTGGCGGACACCTGCCGGGCGGTCGGGTGGAGCTGGGCCAGCAGGGCGTGGTCCTCGGCGTCGGCTTCCGCGCTGTCGACGAGGGCGAGTACGGGCGCGTACTCGAGCTGCCGCGCCCAGGTGTCTCCGACCGTGCGCTGGTCGGTGGCCGCCGCTGCGAGGCCTGCGTCGGCCAGGTCGTCGCCGTTGACGAGGTACGGCAGGACGAGCGCCGGGTCCACCGCGGTGATCACACCCGTGAGATCGAGTGCACCGGCGCCGTGCGCGGCGATGACCTCGGCCATGGATTTGGGCTCTACGGAGTCCCACAGTTCGACGACGGCCAACCGGGTCTGGCCGCTGTCGGCCAGTCGTTCCAGCTCGGGGAGCAGGTCCTCGCGCAGCGCGCAGCAGGCGCAGTCGTTGACGAGGGGCGTCTCGCCCCGGGACAGCTCGCCCGAGGCGTCACGCACCGTGCGCAGGACCGTGCCCGCCGCTGCTGTGGCCAAGTCGTGGTGGAGGGCGACGCTGCCGGGGAGGTCGTGCAGCAGCCGCTCCACGACCTCCTTGCGGGCGTCCGAGTGGAGCCCGCCGACGATGACGACGGGCAGGGTCATGCCGTGCTCCCGTAACGGCGCTGGAAGCGCTCCACACGACCGGCGGTGTCCAGGACGCGGGCGGTGCCGGTGTAGAAGGGGTGGCTCTGCGAGGAGATCTCCACGTCGATGACGGGGTAGGTGTTGCCGTCCTCCCACTCCACCGTCTTCTCGCTGGTGGCGGTCGAGCGGGTGAGGAAGGCGAAGTCGGCGGCCTTGTCACGGAAGACGACGGGGCCGTACGCGGGATGGATTCCGGGCTTCATGAGGGCGTCCTTCAGGCAGGAGGAGGTGCGGGGGTCAGCGCTCTTCGCGGAAGTCGACGTGCCGGCGCAGCACCGGGTCGAACTTGCGCAGCACCATGCGGTCCGGGTCGTTCCGCCGGTTCTTGCGGGTGACGTACGTGTAGCCGGTGCCGGCCGTGGAGCGGAGTTTGACGATCGGGCGTACTTCGTTGCGAGCCATGCCAGTACTATACGGGAATGGAAATCGTTTCCAATAACCACTCCCGTCCAGAGAGGGGCAGGTAGCACCCTTGTCCGCCCACTGCCAGCTGACCGGCGCCCAGCCGGGCTTCGGCCACAACATCTCCCACTCCCACCGGCGCACCTCCCGCCGCTTCGACCCCAACATCCAGCGCAAGCGCTACTGGCTGCCGAGCGAGGGGCGCCACGTCCGCCTGACCCTGAGCGCGAAGGCGATCAAGACCGTCGACGCCATCGGCATCGAGGCCGCGGTGGCCCGGATCCGCGCCCGGGGGGTGAAGGTCTGATGGCCAAGAAGAGCAAGATCGCGCAGAACGAGAAGCGCAAGGCGGTCGTCGAGCGGTACGCCGCGAGGCGCGCCGAGCTGAAGGAGGTCCTCCGGCGGCCTTCCTCGACGGAGGCCGAGCGGCGCGCGGCGCTGGCGGAGCTGCGCAAGCAGCCCCGCAACGCGAGCGCCACCCGGGTCCGCAACCGGGACAGCGTGGACGGCCGCCCCCGCGGGCACCTGCGGAAGTTCGGGCTCTCGCGCGTCCGCATGCGTGAGCAGGCACACGCCGGCTTCCTGCCCGGAGTCACCAAGTCCTCCTGGTAGCACCCGCATCTCCGGCGAGCGTCCCCGGGCCCACATCTCCGGCGGGGTGTGGGCCCGGGTGCCGCTCGCCCGTACCGATCTGCATGATCGCGGTGCCGAGCTCGACGTGCTCGGTGGTCGCGGCGAGGTAGCCGAGGATGCTCACGGCGTCGGGGCCGTACTCCTCCACGACGGGGAGGATCTCTTCGACGGGTTCTCCGCCGTCAGCCCAGGGCGAGCCCGAGACGCATGCGATGACTTCTCGTGTCCGGAGTTGGTCAGGAGAACGGGAGGGGGTCGAGGACCAGGCTGCTCGCGACGGGGAGCCGCGGGACCCGGCCGCGTTCCCTCAGCTCTTGCGAACGGCCTGTTCTCCAGCCTCCCGTGCTTCGCCGGTCGGCCGTTCGTGACCGGGCAGGACGCTGACGAAGGGCACTCCCGTGCGCGGATGCTCGATGACCTCGGCTTCGACTTCGTACACCTCGGACAGGAGGGGCCCGGTGAGGACCTCCTCGGGCTTGCCGGTGGCGACGATCCGACCGCCGGCCATGACGCAGATCCGGTCGCAGAAGGCCGCGGCGAGGTTCAGGTCGTGGAGGGCGACGACGGCGGTGACGCCGAGCCGGCGGACGAGCCTGAGGGCGTCGAGCTGGTGGCGCAGGTCCAGGTGGTTCGTCGGTTCGTCCAGGACCATGGTCCCCGTGCGCTGTGCCACGGCGCGGGCGATCAGGACCCGCTGTTTCTCCCCACCCGAGAGCCGGTCGAACGGAGCGTGGGCGAGGGCTTCGACGTGGAGTTCCGCCAGCGACCGCGTGATGACGTCCCGGTCGTCCGCGTCATCGCCCGCGAAGGCCCGCTTGTGCGGGGTGCGGCCCATGGCGACCACGTCGTACACGGTCAGTGCGAAGTCCCCAGACGTTTCCTGCAGTACGGCCGCGAGGCGCTGGGCGACCCGCTTGCCGGGCAACCGCCACACGTCCTCCCCGTCGAGCAGGATCCGGCCTGTGGTGGGGCGCAGCGCTCGGTAGAAGGTGCGCAGCAGGGTGGACTTGCCGGCGCCGTTGGGGCCGACCAGGCCCACCACCTCGCCGGGCGCCACGTGCAGTGACGCCTGGTCGACCAGGACCTTGCCGTTCACGACGACGCTGACGCCCTGGGCGTCGAGACGACCGGGTTCACCGGTGGACGGGTTGGTCACCGAGCGGCCTTTCGTCGCATCAGCCAGAGGAAGAACGGGCCGCCGACCAGGGCGGTGAGGATGCCGACCGGTATCTCTTCGGGGCTCATGAGCGTGCGCGCGGCAAGATCGGCGCTGATCAGGAATGCCGCTCCGAGGAGGGCTGCAGCGGGCAGGGCGCGGCGGTGGTCGGCGCCCACGAGCAGCCGCACCACGTGCGGCATGATCAGTCCGACGAATCCGATCTGCCCGCTGACCGCGACGATCGTACCGATCATCAGGGCCACCAAGGTGAACAGGGCGCCGCGGAAGCGGTGGACGTCCAGACCGAGAGCCGCTGCGGCTTCCTCGCCGGCGAGCAGGAGGTTGAGGGGACGGCAGACGCCGAGGAGGACGGCCGTACCGAGCAGGACCGCGCCGACGGGGATCCACACCGTGGTCCAGGTGGTGCCGGCCAGTCCGCCGAGCATCCAGCGCAGCGCGGACTGCGTCTTGTGCGGATCGTTCGAGGTGACGATCAGGAAGCTCGCCAGCGCAGACAGCACCTCCGCCGTGGCCACACCCGCCAGGACCAGCCGTACCGTCGTCATCCGCCCACCGGAGCGGGCGAGGAAATAGACGGCGACCAAGGCGGCCAGGGCGCCGCAGAACGCGGCCACCGGCAGGGTGAACAGCCCGAACACGGTCAGGTTCAGGACCAGGACGAGCACCGCGCCGACCGACGCACCCGAGGACACCCCGAGCAGCATCGGGTCGGCCAGCGGGTTGCGCACCAGGGCCTGGAGCGCCATCCCGGCCACCGACAGACCCGCACCCACCACGCCGGCCAGCAGTACGCGGGGCAGACGTACGTCGACGACGATCGTCTCGCGCACCGGGGTCCACGTCGGCTCGGCGAGCGCCGGGTGCACGCGGTGCAGCAGGATGCCCCACACCTGGTCGGCCGGGACGCTGATCGATCCCGCTGCGATCCCGGCCGTCGCGGCGCAGACCACCAGAACGCCGCAGAACGTCAGCACCAGGCCGTACGGGGTCCGGCGGCGACGCGCGGGGACGGGCCGGCTCTCCTCGCGAGGGCCGGCCTCCTCGGCCGCCGGGGCCTTCACCCCGGTCACCGGACGCGGCCCGGGTGCAGCTGCTTCGCCAGCGACTCCACGGCCGACGGCATCCGGACGCCGAGCACGGTGGAGGACAGCGGCAGGACCGCGAACCGCTGGTTCCTGATCGCTGGCACGTCCTTGAGCGCCGGGTTGGCCAGCAGGAACTTCTTCTTGTCCTCGACGGACTGGTCGCCGTAGTCGTAGATGACGATGGCCTCGGGGGAGCGCTGCGCGACCTGCTCGAACGAGACGTCGCCGAAGGCCTTGTCGAGGTCGGCGAAGAGGTTCACGCCGCCGGCCCGCCGGATCATCTCGTTGCCGATGCCTTTGCCACCGGCGGTGAACGCCGTCTTGTCGCCGCTGTCGTAGACGAACAGCTTGACCGGGGTGACACCGGTGAGCTGGGTTTCGACCGTGTCGAGGGTGGCGTGCAGCTTCCCCAGCCGCTCCTCCGCCCGCTCGGGCACACCGAAGATCTTGGCGAGGGTGCGGATCTCCTCGTCCATGGAGGCCACGGTCACCGGGCCGGTGGGGCACTCCTCGGTGTTGAGGTACGTGTTGATCCCGGCCTTGGTGAAGGCGGCCCGGCTGCGTCCTTCCTTCTCGTCGAAGGTGGAGGCCCACCCGCCGTAGACGAAGTCGGGCTCGGCCTCCAGGAGGACTTCGAAGGAGGGGTACTCCTTGGAGACGACCTTCACGCTGTCGTAGGCGGCCTGGTACTCGGGGAGGATCCGGTCGTCGAGATAGCCCGTGCCCACCATCGACTTCTCCAGGCCGAGCGACAGCAGGACCTCGGTCGCGTGCTGGTTCAGCGAGACGGCGCGCCGCGGCGGTCGCTGATAGGTGCTCTTCACCCCGCAGTTGTCGATCGTGACCGGAAACCCTTGGGCGGGCGCACCCGCCGACGAGGTGGCGGAGGGCGCGGTACCGCCTCCGCAGCCGGATATCAGCAAGGCCACGGCGAAGGCGGACAGCACGGACTTCGGATGGTTGCGGGGCATGGGTGGTCCTCTCACCGCAGATGGATCGGATGTTCTTCACACCTCGTCGAAGGCACGGGGCGAGCGAGGGTGTGCGGCCCGGTGCGTGGGAGTCCAGCCAGCCCCGGTACACCCCACTGCGACCGCTGCTGCACGCTGGATCGCCCAACGGGCTGCTGGACAGCGGGACGGCGTCCCCGCGCGACGGCGATGCCCTTGGAGGCGCGGGGCGTTCTCACCGGCTCCGGTGCGACGCGGCCTACGAGGGGATCGGGTGGGGGATGTCGAGGGCCGGGACGGGCCGCGGCCTGCCGTCCGCGTCTATCGCGACGAAGGTCATTCTCGCGGTCGCCACTTCGGCAGCGGGGCCCGACGCGTTCCAGCGTTCGGCGCGGACGCGTACGCCGACCGACATCGAGGTCCGGCCGGCGCGTTCCAGCTCGGCGTCGACACTGAGCAGGTCACCGGCGCGCACCGGCGCCAGGAAGGCCATCCGGTCCACGGCCACGGTGACGGCGGGGCCGTCGGCATGACGCCCGGCTGCGGCAGCGGCCGCGTCGTCGATGAGCTTCATCACCACGCCGCCGTGGATGGTTCCGTACAGGTTGGTGTCGTGCTCGCTCATGATGTGGGCGAGCGTCACCCGGGAATCGCCGGGGCCCTTGGCGGTGCACCCCACGGCGGTGGCAGTCTGGTCGGCCACGTCAACTCTCCTTCGCGAGTCGCGGCAGAAAGGCCCTGGAGATCGTCCTCCGGGACCCCGCATGCGCCTTCGGCATGCGGGCAACGGGCAGGTCTTCGGACTCGCGGGCACGCCTGCCGGTTTCCCGGCGGGCCCCTACTGGCCGTCGCTTCCCAGGACCGGTTCCGGTCCCAGTGCGTATGACGGCGGTCGTTCCCGCTCACCGCTGCGGGGCAGTCCCGGATTCCCACCGGGTTCCCTCTTACGACGCATCCCGCCTGGCGGACGGGGCGAACCAGCTGCGCTCACAGCCTACCCGTGACGAAGACACGCCCGGGGGCGGCACCGCATGCCAGCGGACCGAAGGGGTGTGGTGGACGGGGCGGGGCACGCGCACGCCGTGCCCCGCCCGCATCCCTCACCTCCTGGTTCAGGCGAGCAGTGCCACGGCCCGGAGGGCGGGAGCTGCCGGCACGGCAGCGCGGCGCCGCTGCGGTACGGGACGGTCCTGTTCTGCGGTGGGCACCTCGATGTCCGTGAGGAGCGCCATGAGCGAGGACCGGGCGCGGGCGACGCGGGAGCGCACCGTACCGATGGGGCATCCGATGGCGTCGGCCGCCTCGACGTAGGGCAGCCCCAGCAGTTGGGTGAGGATGAAGGCCTCGCGGCGTTCTTCCGGAATCGTCGCCAGGAGTTCGGCGAGGGCGATGCCGTCCTCGAACCCGGGGAGCCCCTGGGGCTGTGCTTGTTCGGCGGCGGTCTGCCAGTCGTGGCGGTCCGCCAGGCGTGGCCGGGCGGCGGAGCGGCGGAGGCTGTCCACGACGGTGCGGCGGGCAATGGACAGCAGCCAGGTGCGGGCGGAGGAGCGGCCCTCGAACCGGGGCAGCGCCTGGAGGGCCCGTACGAAGACGTCCTGGGTGAGGTCGTCGGCCGCCTGGGGGTCGGCGCTGAGGAACGCGACGTACCGCCAGACGTCGCGTTGGAGGGAGCGCACGAACCGGTCGGCCTTCTCGGGGTCGCCGTCACGTGCGGCGAGCGCGAGTCGTGTCACGGCCTCGTCGCTACTGGGGGTGTGCCTGGCCGTCTTCGGCTCGGCGGGATCCTGGCGGGTGCTCGGGGCAGGGGTCATCGCCACAAGGTCCTTACGCGTGTGGTGCCCGGCGTCGCAGTCGGCGGGCCGGTGGGGTGTACGGCCTGCCGGAGGGCATGGCCGATGCCCGAGGCTCGGCGGGGATCGCCCGCGCGTGCTCGGGGAGCCGGCTGTCAGATGACAGCGGTTCCCGCCGGCGGACCCCGTGAGGTGATGACGTTGATCAGGAAGAGCTGCCGCAGCGGGCTGCTGTGGCGCTCGCGGCGAGCGTGCAGCGGTGGCCGGTGCGGCACCCGCGTCGGGGCCAGGAGCAGCCGCAGCGGCGTCCAGAGCCATGCCGCGAAGGTGCGCAGGAGCCGGAAGGCGGCCTGTTCTCCGTAGGCGAGCCAGAGTCCGGCGATGACGGCGGCCAGCAGGTGCGCCGCCAGCATGCCGGACGGTGACATCGACATGCCGGCCATGGCGTGCGCGTCCGGCACGGGCGTACCCGCCGCGGCGTCGACCATGCCGTGGAGGGCGTGGGGGGCGTGTGCCCCTGCATCCGCCACTTCCGTGGTTCCGGGGGGCGGCTGCTGCACCTTGGCGCCGAGGCCGGCGTCGTCGACCAGGCGCGCGGCTTCGGACGCGGACAGTTCAGTGTCCCCGCACGTCAGGTACTGGGCCCACTCCTGCGCGAAGGACCGGCCGGACCGGAGCGGTTGGCCGAGGGACTGGACCAGGGAGAACCCCGCGTGCAGTGCGGCCTGGACGGCGATCGCCACCGTGGTGACGGCGAGGAGCCCGCGCTCGGTGCCGGCCAGGGACCAGGCGAGGGCGGACGTGCCGACGAGCGCGGCAGCCATGGCCCAGCCGGCTACGGGCGTTCCCGACATGAGCACGTGGCCGGTGGCCGCGAGCAGCACGCACAGGGCTGCGAACGTCGCAGCCCGTACGGCTCGGGAACAGTGGCCTGGTGTCATTGCGGGCTCATCCTCGCACCCTCGTCGAGCGCGTTGCACCGGGGTGCGGATGGTGTGAGTGGTTCCCGTCCGGTTTCCTGCTCCGGACGCGGGCGATGTGGTGCGGGCCATATCGGGACGGGGGAACTGGTCGCAGTGCTCGACCGACTGACTTCGCATCAGGCAGTTGCGGCGAACCTCAGGAGGAGATGGTTGTGCCGGCGGAGGAAGCAGCGACTGCTGCGCCGGGGAGAGACGAAACAGGCTGCGCGCCGTGGCCGCGAAGGACCCGGCGGGCCACGGAGGTGATGTGCAGTTCATCCGGGCCGTCGAGGATGCGGGCGGCACGTCCGCTGCGGAACAGCGCGGGAAGCGGGGTGTCCGGGCCGAGTCCGGCGGCGCCGTGGACCTGGATGGCGGAGTCGGTGACCTGCTGGAGCATCCGCGCCGCGGCGACCTTGGCGAGCCCGACCTCGACATGGGCGTCCTGCCCGGCGTCGATGAGGGCCACCGCCTCGTGGACCAGGGGGCGAGTGGTGCGCAGGGCGAGCAGGGCTTCGAAGACGTGCTGCTGGACCAGCTGGTGGTCGCCGAGCGGTCCGCGGGATCCGCTCCGGGTGGCGGCGCGCTCGCACATGAGGTCGAAGGCGCGCTGCGCCTGGCCGAGCCAGCGCAGGCAGCGCAACGTCCGGCCCAACTGCAGCCGCTCCCCGGCGACGGCGAGTGCCCGGCCCGGCTCGCCGACCAGGTGGTCGGCCGGCACCGGCACCCGGTCGAGCTCTATCTCGTACTGGCCGGCCGCACCGAACACCGGGAGTTCACGGACGACGCGGAAGCCGGGGGAACCCGTCGGTATCAGGAGCAGGGACAGCCCCTCGCGGTCCCCGGTGGCGCCTGTGGTGCGGGCCAGCACGGTGACCAGGTCGGCGGTCGCGGCTCCCGAGGTGAACCACTTGCGGCCGGTGACGATCCAGCTGCCGTCCGCCCGACGTTCGGCCCGGGTAGCGGTCTGGAAGGGGTCCGTGCCGGGCGCACCGGGCTCGGTCATCGCGTAGCAGCTGCGGATCTCTCCGGCGACCAGGCCCGTGAGGTACTCCTCACGGATCCGGCTCCCGCCGTGGCGCGCGAGCATCGTGACGTCGAGGAGAGGAGCGGAGCCGAGAGCAACGGGTCCGTGATCGCTGACGCCCTCGGCCTCGGCCAGTGCGGCATACGCCCCCAAGGCAAGGCCCCCGCCGCCCAGTTCCACCGGGAGCGGCAGGGCCCACAGGCCCCCCTTCCGGGCCCGGTCCCGCAGCTCGCCCAGGGCGGCCGCCGCCGCAGGGCCTCCCGCGTCCAGCACCGGCTCGTACGGGATCACCTCGGCCCGGACGAACTGAGCGACCCGATTGCGCAACTCGGCCACGTGCCGGTCACGTTGGGCGTGCGCGGTGTGGGCTGCGCCTGACTCTGCCACTGCTTTCCTCCAGATTTCCGGGAACCCGTGGGAACGGTTGTCCGACTGTCTGTCCGTGGAACTGGTCGGGTGCGCATGCTGCCGGGTTCCCGAGGATCCGGAAACGTCCCGGCGCGGCCACCGCCGCGCCAGGAGAGGAGAGGCATGGCGTCACCAGCAACCACGCAGACGGTCCGGCCGCTCGACACACTGCGCTTCGACACCTCGGGGCCGCCGCAGATCACGAGCGAGTTGGCGGACCGCCTCCGGCTGCTCGGCGCACAGGGCGAGCCCGTCGGGCAGGACGACGCGGCCACCGGACACGTCATGATCACAGGAGCAGGATTCGAGCCGGTCCACGCGACCACCGGCTGGGGCGGCCCGGAGGCCGGCCTCGTCGACGAGGCCACCGTGCAGGCCGCCACCGGCGTCATGGCCGTCCACGGCCGGCGCGACGGCGGCCCGCGCGGCCTGGCCGCCGACTACACGGCCACCGCCACCGCCGTCCTCACCGTCCAGGCACTCCTCGCCACCCTGATCGGGTCGGCCCGGGGCATCGAGCCGCAGCAGGTCACCACGAGCGCGGACCGAGCCGGGCTGCTCGCCGTCTCCCAGTACCTCGCCGCCGCCGGCGCCGACGAGGGCGAAGCGGCGGACCTCGCACCCGGCGGCCCGCCCTTCACCTCCGCCGAGGGCACCCTCTTCGAACTGGAGACCCTCGACCCCGGGGCCTGGGCCGCATTCTGGAAGGCCCTCGAAGCGCCCGCCGCCGCGATGCGGGCCGGCTGGCGGCCCTTCCAGTTCCGGTACGCCACCGCCTGCTCCCCCTTCCCCGCAGCTCTGCACGAGGTCACCCGGGCCCACCCCCTGGATCGGATCCGGCAGGCCGCCGCCCTCTCCGGCGCGCAGGTGTGCGTCCTGCGCACGCTCGCCGAGCGGGCCGCCGAACACGACGGCGCCGCGCCCTGGTCCCTGAGTCTGCTCCAGCCCGGTGCCAAGCTCCAGCCCGGTGCCAAGTCCGCCGTAGCCGCTCCGGCCGCCGGCCGGCCGCTGGCCGGCATCACCGTGCTGGAGGCGGGCCGCCGCATCCAGGCCCCGCTCGCCGCGCACCTGCTGGGACTGCTCGGAGCCGAGGTCATACGGATCGAGCCGCCGGGCGGGGACCCGCTGCGCGGGATGCCCCCGGCCTGCTCGGGCATCTCGGCCCGCTGGCTCGCCCTCAACCGGGGCAAGAAGGCGGTGGAGATCGACATCAAGGCGGAGGCCGACCGGCGTCGCCTGCGGGAGATGGCCGCCGAAGCCGATGTCTTCCTGCACAACTGGGCCCCGGGCAAGGCCGCAGAACTCGGCCTTGACGCCGACGACCTCGCCGCCGTGCACCCGGGCCTGGTCTACGCGTACACGAGCGGCTGGGCCGACCGGCTGCCCGACGCCCCCATGGGCACGGACTTCATGGTCCAGGCCCGTACCGGCGTCGGTGAGGCCGTACGTCCCGAAGGCGAACCGCCCGCCCCGTCCCTGATGACCCTGCTCGACGTGCTGGGCGGGCTGACCGGCGCCGAAGCCGTGCTCGCGGGGCTCCTGCTGCGGGAGCGCACCGGGCACGGCGTGCGCGTCGACTCCTCCCTCCTCGGCGCGGCCGACACCCTGACCGCACCCGCCCTGCGCCGTGCTGCCCGCGGTGAGAACCCGCGGCGGCCCGCCGGATTCCGCCGCCCGCTGCCCACGGCGGACGGATGGATCGCCCCCTCCGACGCGTGCGCAGCCGCAGCCGCCGCCTACGACCTGGGCGAACTCACCACCCCCGACGCCCTGTCCCTGCTGGCCGGCCACGGCCTGACCGCCACCGCCGTCACCAGCGACCTGGCCGACCTCCACCACGACGCGCGCTTCGCCGGCTCGATCAGCCGTGACGCGCACGGTGCCCCTGCCGTTCCCGACCCCTGGAGCTTCAGATGACCGTCGCCCTGCACGACCTGCTGCCCGCCGAACTCCGCCGTTCCTGGGCGGTCGACGGCACCTGCCCCGACCTCGACCTCTACAGCCTCTTCCGGGCACGCCAGATCGCGAACCTGCACGCGACCGCCGTCCTCGACGACAAGGGCAAGCTCTGTTACACCGCCCTGGACCGCAAGGTGCGATGTCTGGCCGCCGGCCTGCGCGACCTGGGGATAGGCCCGGGCGACGTGGTCGGCGTACAGCTCCCCAACAACCGCAACGCCGTCATCGCCGACCTGGCCATCGCGGCCCTCGGCGCGATCGCCCTGCCCTTCCCCGTCGGCCGGGGCGTCCTGGAGGCCGAGTGCCTGCTGCGCCGCGCCGAAGCCGTCGCCGTCATCGCCGCGACCGAACACCGCGGGTCGCACCACGCAGCCGACCTGCTCACCCTGGCCCCCTCGCAGCCCGCGCTGCGGCACGTGATCGCCGCCGGCCCCGGAGCGGCCCCTGCAGGGACGGTCGCCTTCTCGCAGCTGCTGCGCTCGGACGCGACGGCGTTCACCCCGGCCCGGCCGGATCCCGACAGCGCGGCCCGCATCCTGGTCTCCTCCGGGTCCGAGGCCGAACCGAAGATGATCGCCTACTCCCACAACGCCCTCGCCGGCGGCCGCGGCAACTTCCTCGCCTCCCTCATGCCGGACGGAACGCCTCCGCGCTGCCTGTTCCTCGTCCCGCTCGCCTCCGCCTTCGGCTCCAACGGCACCGCGGTGACGCTGGCCCGGCACGGCGGCACCCTGGTCCTGCTCGACCACTTCACCCCCGAAGCCGCCCTGGCGGCCGTACGCGAGCACGAGCCGACCCACATCCTCGGCGTGCCGACCATGATCCGGATGATGCTCGACCGGCTCGACGCCGACGGCGGCGCACTGCCCGCCCCGACCGCCCTGGTCCTCGGCGGATCACCCCTCGACGAGACGACCGCCAAGGACGCCGCCCGCGCCTTCGGCAGCCCCGTCGTCAACCTCTACGGATCCGCCGACGGCGTCAACTGCCACACCGGCCTCGCCCACCAGGTCCCGCCCACCGACAGCACGGGCGTGGTCGCGGGTCACCCCGACCCCCGCGTCGCGGAGATCCGCATCGCCGACCCGGACACCCACGAACCGCTGCCCGACGGCACCATCGGGGAGATCATCTCGCGCGGCCCGATGACCCCGCTGTGTTACGTCGCCTCCCCGCACCTCGACGCCCGCTACCGCACCCCCGACGGCTGGGTCCGCACCGGCGACCTCGGCTTCCTCGACGACGGCGGCACCCTGCACGTCGTCGGACGGCTCAAGGACATCGTGATCCGGGGCGGCGCCAACATCAGCCCGGCCGAGGTGGAGCGCGAGCTGGCCTCCCACCCGTTGGTCCGTGACGTGGTGTGCGTGGGCGTACCCGACTCGGTCATGGGGGAGCGGCTGGCCGCCTGCATCGTGCCCCGCACGGCCGAGGCCCCCGTACTGGGAGGGCTCGGCGCCCATCTGACCGCCCGCGGCCTGGAGCAGCGCAAGCACCCCGAGCACCTGCTGCTGCTGGCCGAACTCCCGCTGACCCCGGCGGGCAAGCCCGACCGCGCCGCCCTGCGCGAGCGCCTGTCCGAGCCGGACGGGCACCGCCGCCTGTCCGAGCCGGACGGGCGCCGCCACACGGGCCCGGCCCCGCTGGCACAGGCCGGATGACACGTGGGCCCGGGCAGCTCTGCGCTGCCCGGGCCCACGTCCGGGACAGGGGTGCGCCCTGTCCCGGGACGGAAGCGGTCACGGCGCGCTCCGCGCCGTCCGGATCACGAAGCCATGGCCTTCTTCAGCTCGGCTGCCGCGTTGCGGTAGACGGGAAGCAGGTCGAGGTCTACGCCGGGGTAGTTGACGATCTTGACCTGCTTGGCCCCGGAGTCGGGCAGGACCGTACCGGTGGACATGTGGGCGTTGTCCAGGACGAGGGCCGGCTTCTTCGCGGAAAGGTCGGCGAGCTGGGCCGGGGTGACGGCTTCGGGTCCGTAGGTGCCCACGGGGGTGGCTCCCGCGAGCTTCGCGGCCCAGGCGGTGAAGACCTGGGTGACGACGGAGGGGCTCTTGCCGCCGGGCCAGGACGCCTGGACGTCCTTGTTCAGCTTCGCGCACTCGGTGTCGAAGCCGGCCTTCCACTGGGTGGCGGCGTCCGCCGTGCCGAAGAGCGCGCCCAGCTTGTCGACCTCGGCCTTGACCTTGTCGGGGTCGTTGTCGAGGTTGACCTCGACCAGCTTCGCCTTGGAGCCCGCCGCTTCCTTGATCTTCGCCGCGTACGGCTCGAAGGGCGCGTAGAGCACGAAGTCGGCCTTCGCCACGGCGGCGAGGTCGGAGGGCTTCGGGTCGTAGTCGGGGGCGTGGTGCACCGACTGCGGGACGATCACCTTCACGTCCTCCGCGCCGGCGGCCTTGGCGAAAGCGCCCTCCCATGTGGTGGTCACGACCACCACGGGCTTGTCCTTCTTCGCCTCGCCGCTGCCCTTGGCCGGTGCGGCGGCGTCGGAAGCGGGGTCGCTGCCGCACGCCGCGGTCAGGAGGAGCGCCGCGCTCAGTGCGACGAGGGCAGGGATACGGACGCGGGTGCGCGCCATGAGCTGATTCTCCGTTCGGGTATGAAATGCACGGCGAGGACGAGGGCCCCCGCCGTCAGGACGAGGACCGGGCCGGGCGGCCAGTCCAGCCACAGGGCCAGGAGGAACCCCGTCAGGTTGACGACGACGCCGATGCCGATGGCCCACAGCGTGATCGACTTCAAGGAGCTGCCCAGGCGGCGAGCCGCGAGCGCGGGCAGCAGGGTCAGGGCGTCGACCAGCAACGCGCCGGTCAGCTTGATCGCCCCGGCGACCGCGACAGCCACCAGGACGAGGAGGACGGCGGTCAGCGCCCGCACCGGCACGCCCGAGCACTGGGCGAGCTCACGGTCGTACAGCAGGAGGCCGATCTCGCGCCGCCGCCACCAGAACAGGACCGGTACGGCGACGGCCAGCACGCCGAGGACGATCAGATCCGGCGTGCCCACGGACAGGATCGACCCCCACAGCAGTGCGAAGGCACCGGATGCGTTGACCCCCGACACCGCCATGAGGAGCAGCGCCGCGGCGATCGCCAGGCTCATCAGCAGGCCCATCGCGCCGGACAGGCCGTCCGGGGTCCGGGCGAGCGGGGCCACGCCCGCTCCGGCGAGGGCGCACGCGACCAGCGCGCACAGCATGGGGTCGAGACCGGTCAGCAGACCGACCGCGATGCCCAGCAACGCGACGTGCATCATCGCGAACCGCACCGGCATGATGTCGAGCCCGACGATGACCACCCCGATCACGGGCAGCCCGACCGCCGCGAGCAGCAGGGCGATCCCCGCCCGCTGTACGGGGACGAGCTGCAGGAGAGCGCCGAGGTCGGCGGTCGCGAGGGTCACCGCACCTCCCGCAGCCGGCCCGCCGCCATCTCCAGCACCCGGTCACAGCGCTCCGCCAGGCTCCGGTCGTGCGTCACCACCACCAGCGTCACCGGCAGGGAGGTGAGGACGTCCGCGGCCTCCTCCTGCCCGCCGAAGTCGAGCGCGGCCGTCGGCTCGTCCGCCAACAGCACCTGCGCCCCGGCGGCCACGCATCCCATCGCCCGAGCCAGGTACATGCGCTGCAACTGGCCGCCCGACAGGGTGTGCAGAGGGCGCTCGGCCAACTCCGCGACACCGAGCCGGTCCGCCGCCTCGGCGGCATCCGCGGGAGCGGTGCTGCTGGCCAGCAACTCGGAGCCCAGCAGCGGGAACCGGCCCGCCGCGGGCTTCTGCGGGATCCAGGCACACGCCCGTCGCCGCCACGCCCACTCCGCCGGCGACCCGGTGCCCCGTCCCCCGACCGTGATCGACCCCGACACCTGCCGGTGGAGACCCAGCACGGCACGCAGGAGCGTCGTCTTGCCCGAACCGTTGGTCCCGGTTAGCGCCACGCGCTCGCCGGCCGCGATCTCCAGATCGACATCGGCGACCGCCTCGACCCGGCCGTGCCGGCAGGCCACCTGGCGCATGCGTACGTCCAGCCCGCCCATCACACCTACCTCAATCCTTACGTAGCGGCTGGGCGCGAGAGGATGTCCCACCGTCGCCCACGCCGCAGTAGTCGGACGACGGGTCCGCCGGGTTCCCGGAGTCGGCCGATCGACGGGAACCGTCCCCTGCGAGATCAAGGAGCGTCGGTGACGCCGTAGCCCGCTTCGGCGATCGCCGCTCGAACCAGCCTGTCGTCGAGGGGCGCGCCCGTGACCGTGACGGCATTCGCCGCGAGGTCCACGACGACGCGACTCACCCCGGGAACCGCGGACACCTCCTTCGTGACGTGGTCGGCACAGTGGCCACAGGACATGCCGGTCACCTGGTACTTCTGCTCCGTCATTGCGTCACTTCCCGGTGCGGATGGTGATGGGCCGGACACGTGGTCCGGTGAGCTCCCTCACGTAGTCGTATCGAGACCCGTTCTGGTTTCCGTGACGTCCCGACCAGAGGAAGCAACTGGACTCCGTCGCTGTCGCTGTCGCTGTCGCTGTCGCCGTCGCGTGATGCGCTGGTGCCGGCCGGGCCGCCCTGTTCAGCTGCCCGGCCGCACCACGAACGCCACCGCGTCCACGGGCCCGCTGCGCCGGAAGTGCAGGACGAAGGGGACGGGGTCGCCCTCCTTCCACCGGACCTTCACCGTCGCCATCACGTCGACGGAGCTCGGCGTCATGGTCAAGCGGCCTCCTGCCGGGACGTCCACGGACGGGACCATGCCCATCGCGTCGGCACCCTCACGCACCCGCTCGTGCCGACTGAGCATCACGTCGTCGAGAGCCGGAGACGTGACGGACACCAGTTGGTCGTCCGATCCGCCGGTGTTGCTGATCGTGAAGAAGGCGGCGGTCCGCTCCTTGTCGGCGTAGGGCAGGAAGACCCGCCCGACACCGACTTCGATGCGTGCCGGGCTGCCGGCCGCCCCCGCCTTCGTCCACGCCGTCAGGCCGACCAGTGCCGTCAGGCAGGCCACGACGGGAACGACCGCGGCGAGCAGCCCGTCGCGCCAGCGCCGACGGCGCAGCCCCGGGCCTTCTGTCGTCGTCCGGAGGGAATCGGTCATCGCCGGGAGGCCTTTCGGGAGGATGCCGCGGAGCGCTTCGGGAAGGGCTGCCAGGTGCGCAGGCGCAGGCTGTTGGCCACGACGAGGACCGAGCTGGCGGACATGGCCGCTGCGGCGACCATCGGGTTCAGCCACCCCACGGCCGCCAGCGGTACGGTCATGACGTTGTAGCCGAACGCCCAGACCAGGTTGAGGCGGATCGTCGCCAGCGTGCGCCGGGCAAGGCGGACGGAGTCGGCGACCGCCTCGATGTCACCGCGCACGAGCGTCACGTCAGCGGCCCCGATGGCCACATCCGTCCCACTGCCCATCGCAATGCCGAGGTCGGCCGCCGCCAGTGCCGCCGCGTCGTTGACCCCGTCCCCGATCACGGCCACCCGGCGGCCCCGCCCCTTCAACTCCCGGACCAGCGCCGCCTTGTCCTGCGGTGTGCAGCGGGAGTGAACCTCGGTGATGCCGAGCTCCCCGGCGACGGCCTGCGCGGTGGCGTCGCGGTCGCCGGTGGCCAGGACCGGTTCCAGCCCCAGCCGCCGCAGCCGGTCCACGGCCCGGTAGCTTCCGGGCCGTAGCGCGTCCCCCAGCGCGATGAGCGCTTCGTCGACACCGTCCACCCGGACCAGGACCGGCGTGAGCGCGGCGGCCTCCGCCTCGGCCAGCGCCTGCGCCAGCGCGTCGGGCAGGCCGTCGCCGAGAGCACGTACCTCCACCCGGCGGCCTTCGACCACCCCCGTGACGCCGCTTCCGGCAGTGGCCGCGAAGTCGACGACCTCAGGCAACGGCCCCTCGGGGAGCACGCGTCGGGCGTAGGAGACGAGCGCGCGGCCCAGCGGGTGCTCCGACCCCTGCTCCACCGCCCCGGCCGACCGGATCACCGCGTCCCGCCCGATGCCGCCGTCGACTGCCGTGACCTGCACGACCGACATGTGCCCCGAGGTGAGCGTGCCGGTCTTGTCCAGGACGATGGCGTCGATATGACGCAGTGCCTCCAGCGCCTGCGGCCCGCTGACCAGGACGCCGAGTTGCGCACCCCGGCCGGTGGCCGCCATGAGTGCGGTGGGGGTAGCCAGTCCCAGGGCGCACGGGCAGGCGACGACGAGGATCGCCACGGCCGCTGTCACGGCGGCCTGCGGGTCGGCCCCGGCGCCGAGCCAGAAGCCGAGCACCGTGACGGCCAGCGTCAGCACGACCGGAACGAAGACGCCCGCGACCTTGTCGGCGAGCCGCTGCGCGCGGGCCTTCCCCGCCTGGGCTTCGGCGACCATCCGGGTGATCCGGGCCAGTTGCGTGTCCGAGCCGACAGCGGTGGCCCGTACGCGGAGCAGTCCGCAGGCGTTCACGGCGGCGCCCACCACCGGTCGGCCCGGACCGACCTCCACCGGGTCGCTCTCTCCCGTGACGAGGGAGAGGTCGAGGGCGGAACTCCCGGAGACCACCACCCCGTCCGTGGCGACCCGCTCCCCGGGCCGGACGATGAACTCCTGCCCCAGGCGCAGCTGCCCGATCGGCATCCGCTGCTCGCGACCGTCCTCCCATACCGTCACGTCTTTGACGGCCAGGCCCGCCAGGGACCGCAGGGCCGCACCGGTCCCGCGCCGGGCGCGCGTCTCCAGGTGGCGGCCGGCCAGGACGAACAGGGGAACTCCGACCGCCGCCTCCAGATAGACGTGTGCGACGTCCTCTCCCGCCGAGGGGAGGAGGGTGAACGGCATCCGCATGTCCGGCTCGCCGGCACCGCCGAGGAACAGCGCGTACAAGGACCAGGAGAACGAAGCGAGGACGCCGAGGGAGACCAGGGTGTCCATGGTGGCCGCCGAGTGCCGCAACCCACGCGCCGCCCGCAGGTGGAACGGCCACGCGCTCCAGACGACCACCGGCCCGGCGAGGACGAGGCACAGCCACTGCCAGTAGCGGAACTGCAGGGCGGGCACCATCGACAGCACGAGGACCGGCAGGCACAGCAGGGTGGTGATCAGCAGCCGTTCGCGATCCGCGCCGGCACCGTCCTGCGCCGACGGCGGCGCCGGGACGCTGGCGGCCTGCGGCGACACGGTCGGTGCCACCGGCTCGGCCGTGTAGCCGGCGCCCTCCACGGCGGCCACCAGGTCCCCTACCGCGACGTGCGGTGGGTGTTGCACCCGGGCCTTGCCGGTGGCGAGGTTGACGGTGGCCGTCACGCCGTCGAGTTTGGCCAGCCGCTTCTCCACCCGGTTCACGCAGGCCGCGCAGGTCATACCGCCGACGGCCAGATCGGTGCTCACCAGCGCGATGCTGGCCGCTTCTGCCGTCATCGCGTGCCGCCCGGGTGCGCTCCGCCCGTGCCGCCGGCACCGTGCGGAGCGGAATCACCACGGGAACCGGAGCCGTTGCTGTTGGAGTGCATACCGGGTGCGACGGGACCGGCGGCCCGTCCGACACCGAACGAGACGACGAACACCGTCACGAGCAGCAGGACGAACCCCGTCAGCGCCGGCGGCGGCGCCCACCTGGCCGAACCGCTGTACACCCGGGCCGCGGACCGTTGTTCTTCGACCATCGACATTCCCTGATTCGACGAGTGCGAGCGAGGACCCCACCCCCCGGGCCCTGGCGAGGTAGTCGCGCGTGGTGCGGGACGAGTTCCCTCTCCTGCGGCGAACGGCCGTCGGGCGGACCGGCGGGGCCGGGATCGAGCCGTGGTGTATCGAGTCCGCGCCGGCGACGACCTGACGGGGCCCTCGACGCCGAGGGGCGGCGCGGTCCCGGTCAGGGTGGCCGGACGCAGGGGCTCGATCCGGCATCCGGGTGAATGTGCATGCCGCCCATGTACGAGCAGACGAGGAGGCCGGGAACCTTGGTGGATGATCACTGTTCCTTTACGGCGGATGGCCGTTCTGCCCGCTGTCGCGGCTCTCCTGGGCGCTGCTCCGGCTGGTGCCCCGCAGGAATCCTGGGACACCACGGAGAGGTGCGTTCAGACGGATTGGGACAACCGCCGCATCCCCACGCGGACGGGAAACGCCGAGCTCGGATGGCAGCACTTCTCCCGTCCGCACGGCATCACCAGCTGCAGGCTCATCAATGCCGCGCTCAACGGCAGGCCCGACAAGCGGTCCGACCAGCAGCGGAACCTTGAGTACTGGGGCTCGGCCATCAAGGACGGCCGACAGATCGATTTCGTGGTCAAGGTCCGCTACGCCAAGACCACCGATGACGGCAGGTACGAAGCGCCCGGCGCGAAGGGGAAGGTCGGAGTCATCACGGCCTACTGCCGGGGGGTGCAGAAGTGCCCGTCATGGGTCAACTGACCTGCTCCGAGAGCTGTCTCTCCCGCGCGCAGAGCGCCGTGGCCGCAGCCCTCTGGCAGTACACCGAAACCCCCATCGCCAGGCCGTACTACGTCCGCGGATGTGTTCCCGACCCGGACGGTGCCGCAGTGATCGTGGCGCTGTGGACCGGCCCGAGCGCACGGAACAAGCGGAACCTCTTCCTGCTCGTCCCCCTCGTGGCGGGCGGACTGCCGGTCCCGCCGCGGCACGTCGTCACGGGCCTGATGCGACTCGGCCGCGGGACGCACCTGTTCGGCTCCGTCGGGCGGCGCTTCGACGGGAAACCCCTCCTCGACGGCAGCGGTCTGGTCGAGGGCAGGGGCCAGCCCTGCCTGTGCGACGGTGCCGCGGAACCGGAACCCCACGGGCCGCGCGGGTTCTACTTCGAGCGCCCCGGCGAACCGAAGCGCTACCCGTGACCGGCCGAGCCGTCCTGCGACCGGGTTGCTGAGGGCCTCTCGGCCGACAGCCGGAGACACCGGTACCTCGGGGTGGCCGGCCGGCCCCGGGTGCCCACACGGCGATGACCACGCCGCTCACGATCCCGAGCAGGGGCTTCGTCGACGTCGACGTCGACGGTGGTACGGAGGGTGTCGGGCGGGGCCCGCAGCCCCCCCGCTGAGGTGTCCACGAGGCGGGTCTCCCACCCACGCGGCCCGCCGGTCACACCTGGGCCATACCGCCGTCCACGAAGAGTTCGACACCGGTCACGAAGCCGGAGGCGTCGCTGGAGAGGAACACCGCAGCCTTGCCGATCTCGCGGGGATCGGCGATCCGGCCGGTGGGGTTCCCCTCGCCCATACGCTCGACGGCGGCTTCGACCTCGTCGGCTCCTTGGGCCATGCCCAGTGCCCGCCGCAGGGACTCGGTGTCGACCGCGCCCGGGCTGAGCACGTTCATCCGGATACCCGATCCCTTGACGTCCTGGATCCAGGACCGGATGAAGGCGCGCACGGCGGCCTTGGAGCCTCCATAGAGGCCCATGCCGCGCGGCGGCTCGATGGAGGCCGTCGAGCCGATGATGACGACGGTGCTGCCGGCGGACATCAGCGGCAGCGCCGGCTGCACGGTGAACAGGACGCCCTTGGCGTTGACACCGAACGTGCGGTCGAACTGCTCTTCCGTGATCGCGCCGAGCGGTGCGTGCGCGCCGATGCCGGCGTTGGCGACGACCGCGTCGACCCGCCCGTGGCGGGCCTTCACCTGGGCGTACATCGACTCCATGCTCGCCAGGCTGGTCACGTCGGCGACGATCCCGGTGCATGCGCCGCCGATGTGGGCGACGGCGGCGTCGAGGTCGGCCTGACGCAGGTCCGTGATGACGACCTGGGCGCCGTTTTCGGCGAACTCCTGGGCGATGCCGAGGCCGACACCGTTCGCCGCGCCGGTGATGACGGCGACCCTGTCTTCGAGGGGGAGAGGCATGCTCGTGCTCCTTGGGGTACGTCGACGGCCTGTGTGCAGGGTGCGCGGCACGGTGGGGTGTGGTGTTCGGTCCGCGGTCCCGCCGTGGCCGGTGGCCTGAGCAGACACGGAGGGTCCAGGAACGGCAGGTCGTGACCTACAGTGGAAGTGGAGGTGCCTCCGCTTGTTCGACTGTAAGTGGAGGCTCCTCCGGTTGGCAACCTCGGGCCGGATGGGAGCAGGCGTCGATGACCAGGGAGACGGGACGGCCGCTGCGCGCCGACGCGCAGCGCAACCGGGAGAAGCTTCTCGAAGCGGCGGTGCGCGTCTTCGCCGAGCAGGGGCTGGGCGCGCACAGGGAACGCATCGCGAAGGAGGCCGGCGTCGGTGCCGGCACCCTCTACCGAAACTTCCCCACCAGGGAGGCGCTGATCGAGGCGGCCTACCGCAACGAGCTGGCCAAGCTGTGCGAAGCGGTGCCCGAGCTGCTGGGAGCCCTGCCGCCGCACACTGCCCTGCGCACCTGGATGGCACGCTTCATCGACTACACGACTGCCAAACTGGGCATGGCGGAAGCCTTGCGGGCCGTGGTGGACGCCGGAGTCAATCCCTACGCCGAGAGCCGCGAACGGATCCAGGGCGCCCTCGCGTCCCTGCTCGAAGCGGGCGTCGCGACCGGCGCCGTGCGGTCGGACGTGAGCGCCGCCGACGCCCTCGTCGCCCTCACCGGCATCGCCCTGACCTGTACCAAGCCTGACCAGCGAGATCAGGCTGAACGTCTCCTCGACCTCCTGTACGACGGGCTCACCGCCAAGAGGAGTTGACGCGGTCACCGGCGCGTTGCCGGGGCCGCGTGGGCGGGCACGGTCCGGGGCCGCACCCACTCGTCGGGCAGGCATCGCCGACTGTCGGTCAAGGCCGGTCCTCGGGTACGGCGCGTGAGGCCTCCCCCGTTCGATGGCGTCGCCATTCACGCGGTGTGACGCCGTACGCGGCCCGGAACCGACGGGTGAAGTGGCTGGGGCTGGTGAATCCACAGCGCGCGGCCACCGCCGACACGGGGAGGCTGCCGTGCTGAGGAGAGGCCAGCAGGCGGCAGGCCGCCTCGAGGCGCTCGGATATGACCCACTGTTCGAGCCTGATGCCGGCTCGGCACAGGACCGCGTACAGCTGGCGCCTGGAGATCGCGTGCTCGCGCGCAATGCGCTCCGGTGTGAGTTCCGGGTCGCTCAGATGGCGACGGGTGTAGGCCATGATCCTGCTGGCCAGGCAGTCGTCCATGACGGAGCGGACACGCCGGTCGTCCTCATCGTGGGCCGCCGATGTCAGGAGGGCCCGGACCAGGTCGGTGGTAGCGTTGCCGAGTGCGGCTGCGCCCGGGTCCTTCTCCAACCGCCCGGGGTCTCGCCGGAGTGTGCGCAGGTGTGCCAGGACCAGGTCGTGCAGCGGGCTGGTCCGCAGTCGCACGGATGCCCTGGCGACGGTGTCCACCGGTACCCCGAGGTGCTCCATGTCGATGGTGACGGCCCAGGAGGAGCCCTCGCCGGACCAGCCGTAGCGGCGTGGGGTGAGCTCGTGGAAGACGCCGATGTCGTCCGCGCCCAGGACGTACCGCTCGCCCGCGTTCTCCGCTCGGTGGATGCCTGCGGTCTGGAGCGAGACGGAGACTACGGGGCGGTCGCGGTGCTCTCGCACGTGCCGGGCGGTCCGCCGGACCTCGAACCCCGTGCTGCGGACGTCGAACAGGTCCAGCGAGCCCACCCGCCAGGTCTCGAACCGGGCGCGTACCCCCGTTTCGGGTGATTCATGGACAACGTCGTTCGGTACCGAGGCATCGTTCATCGCGTGGTGGAACGCGTCCACTCGTTCCTCTGGCGCATACGTGTCCAGATCCAGGAGCAACACGAAGTCCCACCTCCGTCAGGTCCGTTGAGTGCCCTCGGCATCAGTGTGGGGGAGGTGCGGACGGGTCCGGTCAGGCTCTGCACGCAGGGGCCAGATCCGTGCACCCAGGGGCGACCCGCCCCGCTCGATTGCGCCTAACTTTCGAAGCGGCTCCGGCAGTTCCGGTGCGGGAGCCGTGTCCGGCGGATCCCTCGCCGCCGAGGCGCGCCCGTTGCGAGTGAGAGGCCGGATCATGACCGACCAGAATCCGTTCACGCCCGTCGTCCCGGTCCTGGAGCCGGCCGCGGCCGAGTTCGCCCGGGCGACGGCCAAGCCGCCGTTCCTCTTCGAGATCCCGCCGGCCGAGGGCCGCAAGGCCGTCGACGAGGTGCAGTCCGGCCCGGCCGACCTGCTCGTCGTCGACGAGGAGTGGGTGACCGTACCCGGTGGCCCCACCGGTGAGGTCCGGGCCCGCATCGTGCGCCCGGCCGGGGCCGCCGGACGGCTCCCGGTCATCGTGTACATCCACGGCGCGGGCTGGGTGTTCGGAAACGCCCACACCCACGACCGCCTGGTACGTGAACTCGCCGTCGGGGCCGGGGCGGCCGTGGTGTTCCCCGAGTACGACCTGTCCCCCGAGCACCGCTACCCGGTGGCGATCGAGCAGAACTGGACCGTGGGTCGCTGGGTCGTCACCGACGGCGCCGCCCACGATCTGGACGCCTCCCGGATCGCGGTGGCCGGTGACTCGGTCGGCGGGAACATGAGCGCGGCACTGACCCTGATGGCCAAGGAGCGCGGCGGCCTGCCGCTGGCCCAGCAGGTGCTGTTCTACCCGGTCACCGACGCCTCCTTCGACACCGGCTCCTACCACCAGTTCGCGGAAGGCTACTTCCTGCGCCGCGACGGCATGCAGTGGTTCTGGGACCAGTACACGCCCGACGAGACCGAGCGGGCCCAGGTCACCGCCTCCCCGCTGCGCGCCGGCACCGAGCAGCTGGCCGGTCTGCCCCCGGCCCTGGTCATCACCGCCGAGGCCGATGTCCTGCGCGACGAGGGCGAGGCCTACGCCAACAAGCTCCGCGCCGCCGGAGTACCCGTCACCGCCGTCCGCTACCAGGGCATCATCCACGACTTCGTGATGCTCAACGCCCTGCGCGGCACCCACGCCGCCCAGTCGGCCATCGACCTCGCCATCGGCACGCTGCGACGAGCCCTGGCCGATGCCTGAACCGACGGCGCAGTCGGCCGCCGGAGACGATCCGCTCGGCGGCGGCCGGCGCTTCGAGCCCGACCTGCGCGGGATGACGCGGATCAACCTGCGACCGATCGCCTCCCCGATGCCGCTCGGCTTCTACACCGTGGCCATCGCCTCGGTGATCGTCGGCTGCTTCCAGCTGGGCGTCTTCGAGGACGGGGCCCGCCGCGCGGTGGGCCTGGCAGTCCTGCCCGCGGTCGTCCTGCAACTCCTGGTGAGCTGGTTCGCGTTCGGCGCCCGCGACGTGGTGGCGGCCACGCTGATGGCCTGTTTCTCCGGCCTGTGGCTGGCATCCTCGCTGACCCTGGTGCTGGACCCGCCGGGCGGGACCCGCGTCCTGGGCGTACTCAACGCCGTGTTCGCGCTGTTCGCCGTGCTGATGGCTTCGGTGGCCGGCCGCAAGCGGGCCCTGTGGCTCGTGCTGTGTACGGCCGTGCCCCGTTTCACCGTGGCGGCGCTCGCCCATCTCACCGGCGTCGCCTGGCTCGGCACCGTCTCCGGGGTGCTGGGTCTGCTCCTCGCAGCCATCGCCCTGTACACCGCGTTCGCGCTGATGCTGGAAGACATGCGCGGCGAGGAGGTCCTGCCGATCGGCCGCAGCGGCCCGGCCCACCACGCCGTCGAGGGCGACCTGTCCGTCCAGCTCCGCAACCTCGAACGCCAGGCCGGCGTACGGCGCACCCTCTGACCTGGCCGTCAGGCCACTCGCACCCGGCCCCGTACGCCCCGGCTCTTCGACCTCCGACGTCGTGACGCATCGAAAGCGAGCACCATGACCAGCATGCCCGTCGGCGGGATCACACCCGTCCACGGTTCACCGGACGGGGGTTACGCCGACCTCGTCCTGCGCAACGGCAAGATACACACACAGGACCCGGCCCGGGCGGCCGCGACGGCGCTCGCCGTGCGCGGCGGCCGGATCACAGCCCTGGGCGACGACAGCGACATCGCCGGATCCGTCGGGCCCGGCACCCGGGTCGTGGACGCGCTCGGCCGCAGGATCGTCCCTGGGCTCAACGACTCCCACCTCCACGTCATCCGTGGCGGCCTGAACTACGTACTGGAGCTGCGCTGGGACGGCGTGCCGTCGCTGCGCCAGGCGCTGGCCATGCTCCGCGAGCAGGCCGGGCGGACCCCGCGGGGCCAGTGGATCCGGGTCGTGGGCGGTTGGACGGCGGACCAGTTCGCCGAGCGCCGGATGCCGACGCCGGCCGAACTGACCGCCGCGGCACCGGACACCCCCGTCTTCGTGCTGCACCTCTACCAGTCCGCGATCCTCAACCGCGCCGCCGTACGGGCCGCCGGATTCACCCGGGACACCCCCGACCCCACGGGCGGGCAGATCGTCCGGGACCGCGAAGGCCACC
Organism: Streptomyces sp. NPDC127106; assembly: GCF_042677605.1. Taxonomy (NCBI): domain Bacteria; kingdom Bacillati; phylum Actinomycetota; class Actinomycetes; order Kitasatosporales; family Streptomycetaceae; genus Streptomyces; species Streptomyces sp. NPDC127106. The sequence continues at coordinate 289,716 of NZ_JBHXTC010000002.1, read as the reverse complement.
CCAACGGACTGCTCCTCGCTGCGCCCAGCGCTCTTGTCCTTTACTCCACGCTGGCCAAGGCGCCGACCCTCGACGAGAGCGACAAGAAGGTCTCCACCCGGCACTTCCTGCGGGAGCTGAACCGGTTCGGCCTCACCTCCGCCGTGGACGCGGCAGGCGGATTCCAGAACTTCCCCGAGAACTACGCCACCGTCACCGACCTGGCCCGGGCCGGCGAGCTCAGCGTGCGCATCGGCTACCACCTCTTCCCGCAGACCGCCGGTCAGGAGCTGGCCGACCTGCGCCGCTGGACCGAGACCGTCCGCCCCGGCGACGGGGACGCCTGGCTGCGCCTCAACGGTGCTGGGGAGAACCTGACCTGGGCGGCCGCCGACTTCGAGAACTTCTCCGAACCTCGGCCGGAGCTCACGGACGGCTACGAGGGCGAGTTCGAGCAGGCGGTGCGGCTGCTGACGGAGCAGGGCTGGGGCTTCCGGCTGCACGCCACCTACGACGAGACCATCCGCCGGGACCTGGCCGTCTTCGAGAAGCTCGCCGCCGAGGGCTTGTTCCCGGCGGGCCGGCGCTGGCTGTTCGACCATGCCGAGACCGTCTCGCCGCACAGCCTGGAGAGGATCGCCGCCCTCGGCGGCGGCATCTCGGTCCAGAACCGGATGTCCTTCCAGGGCCGCGCCTTCGCCGAACGGTACGGAGCGCAGGCCGCCGCAGCGGCCCCACCGATCGCGGACATGCTGCGCGCCGGCATACCCCTCGCCGCCGGCACCGACGCCACCCGCGTCTCCTCCTACAACCCGTGGGTGGCACTGCACTGGCTGGTCACCGGCCGGACCGTCGGCAACCTGCCACTCCGCCCCGCCGAGCAACTCGTCTCCCGTGAACAGGCCCTGGAGCTGTACACGGTGGGCGGGGCGCGGCTCACCGGGGAGGAGGCGGACAAGGGGGTCCTCGCAGAGGGCCGGTTCGCGGACTTCGCCGTCCTGTCGCACGACTACCTCACCGTCCCGGCCGGGGACATCCCGTACATCGAGTCCGTCCTGACGGTGACCGGCGGGCGCATCGTGTACGCCGCCGACACCTACGAGGGCCTGGACGAGGCGCTGCCGCCCGTCAGCCCCGCCTGGAGCCCGGTCGCCCACTACGGCGGCTACCAGGCCGCTCCGGCGCCGTCGGCAACCGGTGCCCGCCAGGCCGACCTGCTGGCGGAGGCCGCCGCCGAATCCGAGCGGCACCGCCAGTGGCGCGTCGCCCGCGGATTCGCCCCCGAACAGCCCCCGCAGGCCTTCGACCCCTGCTTCGCGCTCTGACCCGAAGACACCCCCGAATCCCCCGTTTCGCCCTCTCTTCGGCACCCCTGTGTCGATCACCACTGGAAGGAATCTCCCCATGACCGACTTCGCACTCGACCTCGATGCCGTCCACGCTGCCCCGAGCCCGGACCTGCTCACCCCCGACAACGCGATGATGCTCTTCGTCGACCACCAGCCGCAGATGTTCTTCGGCGCCGGCAGCACCGACCGGGTCGCGGTCATCAACGCCACCGTGGGCCTGGCCAAGGCCGCCAAGATCTTCGACGTCCCCGTCGTGCTGTCCACCGTCGCGGCCGAGTCGTTCTCCGGGCCGATCCTGCCGCAGCTGCGCGAGGTCTTCCCCAAGCACGACATAGTCGACCGCACCTCCATGAACGCCTGGGAGGACACCGCGCTGGTCGAGGCCGTGAAGGCCACCGGCCGCAGCAAGATCGTCCTGTCCGGGCTGTGGACCGAGGTCTGCCTGGTCCTGCCCGCACTCTCCGCCCTCAACCAGGGCTACGAGGTCTACGTCGTCGCCGACGCCTCGGCCGGCGTGACCCCGGCGGCCCACGAGCACGCCATGCAGCGGATGACCGCGGCCGGAGCCGTGCCCGTCACCTGGCTCCAGGTACTGCTGGAGCTCCAGCGGGACTGGGCCCGCACCGAGACGTACGCCGCCACCACCGACGTGGTCAAGGAGCACGGCGGCGCCTACGGGTTGGGCGTCGTCTACGCCCACACCATGATCGACCCGCACGCGGCCGGCTGAGCGGCGGGAACGACCGCCATGGACACCGGTCTGCTGATCCTCCGCCTGATGACGGGCCTGCTGCTCGCCGGACACGGCGTGCAGAAGGTCAGCTTCCGTCTGGGCGGCAGCGGGCTGGCCGGGGGAACCGAGGAGTTCCAACGCGACGGCTTCCGCGGCGGGGCGCTCACCGCCCTCGCCGCGGGCGCCGCCCAGATCGGCTCCGGCCTCCTGCTCGCCGCCGGGGCCCTGACCCCGCTCGCCGCCGCCGGGGCGGTCGGGGTGATGACCGTCGCGCTCACCGTGAAGTGGCCCAACGGCCTGTGGGTGCAGAAGGACGGCTACGAATACCCGCTGGTCCTCATCACCGCTGCCGCCGCCCTGGCGCTCACCGGGGCCGGGCGTCATTCCGTCGACCGGGCCCTGGACCTGCCGCCCTGGCCCGCCTGGTGGTCCCTGACCGCCGTGGCCGCGGGAGCGGCCGGCGGACTGGCCACCCGCGCCCTCCTGCACCGGCCCGCACCCTCCACCCCGCCAGCCCCTGAGATCCCCTCCGAAGGAACCCGCCCCCGATGACCCCACGCCCTGCCCTCTCCCGGCGCACCGCCATGGCCGCTGCTGCCGCGGGCGCCGCCGGACTGACCGCCGGCACGGCCTCCACCGCCGCGTCCGCAGAGACCACGAGCATTTCCCAGCAGAACGGTGCGCGGCCGACCATCGTCCTCGTCCACGGGGCGTTCGCCGACGCCTCCAGCTGGAACCCCGTCACCGAGCGCCTCCAACGATCCGGCCATCAGGTGATCGTCGCCCCCGACCCGCTGCGCGGCCTGGCCCACGACGCGGCCCAGGTCACGGCCCGCCTCGCCGCCGTCCCCGGGCCGGTCGTCCTCGTCGGACACTCCTACGGCGGGGCGGTCGTCACCCAGGCCGCCGCGACGGCCGCCAACGTCAAGGCCCTCGTCTACATCGCGGCGTTCATGCCGGACGCCGGGGAAGTGCTGGGCGAGCTCGCGGGCCGATTCCCCGGCTCCCAGCTCGAGGCGGCCCTGACCCCGGTGCCCGTCCCGGGCCCTGACGGCGGCCCGGCCACCGATCTGTACCTCCGGCCCGACCGCTTCCACGACGTCTTCGCCCAGGACGTCCCCCGCTCCGTCACCGGGCTTCTCGCGGCAGGACAGCGCCCGCTGAATGCGACCGCGTTCACCGACCGCTGTACCGCCGCGGCCTGGCGCACGCTGCCCTCCTGGGCGCTGATCTGCGGCCAGGACCGGGGGATCGTCCCGGAGCTCCAGCGCTTCCAGGCCCGGCGGGCGGGTTCGCGTACGGCCGAAGTCCCCTCCTCCCACCTGCCGATGCACAGCCGGCCCGATGCCGTCGTCTCGTTGATCAGGGCCGCCGCCCGCACCGTCTGACCCCGGCCGTCCCGCAAAGGAGCTCCCATGAGCACACCGTCGCCCAGCGCCTCGTACGCCCGCGACCTCGCGCAGGTCGAGGCCGCGAACGCCACCGGCCGGATCCCCGTCGTCTTCGTCCACGGTCTGTGGCTGCTGCCCACCAGCTGGGAGCGGTGGGCCGCCCTCTTCGAGGAGGCCGGCTTCGCGCCCGTACTCGCCGGCTGGCCCGACGATCCCGCAACGGTCGGCGAGGCACATGCCCACCCGGAGGTGTTCGCGGGCAAGAGCGTCGGACAGGTCGCCGACCACTTCTGCGACCTCATCGGCAGGCTCGACCGCACACCCGTCGTCATCGGCCACTCCTTCGGCGGCCTGATCACCCAGATCACCGCCGGACGCGGCCTGTCCCGGGCATCCGTCGCCATCGACCCGGCCCCCTTCCGCGGAGTACTGCCCCTGCCGCTGTCCTCCCTGCGCGCGGCGAGTGCCGTCCTGGGCAACCCGGCCAACTACCACCGGGCCGTACCGCTGACCTACGAGCAGTTCCGGTACTCCTTCGCCAACGCCGTGAGTGAGGAGGAGGCCCGCGAGCTGTACGACACCTTCGCCGTCCCCGCCCCGGGCGAGCCCCTGTTCCAGGCCGCCGCCGCCAACCTCAACCCGTGGACCGAAGCCGCGGTGGACACCACCGCAGCCGGCCGCGGCCCCCTGCTGATCATCTCCGGGGAGAAGGACCACACCGTCCCCTGGGCCATCGCCCACGCCTCGTACAAGAAGCAGGCGCGCAACGCACACGCCGTCACCGAGATCACCGAGATCCCCGGGCGCGGCCACTCCCTCACCATCGACCACGGCTGGCGCGAGGTCGCCGACACGGCTCTCGCCTTCCTCCGGCGGTTCACCGATCCGGCCGTCTGAGCCGCGGCCCGGTCCCCAGTTCGCAGGCGCCGATACACGCCTGCCCTCGCTGCACGACATGGAGTTCTGCATGCTCAACACGCTCAATGTGGACAACGTGGACCTGATCAGACGAGGCTGCCGGCGGCTCGCCGGCCTGCTCCTCGCACTCGCCCTGTCGGCCGGGATGCTGGGCGCCATCGCGCCCGCCGCTCACGCCGACCCCGACCGGCCGCTCACCGTGGTCGACTGGGACATCACCGGTCTCCAAGGCGGCGGCCGGGTCCAGCACGACCGCTACTGGAACATGATCGACCAGGTGCACCGGATCAGCGGCCACGACTTCTACCAGGTCCTGGACGAGACCACCACCACCTACAACCAGCTGATCCAGATCCGGGTGAGTCACGCCGGCCAGCACGTGGTCTCCCTCTACTACTGGGCCAACACCCTCTATCTCGCCGGGTTCTACCAGCCAGGGCAGCCCAACGGCACCGGCAACCGCCACTACGTCTTCCCCGACGGCTACCCCGACGCCTTCAACCGGGTCCTGGGCGTCCAGGCCCACCACCTCCCCTGGAACGGCAGTTACGCCAACCTGCCCAGTGGCAGCACCCGTGACCAGCGGCGCATGACCCCGCAGAACCTCCACAACTCGCTGCTGACCCTGGGCAACACACAGCAGTTGCTCGCCACGGGGCAACAGCACACCGTCGGGTCCTGCCTCGTGGACGTCATCGGCGTGACCGCCGAAGCAGCACGCTTCGGGTACCTCTTCGACATCTTCCGCCAGAACATCAGGAACAACACGTCGACGCCCATCGACCGGTTCGGCGCGGCCCTCCAGACCAGCTGGGGACAGCTTTCCACCTGGGTGTACCAACGGCTCAACGATCCCACGGGCGGAGGCATCACCATCGGCGCCCCGGGCTACAGCAGGTACTACCTGACGGTCGCCGCGCTCATCAGGGACCTGGGCTACATCGAGCTCAACGGCCACAAGCGCCCACGCTGACGCCGTATCCGTATCCGTATCCGTATCCGCATCCGGCGGCGGGCACCGTCCGCCGGGCCCGACACCCGGGTCCCCGGCCTGCGCTGTCAGGAGGCGGCCGACAGGGGGCCCCGAGCCGGTGCGCAGGAGTCGCGCCAAGCCCGCGGCGACATGCCGTACCTCTTGCGGAACACCCTGCTGAAGTGGCTCGCGCTGACGAACCCCCAGCGCTGGGCGACAAGGGCGACCGTGTCCCCCCGGCCGGGCAGGGCGAGTTCCCTGGCTGCCTCCTCGAGCCGACGCTGTCTGATCCAGCTGCCGACCGTCGTGCCTTCCTGCGAGAACAGCCAGTGCACGTAGCGGACCGAGACGTGGTGTGCGGCGGCGATGGAACCGGGCGAGAGCTCCGAATCCGGCAGGTGCAGGGCGATGTGGGCACGGATCCGTGCCGCGAGGTCCCCGGGGGCCGCTGTTCCATACACGGTTCCCCCGTGCTCCGGTCTCCCGGTTTCCGGGGGCCCCGAGCCCACCCGTGCCAGGCTGCCGGAGTCGGCTGGTTCCCGGTTCCCGTCCGCGGGCCGGGAACCGGCCGGGGACTCGGTGATGAGCGTGGCGAGCACGTCGGCGACATGCCCTGCCACACGGTCCCCGACGGCGGCGGACCACTGCGGCGAGGCCCTGGCGACTGCGGCCAGGAACGGGGAAGTCACCGCTCGCAGACCCGCCGAAGGGCGGACCGGGGCCGCGAACAGGGTCGACAGGTCGGCCTGCGGCACGGAGAGCACGAGGCGCGGGAGCCTCAGCAGGTGCACCCGTGAAGGCTCCGGAAACGTCAGCGTGAGCCCACCGCCGGTGGAAAAGAGGGCGATGTCGCCCGGTGCGAGGCGCATTCGTCCGCCGTTCTGCGCCAGCAACCCGGTGCCCGATCCCTGGACCAGTACGAAGACGTGCCTGTCGTCTCCTCGGGCCGCCGCCCTGCCGCCGACCCGGATCCGGTGCGGCGCGGCGTCGAAAGTGCAGGTCCGTACGTACCCGCAGTCGCCCATGGAAATCCCGCCGGTGACCTGCTCCGGGTCTTCGACCTGCACGTCCACCGGTCCGAACAGGCGCCCCACAGCCTCGGCCCAAGGCGCCGTGCGGCCGGCTGGAGGCCCGTACGCGGAGCGGAATCCCGGAGAGGGCGTCCTCGGTGGGACAATCCGCTGCTCGGGCGGCCGGTGCTGGAGTTCCTGTGCCTTCCGGGGGCCGGGGTCGGCGGACCTGACGACGGTGGCTGCGTTCACATGCATGCCGCGAGCCTGCCGGGGAGGCGGCTGCTTCGAATCCTGGAAACCCCCCAGTCGTTCGCGGACCTGGACACCCGCGCTTCCACGGGATGTCGCTATCTTCATTTCATGATCTTGAAAGGCAGGCGGTCGGAACTGGCTTTGCTGGAAGAGCTGTTGGACGGTGCCCGCGGCGGAATGAGCGGGGCGCTCGTGCTTCGGGGTGACGCCGGCCTGGGCAAGACAGTCCTGCTGGGCCACGCGGTGGCGTCGGCTTCCGGCATGCGCGTCACCCAGGTGGCGGGCATCGAGGCCGAGCAGGAACTCGGCTTCGCGGCCGTGCACCGCGTGCTGTTGCCGTTCCTCGGCCGCCGGGCGGACCTGCCCGAACCCCAGCGTGCCGCGCTCGAAACCGCTCTCGGCATGGTCGGCGGTCCGCCGCCCGACCGGTTCCTGGTGGGGCTCGCTGTCCTCACGCTCCTGGCGCAGGCCGCACGTGACCGGCCGTTGCTGCTGGTCTGCGACGACGCACAGTGGGTGGACCGCGAGTCGCTCGACGTCCTCGCCTTCGTGGCGCGCAGGCTCCACGCCGACGGCATCGTCGCCCTGTTCGCCGTACGCGACGAGGCCGGCGCCTTGCCGCCCCTGGCGGGACTTCCCGGGTTCCGGCTCGGCCCGCTACCGGAGGCCGACGCCCTGGACCTGCTCATGCACCACATGGGCGGGGCTGCGGTCGACCAGGTCGTGGTGGACCGGATCATCGCCGCCGCCGCGGGAAATCCCTTGGCCCTGCGCGAGCTGTCCCGGGGTCCCGCTCCGGCCGAGCCGGACTTCGGCGAGCCGCCGGCCATCGGCCGCCGTCTGGAGGCCCGGTTCCTGCACCAGGTGGGTGACCTGCCTGCCTCGTCCCGCACAGCGTTGCTCGCGCTGGCCGCCGACGCCACCGGTGACCGGTATCTCGTCAGGAGAGCCGTCCGGGTCCTGCTGGGTGCCGACAGCCAGGCCACGGCCGAAGCCTTCGAGAACCTGGAACGGGAGGAGCTCCTGGCCCGCCCGTCGATACCGGGGACGTCCCCGTTCCGCCACCCGCTGATCCGGTCGGCCGTCTACGGCGGCGCATCTCGGGCCGAACGCCGTTCGGTACACGCCGCTCTCGCCGCCGTGACCGATGCACACACCGACCCCGAGCGGCACGCCTGGCATACGGCCGCCGCCACCGACGGCCCCGACGAACCCGTGGCCTCCGCTCTGCACCAGTGCGCCGAACGGGCCAGGGAGACCGGCGGATACCTGGCCCAGGCCTCCTTCCTCCAGCGCGCGGCGGAACTCACCGAGGACCCCGCCCGGCGCACCGCGAGGCTGCTGGAAGCATGCGCCGCCACGCTCACCGCCGGGGCTCCCCGCCGGACAGAGGAACTCCTCCGGCTTCTTCGCGCCTCGGGCCCCGCGGCTCCCCTCCTCGACGCCCATGCCGACCGGCTGCGCGGGCTGGCCCGCCTGATGCTGGGCCGGGACGGAGCCGTACGCCTCCTCCTCGACGCTGCCGTCCTCCTGGCGCGGCACGAACCGGAGGCCGGACGGGACGCCTTCCTGGAAGCCTTCGACGCCGCAATGGTCGTGCCCCGAACGGTATCCGACGCGACAGCCCTCGAGGTCGCCACCGCCGCGCTGGCGACCTCCGTCCGTCCCACGGCGGCGACGGGCGTGGACGCCACGGTGCCGGACCTGCTCCTTGCCGCTCACGCAGGCCTGGTCGCCGCCGGCCACCGGCAGGCCGCGCCGAGCCTCCGGGCCGCGCTGGCGGCGATGAGACGCCCCGGGGCGGAGGAGAGTGGAGCGGCCCGCTGGAGCCTGCTCGGGATGATCGCCGCGGTCGAGATGTGGGACATCGACGCCCTCGGGGAGTGCGGTGGGCGCTACGCCGACGCCGCCCGCCGCCACGGCGCCCTGCGCATGCTCCAGATCAGCGCCCACGCCAACGCCACCTCGGAAGTCTTCCGCGGCAACCTGGGCACTGCCGAGTCGCACTTCGCGGAATTCAAGGACATCGCCGACGCGACCGGTGCCGACCCCCGGTACTCCCACCCCACCGACGCCATGTTGCACGCCTGGCGCGGTGACGAGGCCGCGACCCTGTCGGCCGTGCGGGCACAGCGGGAGCTGTACCCCGAGTCGCCCGGCGGGATACAGGTGCAACTGGTCCGCGCGGCATCGGTCGTACTGGAGCTGGGACTGCGCCGGTACCCACGGGCGCAGGCCGCGGCCCAGGCCGTACTCGACGATCCGCCGCCGCACTGCGGCGGACTCAGCCTGCCCGGCCTGGTCGAAGCCGCTGTCCGCAACGACGACCACGCGATCGCCCGGCGGGCTCTCGGCGTCCTCACCGAACGGGCCACCGCCAGCGGCACCCCCTGGGCCCTCGGCCTGCTGGCCCGCAGCCGCGCCCTACTCGCCCGGGACACCCGGGCGGAGGACCTCTTCCAGGAGGCTGCCGCCCTGCTCAAACCGACACCTCTGCGCACCGAGAGAGCACACACGGATCTCTTGTACGGGGAGTGGCTGCGCCGACAACGCCGCAAGCGCGACGCCCGGATACGGCTGCGGCTCGCCCACGAACAGTTCACCTCCATGGGCGCGGGCGCCTTCGCCGAGCGCGCCCGGCTGGAACTCCATGCCACCGGCGAGCAGGCGCGGACGCGGGGAGCGGGAACGGATCACCGGCTCACGCCGCAGGAGTCCCGGATCGTACGGATGGCCGCCGACGGTGCCACCAACCAGGAGATCGCCACGAACTTGTTCATCAGCGCGAGCACCGTGGAGTACCACCTCGCCAAAGCCTTCCGGAAGCTTGCGGTCACCTCCCGCAGACAACTTGCCGCGGCCCTGGAGCATTGATCCACATGGCGTGACAGCTGTCAGGTGCCCGGTAGACCCGGTCTCCGCCGGTCCGGTGACGATCTCGATGGGCAATGGTCCAGCCATGTCCGGGTCTTGGCGGCGTTCCGTGGGCGACGGGGAGCGGGCGGGGTGGCCCGAGGTCCCGGAGAGAAATTGTGTGCATGGCCTTCGTCCCGGCTCCATGCCGAGGGGGTGCTTGGTCACCGGGGGAGCTCGGCCTGGGGCGCCTTGCCGCAGCCCGTGTCTGCTACCTGCAGTCAGGGGCACCGGCAGCGGGGACCGTGGCCGAGGCGCCCGTACGGCCGCGGCCGAGGTGCGACGAGAAGAGAACGCTGCCTACAGCACAGTCGGCTGCGCCAGGGGTACACGCACAGACCCGCTTTGCGGTCGGTCCCTTCGTGTCAACTGGTTGCTACATTGGCTCGATCATGGTGCGTGTGAAAGTGCTGGGCCCGCTGGAGCTGGTGGTCGGTGGGCAGTCCGTGCCGGCTGGGAGGCGGCGCCAGCGGACCGTTCTGGGGCGGCTGCTGGCAGCGCGGGGGTCGGCTGTGCCGGTAGACCGTATCGTCGCGGCGGTGTGGGAGGAGCGGCCGCCGGCCAAGCCGCGCAGTTCCCTGCACGTCTACGTCTCCAACCTGCGCGGGCTCCTGGAGCCCGGCCGGCCTGCGCGAGGGGCGTCCAGCCTGCTCGTCAGCAGCCCGCAGGGGTACGCCCTTCACCTTCCCGACGACGCCGTGGACGCCTGGGCCTTCGAATCGGCCGTGCACCGCGCACGCAGCGCACCTCCGGCGGAGGCGGTCCGGCTCCTCGACGACGCGCTGCGACTGTGGCGGGGCGAGGCGTACGCCGACTGGGACGGCGAGCCCTGGGCCGTGGCCGAGACGGCTCGCCTGACCGAACTCCGCCTGACCGCTCAAGAGATGGCGATGGCGGCCGGGCTGGGAGCCGGGTGCGCGCAGGAGGTGCTGCCGACTGCCGAGTCCCACGTGCGCAGTCATCCGCTCCGTGAGGAGGGCTGGCGGCTGCTGGCCCTCGGGTTGTGGGCGACCGGCCGCCAGGGAGATGCCCTGGCCGCCCTGCGCCGGGCGGCCGCCGTGTGCGCGGAGGAACTCGGTCTGGACTCCGGTCTGGCTCTGATGGAGTTGGAGCGGGCGATCCTCACCCGCCGGACCGAGGTCCTGCACGCCGCGGTTCCCGCGGCTGCGGTCCTCGGGGCGGGGGCTCCCTTGACGGACGTCGGCTACCGGCGGGCGCCGGCGGCGCAGGTCCCGGGCGGAGACGTTCCGCTGCGTACTCCCGTCGGCTCCGACGGACCCCCTCCGGCCGCAGCAGTGCGTCCCGCGGACCGCAGCAGCGCCGGAGACGCCCTGCCCGCCGAGGCTCCGGGCAGGCTCCGGCCCGCAGGGCGCGGCAGTGCCGGCCGGGCCTTCGTGGGGCGCGAACGCGAGCTCGGTGTGCTGGCCGCGGCCGCCGGCGCAGCACTCCGTGGTGGTGCGGTCGCCCTGGTCTCCGGCGAGGCGGGTGCGGGCAAGTCCTCTCTGCTGGAATGTTTCTCCGCCGGGCTGCGGGCGCAGGGATGGACCGTCGTGGAGGGGCGCTGCCCGGACGACGCGGGTGCCCCCGCAGCCTGGGCGTGGGCGCAGGCTCTGGGTCGGCTGGCATCGGTGCTGCCCCCGGATCCGGTCGGGCCGCTCGCTGCGTTGATCACCCCCGGCAGTCCGGTGGCCGACAGCGCAGCCGGCGATGCCACCGCGGGCCGCTTCCACCTCCACTCCGCCTTCAACCAGTGGCTGACGGCCGCAGCCGCGCACCGGCCGCTCGCCGTGTTCATCGACGATCTGCACGAGGCCGACGCGGAGACGTTGGCCCTCCTGGGCAGCGCCGCCGGTATCGACGGCGCCCCGCTCCTCGTCGTGGCGGCGTTCCGCCCGGGCCACGCCGACGCCCGTCTCGCCCCGCTGCTCGCCGCACTGGCGCGCCGCGAGCCCTTCCGAGTCGCCCTCGACGGCCTGGACAGGACCGAGGTCGCGGCGCTCGTCCGGGCCGTGTGCGGCGCGGACGTGGACGACCGCGTGGTCACCGCCCTTGCGGAGCGGACCGGCGGAAACCCCTTCTACGTCACCGAGAGCGCCCGCCTCCTGGCGAGCGGGCAGGCCCAGGCAGACGCGGCCGGGGTGCCCGACGGAATCCGCGACGTGGTGCGCGAACGCCTGGCCCGGCTACCCGACGGCGCCGCCGACATCCTGCGGCTCGCCGCCGTCGCGGGCACCGAGACGCACGTCGCGGTGCTCTCGGCCGCCGCCCCGGCCGCCGCCGTCATCGAGGCGCTGGAGGCCTGCGTCACCGCGGGCCTGCTCACCGAACCGGGCCCCGGGCGGGTCCGTTTCACCCACCCGCTGCTGCGCGACACCGTGTACGGCGATCTCACAGGCTTGCGCCGCGGCCTTCTGCACGGCCGGGTGGCCGAGGCGCTCGCCCTGCTCCGGCCGGACGACCTGCCCGCCCTCGCCCTGCACTTCACCCGCTCCGGAGACCCCCGGCACGCCGCCCGGGCCGTGGACCACGCAGTACGCGCCGCCGCCCTCGCCGAGCACCGGTACGCCCACGACGTCAGCGCAGACCTGCTCCGCCAGGCCCTCGACGCGGCCGAGCTGATACCCGAGACGGCCGACGCACGGGCCGAACGGAGCGTCGGCCTGCTCGGCGCGCTCACGCGCGCCCAGATCCGGGCCGGCTCCGGGGACGCCGCCGCACGCACCCGCCGCCGGGCCCTGGACTGCGCCCAGTACGCCGGCCGCGAAGACCTCGCCGTCGCGGCCTTCACGGCGTGGACCGAGCCCACACCGTGGCTGACCCGCAGCCAGAGCACGGTCGACACGTACGTCGTCGACACCCTGGAGCAGCTGACCGCCCGCCCGGGGCTGCCGCCCGCCGACCGCGCCCGGCTCTTGCAGACGCTGGTGGAGGAGCTGCCCGACGACACGGGAGAACGGGCGGCCGGGCTCGCCGAGCGGCAACTGGCCCTCGCGCGCTCCACCGGCGACCCGGCCCTGCTCGCGGCGGCGCTCACCACCATGACCAAGCTGCTGCCCCACGAACACCAGGCCTCCGGCTGCCCACCCGTCGTCGCCGAACTCCGCGAACTGACCCGGCGCCACGACCTGCCCGCCTACCGGTGGGTCTGCGAACAGGCAGACGCGATGATCGCCGCGATCGGCAACGACGCCGAACAGGTGGAACGCCACGCCCACGAGGGCCTCGCCCTGGCCCGCCGCTACCGGATGCCCGAGGCGGAGGCAGCGAGCCTGTCGACCCTCGCCATGCTCGCCCACGCCCGCGGCCACTTCACGGAAGCAGAGCACCTGTACGAGCAGGTGCGAGAACGCCTGGTACGCCACAACGCGCCGCGAGCCGCCGACCTCCACGCCCGGGGGATCATCACCATCAGACTGAGCCAGGGCCGGATCGCGGAGATTGAAGCCCCGGCCCGCGCCCTGCACGCGGCGTGGGGCACCCGCGGCGGCGAGGCACTCGCCCTCGTCCTGGCGCTCCAGGGCCGTACCGAGGAGGCGCGCGCCGTCCGGTTCGAACCCCTGCCCGTACCGGACCACTTCTACGGCGTACGGCTCGGCGCCCGTGCCCGACTGGCCTGCCTGCTGGACGACACCGCGGCGGCGGCCGCCCTCGTGCCGCTGCTCCTGCCCCTGCGGGAACAGTTCGGATCCGCCGCCACCACCGCCTTCTGCACCCGCCCGCTCGCCCTCGCGCTGGGCGAGGTGTACGCGCTGCTGGGCGACACGGCAGCCGCGAGGGACGCCTTCCGGCAGGCTGCGGACGTCGCACGCACGTGGGGCTCCCCGCACACGCAGGCCGCTGCCGAGGAGGCCGAGCGCGCGCTGGCGGGCTGACAAGGCCCTCACCGTGGCCAGACCGGAGACCCCTGGCGAGGCATCCGACCGGCGGGCGCCGCCGGGTTACAGGGCGCCGTGCCGGAAAGCGTAGGCCACCGCCTGGGTGCGGTTGCGCAGGCCCAGTCGACCCGTCACCCCGCTGATCACCTGCTTGATCGTGCGCTCGGAGTAGTTCAGCCGGCGCCCGATGTCCGCGGTGTCCAGGCCCTCCGCAAGCAGCCGCAGCACTTCCACCTCCCTGGTCCCCAGCCCCGAGAACGTCAGCCCGGCGGGTTCCAGGACGCTGCTACGCAGGCCGAGCACCTGGTCGATGAGTGTTCCTTGGAGCACAGACGGCAGCACGGCGTTGCCCTGGGCCGTCTCCCGGAGAGCCTCCGCCACCGGATCGAATCCCGCTGCGGTGCGTGCCACCACGCTGCGCAGCCCGTACTCCACGGCGGGCAGGACGTACCGGTCGGGCACCTCGCCGGTCACCAGCACGGCGCCGGCTCCCGGATCGTGCGCGCCGGCGGCCAGCGAACGCAGGAGATCCAAGGTGGCGCCGGTGAACCGGTCCGCGAAGACGAGGTGCACATCGGCCCGGTGCCGCTCTGCAGCGGGCAGGGGCCGCAGCCCGGCGTAGTCGCGCAACCGGGCCCGCGCGCCCTCCGCAGTCAAGGCGTCCTCGGCGGTCACCGACACGCCCACCGGCCCGCTCCCGGGGCTGCCGTGCCGGGAACCGCCGGGCGCGGACGTGCGGCTGCGCGGAGGCACTGCCACTCGTACCCCGTCGGCGGGAACGGACGAGGCGGCCGGAGCCGGGACAGGGAGGGTGAGGAGCACGGGGGTGCACCGCCGATCTGGTGTCCGGGCCGACGGCCGGAACCGGGGCCCGCGGGAGGGGTTGCGGCCGCGCGGCCGGCCTGCGCGGCAGACCACCACGGCCGCCGCGGTCTCTCCCACCCTGCCCCGTGCCGCCTGACATCGGCTTGGCATCCGCTTGCCATCTGCCTGCCGCGACGGGAACTGCCGGTCCGAGCATGCGGTTCCCGTCTGCGCCCGGCTGTGCCCGAACGGGCACGGGAGGGCGTCCGATCAGGCCGCCGCACGCTGCACCGGGCCGGAATCGAGGATGCCGTCGGATGGAATGGGACGACCGGCGGCCGGCCCTGCGGCCACCGGCCCGGAACACCACTTCGAGGAGACACCACCATGGCACTCGCCTGCGGCCACGACGCCCCCGCCCACGGCCTCCCGGTCTGCGAGCACATCCGGACCGCGACCGACGAGGTCGACTTCTCCATCCATTACACCGGGCACGGCCTCGAGCATCAGCGGATATGCGCCCTGTGCCGCGAGGAAGCCGAGCACGGCCGGCCGGTCGCCGCAGGCCGCATCTGTGAGGACTGTTCGGACACCTCGTACGGGAGCGTCGTCGACTCCGTCGGGCGCCCTGAGACCATCGACGCCTCCCGCCCCGTCCCGGGCGCCGGACCTCTGGTCCCGTTCCCCGCGGAAACGGGTACGGTCCTGGACCTCGCTCCCACCGAGCGGGGACTGCTGCTGCTTGCGGCCGACGGGCGGATCCTGCTGTGGGACGCCGAGGCGGGCTCCTGCACGCACCTGGCCACCACCGGCGTCAGCGTGCCGGCCGATGCGGAGCCGTGGAACGGGCACGACAAGGCCCTGCGGCTGCACGCCTCCCGCAACGGCCGGTTCGCCGCCGTCGTCGTCGACTTCGGCCGCACCGGCGAGGTGATCGACCTGGCCACCGGAAGGGTCACCACGGTCCTGGAGAACGACGGGTACTACAGCGAGACCGTCCCCTACTCCCTCCTGTTCACCGAGCACGCCGGCCGCGACGTCGTCCTGCACCGCACCCGGTGGAACCGGATCGCGGGCACGGACCCGGCGACCGGCGAGCCCGTCCTCCTGATGCCGGAGTCCGAGAAGGAGGCCGCCTGGGCGCACAGCTTCCACGGCGCGCTCCACCTCAGTCCGGGCGGCACCCGCCTGGCTTCGGACACCTGGCTGTGGCACCCGCTGGGCCAGCCCGTCACCTGGGACCTCGCCCGGTGGTTCGCCGACGGGGAGTCCGCCTGGCACGGCGAGCAGCCCGCCGTCGAATTCCGGCTGCTGCCTCCCTGCGAGTACCACTGGAACCGGCCCATGGTCTGGCTGGACGAGGCGCGGATCGTCCTCGGCGGGCTCGGAGACGACGACGAGGCAGTGGTCCCCGGCGCCCGCGTCTTCGACGTCACCCGCATGGTCGACCTCGGCGTCCACGGCTCGGGACCCGACGAGACGACGACGTTCGGAGGCCCGGAAGGCCGGTTCTTCGCCGCCGACGGCCTGCTGTACTCGGCAGGCGGACCCGGCTTGGAGATCTGGGACCCCACCTCCGGCGCCCGCATCGGTTCCGTCCCCGGCTTCCACCCCACCCACCACGACAGCGTCCGCCGCGAACTCGTACAGCTCACCGCGGACGGCGTCCGCCGCCGCCCGACGACCGAAAGCCTGCCCACCGGCTGAGACGGAGGCTGGTGTGCTGCGGGGACGCTGCGTTCCTCATGCGCGCCGGCGCGGTGCCCGCATCGGATGAGTGGCCGATGCGTGGCTGCGCGCCGACGCCCGGGGCGGGGTGTACGGGAGGCTGGGCGTTCGGGTGCATCGTTGCCGTTGGACCAGCCACAGTGATCGGCTCTCCGGGCGCGTTGAAGGGGTACACCGGTGACAGGGGTGTGTCTGTGGGCAGCCCAGTTGATGGGGTAGACATGCGCCGCACCTCAGACGCTGCCACCGACTCTTCTGGCGATGTCATCGCGACGAGGAATCGGGCCGGCAGGAGCCCGCTGATGGGCTGGGACGGAGGCAGTTCCACCGCCCCAGCCGACTCACTTCATGCTCTCCGCGCTCGACCTTGCCGCCGAGGCATGCGGCGCGATGCAGCTGTGTGCCGCCAAGGGTGAAGGCGCTCAGAAGAGCCCGAGCTTCTTCGGGGAGTAGCTGACGAGGAGGTTCTTGGTCTGCTGGTGGTACAGCAGCCACACCCGGGCTGAGCTGGGAAAACGGCGCTGCGCAGGGCACTCGGGCGAAGCCTGGTGCGGAAATGGTCCGGATCTCGGCCCCAGAGCTCGTGGGGTGAAGAGGATGGAGGCTGCGAGGTTCTGGGAATGATTGAGAGCGCGCTGGTCTCATGGGTGCTGCGGTACGTCCCATGCCTCCGGGCTCGTGGGAGCTGTCACGGTAGGTGGCGCCCGATGTGCAGTTGAGCCTCTCCAGGCTGGAAGCCATCGCACATGTGGCCGGACTGTCCATGGCTGTCATACCTCGCCCCTACGCTGAATCCCACAAATAGGTCTCGACACCGGGGGGTTGTGTGGCGATCGACGGTGGTCGCGTTGCTGCTCGTGGGTTCCAGTATCAGTACCTGCGCACAGTGGAAGCTTTGTTGGTCGGCATGCAGCAGAGTGAGGTGACTGCTTGTCGTGTTGAGGGGCCGGGGAATGCGGTGTCGGTCCACCATGTGGATTCGGTCGATTTCGATCTGGTCGACGCCTCTGGCCGCTCGCTGCTTGCGGTGCAGGTTAAGAGTGCTGGTACGGGACGGACCGTAAGGGCGCGCGAAGCGGTGTCAGTGCTGGTTCACCTGGTCACCGGCTTCGAGGCCGACCAGTACCGTTTGATCACGTCCGCTGTGCCGGACGAAGGCTGTCTGCGTCTGGGTGAGCTGCTGAAGCGCCACGGTGGGGACGTTTCGCGTCTCAAGGTGGGGCTTGAGGAGCTCCTGGTACGGGCTCCGGCAGCCTGGGGCCTCTGTCAGGCGTTGTCCGAGGAGCACTGGGACCGCTTGGGGCGTGCGGGCATTGAGTTCGATGGCCGCAGTGATGAGCAGTTACGTGAAGACCTCCATGGTGCGCTGCGTTTGGAGCGGGAGCGCGCTGGGCGGGGTCTGTCCGGTCGGGCCGGAGGGCTTGTACTGGGCTGTTTGGTTGCAGAGGTGATGCGTCGGGCAGCTGATCCCGGTCTGGCTCAGTGGGATGTGAGCGCTTTTCGCCGGTCGGTGCTGGTGAGTGATGAGGAACTGCGTTCGGCTTTGGGCCGGCAGGATCTGGGCATCGTGTTTGGGCAGGTGCCTCCGGTTCCGGAGGTGGACCGGGCCCACCTTGTCGAGAAGGTGGGCGAGGTACTGCTGGGTGGACAGGATTCAGCGCAGGGTGTGTTGACGTGTGTCATCACAGGGTTGTCGGGCCTGGGGAAATCCAGTCTTGCTGCCGCGTACATCGCGGCTGAGGCCTTCCGCTATGACGCTGTGTTCTGGGTTGATGCTGAGACCGAAGAGTCTTTGGTGGCGTCGTTCGTCAGGGTCCTGGCGCACCTAACGGGTAAGACGGAGCAGACGGAGGTGCGCGACCCGAGGCTGTTACGTGAGCGGGTTCACGCCGAGCTGCAGTCGCTGCCTGGGCGTTGGCTCATGGTTCTTGACGACGCGAGCCAGTCTGTTGTCGGCGCCTGGATTCCCCGTCAGGGACGTGGCCGGGTCATCGTGACGGCGCTGGGTGGTCATTGGCCGAGGGTGGACGGGCGCATCGATCTAGAACCGATGAGTCGCGAGGAAGCACTGGAGCTGCTGCAGTTGCGGCTGTCGGTTGATGCACAAGGGGCCGCCGAGCACGCATCAGCGCTGTCCCGGCTGGCGGACGTATTGGAGTACTGGCCGTTGGCCATCGAGGTGGCGAGTGGCTATCTGGTCAGCTGCGGTGTGGGCGTGGAGCAGATTGCAGCCTATTCGGAGACCTTGGTTCACCGGGCGGCCGACGATGAGCAGTCGGTGCCTGCCGGGTACCCGCGGACTCTGGCCGCAGCGGTCGCGCTGACAGTGGATCGCCTGGCGATCAGTGCGCAGGGCCGCGGCCTGCTGCAGGCAACTCTGGTCACGGTAGCGGCGCTGTGCTGGCTCGCACCGCGTCGGGTGCCAGTGCATCTGGCTGCAGCATGCGCATTCTACGAGCCCGAGAACATGCCGCCCTCTCCCAGATGGCTGGTCTTCGATGAGGTCCATGTACCGGTACGGGAGGTCATGCGCGAGTTGCTCAACGTCTCCCTTGTGCGGTGGGACGAGCCGCTGCCGAGCCGGGGCGAGTCGTTCCCGGGCAG
Source organism: Streptomyces sp. NPDC127106 (assembly GCF_042677605.1). Taxonomy (NCBI): domain Bacteria; kingdom Bacillati; phylum Actinomycetota; class Actinomycetes; order Kitasatosporales; family Streptomycetaceae; genus Streptomyces; species Streptomyces sp. NPDC127106. The sequence continues at coordinate 271,184 of NZ_JBHXTC010000002.1, read as the reverse complement.
TGATGACACTGTGTCGATGAACTCGGTAGTGCAGCAGATCATCGGCCGGTACCTGGAGATGGACGAGGAAGAGGGCACGGCCGCTTTGTCGGCTCTTGCCTTTCACACGGACCGCTGGCTGCGTGGGGCCCTCCTTACCGGCCAGGCCGAGCGGACGTGGGAGCTGGCCCAGCACGCCACTGCGCTCGTGGGGCACATCCGCTCGGCAGGGACACCAGACACGTTCACGGCACTTCTCATGGGCAACCTCGCCGCATTCCATCACGCCCATGGCCAGTACGAGTCCGCGCAGCGGCTGCTCGAGCAAGAACTGGAATGGCTGGCACAGGCCGGCGACCCGGACGAGGGAATGGCCGCCCAGGCGCGTACGTCGCTCGCCCATCTCGTTCATCTGCGCAAGCAGGACGGCGGCGCTGCCCGCATGGCCGACTATCTGGGCTCTGTGCTGGGCTATCTGCGCAGGCTTGAGGGCCACCTGCACGACAACGTCTCCGACCTGCCAGGTAAGGCATCCTTGATCTTGCAGATGCAACTACGTAGAGAATCCGACCCTAGGCTGGAGGATCTACTGAAGGGCTACCGTGTCCTGGCCGACGGTCTGCCCTCAGCCGAGAGGGAACAGGCGGTGCAGGACCTCCTGGCTATCCAGGACCTGATTGGGCAGGGAGAGACCGAGCGTGCCGAACACGCCGTTACCAAGGCCCTGGTCGGATGTGCTGATCCTTGGGCGTCGAGCACTGCCGACCTGAGGCGTCTGTTGGTCGAGGCGTTGGTTCTGCAGGACAAATGGGCGGAGGCCGATGCTGCCTTCACCGACTTCGTGCCCTATGCCGGCCCCCACACGCTCCACGGGTTTGCCGTTCATCACTTGGTGCACAACGTCGGCTGTCAGTCCGCCTGGAAATGGGTGCTGACCGGGGAGCAGCGTGCGATGCAGTTGCTCGGGCGCCTGCTGCAAGAGACCTGCATCGCCGACAATCCGGCGTACGAGACGGGTACCGACGAAGCACGGTTCATCTTGTTGCAGGCGGTCCACGAAGGCTGGCGTGCCATGCACGAGGGCGCCGACGACGCGGATCCTCTTGGGCTGCTTGCCCGCCTTAGGGACAAGACGTTCACCGATCCGCACGATCCCGGGAGTGTGTGGGAGAGGATCTACCAGGGATTGATTCCGCGGCTATCCGCCGTTGCGGGTGAGACCGCACACCGCCACCAGCAAGAGGCCGGCGAATCCGTGCTTGCCGAATTTTCGCCGATGCTGCAGGCCGATGAGGACCTGCGTGCCGTGTACGAGGAGGCCAGCTGCCATTCGGTGTTGTCGCTGTCCACAGACCCGGGCTACGGGTTCCTCGCTGGCCGCTCCAACGTGGACATTCTACTGCCGGAAATCAAGAAGCTGATGCCGGCGTCGAGAGCTTTGGCCATCTTGGAGCCTGATCAGATGCTCGGCGCCACCTTGCTCGAGAACGGTGAGACAGTCGAGCTACAGATCCACCGGGCTTGCGGCAAGGGTCTGCGTCGTTTGGTTGGGCCACAGCCGACCATCCCCTCACCGCAGCACCTCACGCTCACCATCGCGGGCCGAAGGCTGACTCTCGAGCACGACGACGGCACCGTGATTGCCCGCGCCAATGCGACGGCATCAGGTCGGTGGCGGCAGGTAGCGCGCGATCGTGGCAGCGTGCTCGTGCTGTACGGCTACGGTCTAACCCTTAGCGACCCGGTCGCGCATCGGCAGCTCATGACGGACCGTGCAGAAGTGCACCGCCGGTTCGCCGAGACGAGCGGCAACGGACTGCTTGCGGCTGCCCTCGTCTCCGTGCGCATACAGCCCGGTCCGACCAGTCTGGAACCATCCGCAATGGCAGTCCGCCGACAGCCTTCGCGTACTACCCGCGCTCGGCGGAAAGGGCGACGCAGGTAGGTTCCCGGCGCTTTGCTGGCACGCAAATGAAAGCGGCGACAGCCGTGGCTGGCCAGCTCGGTAACCAGGATGGCTCTGTTCACGAGAACGCTCTCGTGAACAGAGCCCCTGGGATGGTGGGTCAGAGACCCGGCCAGGGTTTGGGAGATGTCAGCCATGGCGGCGCACCTCTGGGCCGACACAGGCCTTGACTCCTGAGCTAAAAAGTAGCCGTGATGCTCGGCTGCCGATCCCCTGTCCTGACAGTGTCCACACCCGCATAGGGCGTCCGCCCCGGACCAGAGGCCTCCCCGCCGAGCCTCCGTCGAACGGAGGTCTTGACTTTGGAGAGCGGCTGGCCGCAGCCCAGGATCTGTCTTGCCCCATCCACGAAGGACATGCCGTTGGTCCGTGACTGGTCCGGACGAGCCTCCGCAAAGCAAACGGAGAATGCCCAGGGTTTCGATCTGATTACCTGGAGTGGCTTCGATGGGCTTTTCCGAGAGGCTTAACACCCACTCCCGGCAATCGACTTCACGCCTCTAGAAGAAGCCGAGCTTCTTCGGGGAGTAGCTGACGAGGAGGTTCTTGGTCTGCTGGTAGTGCTCCAGCATCATCTTGTGGGTTTCGCGGCCTATGCCCGACTGCTTGTAGCCGCCGAAGGCGGCGTGGGCCGGGTAGGCGTGGTAGCAGTTCGTCCAGACGCGGCCCGCCTGGATGGCGCGGCCCGCCCGGTACGCCGTGTTGATGTCGCGGGTCCACACGCCCGCGCCCAGGCCGTACGCGGTGTCGTTCGCGATGCGGATGGCGTCCTCGAAGTCCTGGAAGGAGGTCACGGACACCACCGGGCCGAAGATCTCCTCCTGGAAGATCCGCATCCGGTTGTCGCCCTCGAAGATCGTCGGTTGGACGTAGTAGCCGCCGGCCAGGTCGCCGCCGTGGTCGATGCGCTCGCCGCCGGTCAGGATCTTCGCGCCCTCCCGCTGGCCGATCTCCACGTACGACAGGATCTTCCGCAGCTGTTCTTCCGAGGCCTGTGCGCCGATCATCGTGTCCGTGTCCAGCGGGTGCCCCGGGACGATCAGCTCGGTGCGGGCGACGGCCGCGTCGAGGAAGTCCCCGTACCGGCCGCGCTCGATCAGCGCGCGGGACGGGCTCGTGCACACCTCGCCCTGGTTGAGGGCGAACATGGCGAACCCTTCCAGGGCCTTGTCGCGCAGGTCGTCGTCGACCGTCCAGATGTCGTCGAAGAAGATGTTCGGGCTCTTGCCGCCGAGTTCGAGGGTGACCGGCTTGAGGTGTTCCGCCGCGTACTGCATGATCAGCCGGCCCGTGGAGGTCTCCCCGGTGAACGCGATCTTCGCGACCCGCGGGCTGGACGCCAGCGGCTTGCCCGCCTCCTCGCCGAAGCCGTTGACGATGTTCACCACGCCCGGCGGCAGCAGGTCGGCCACCAGGCCCAGCCAGTAGTGCACCGACGCCGGCGTCTGCTCGGCCGGCTTCAGCACCACCGCGTTGCCCGCCGCCAGTGCCGGAGCCAGCTTCCACACCGCCATCAGGAGGGGGAAGTTCCACGGAATGATCTGCCCGACGACGCCGAGGGGCTCGTGGAAGTGGTAGGCGACCGTGTCGTCGTCGAGCTGGCTCAGCGCGCCCTCCTGGGCGCGCAGGGCTCCCGCGAAATAGCGGAACTGGTCGATGGCGAGCGGCAGGTCGGCGGCGAGGGTCTCACGGATCGGCTTGCCGTTCTCCCAGGTCTCCGCGACCGCCAGGGCCTCCAGGTGCTCCTCCGTCCGGTCCGCCATGCGCAGCAGCACCGAGGCCCGCTCGGCTGCCGAGGTGCGCCCCCAGGCGGGCGCGGCCGCGTGCGCGGCGTCGAGGGCGCGCTCCACGTCCTCGGCCGTGCCGCGCGCCACTTCGGTGAAGGTCTCGCCGTTGACGGGGGAGGGATTGGCGAAGTACTGCCCGCGGACGGGTTCGACGTACTCGCCACCGATGAAGTGGCCGTACCGGGACGCGTACGACATCAGCGCGCCCTCGGTGCCGGGTGCAGCGTAACGGGCCATGGTGTCCTCCCCTTGCCGGGCGCGGCCGCGGTCGGCCGGCGCTCGGCAGGAGACTAGGAGCGGGCAGGTTGCGGATACGTTGCACGGCTGCGGGGGAGCGGTCGTACGGTGCCGAGCTCGCCGTCCAGGGAACGTACGCGGGCCAGCGCGGCCGGGCGGTCGCCGGGCGGCAGGGCTGCGGCCAGGGCCCGCCACACGTCCGGGTCGTCCGCGCCCCACGGCGTGCACACCCAGTCGGTCAGCAGCCCCGCGTCCGCCCGGGCGATCACGGCGGCCCGCGCCTGCTCGTCGATGCGGCGGCGCAGCCGCACGATGCCGGGCGCGGTGGACGCGGGCAGGAGGGGGCCGGTGTAGTGCTGGAGGGCCGCCGAGACGGCGCCGGCGGCGAGGTGACGGGTGACGGTGGCGAAGTCGGCCTGCAGCGGAGCGGCCGTGCGGTAGGGGCGGGAGAGCGGGGCACGGGGGCCCAGCAGAGCGCGCAGCCTCGACATTTCGGCGCGTAACGTCACGGGTGATACGGATTCGTCCTCGTAGAGCTCGATCGCCAGCTCCTCGCCGGTCAGCCCGTCGGGGTGGTGCGCGAGCAGGGCCATGATCTCGCTGTGCCGCCGCCCCAGCCGGGTCCGTGCCCCGTCGGCGCCGACCAGCAGGGCCTCGTCCTGGCCCAGGGCCCCGAGGGTGTCCCCGGAGGCCGCGGGTAACGGGTCCAGCAGGGCCAGCTGGGACTCGGCCGCCCGGGCCACCGCCCGGACGAACGCGAGCGAGTGGGGGTGGGCCAGGCCGTCGCCACCGGTGATGTCCACCGCGCCCAGGATCCGGCCGGTACGGGGGTCGCGCACGGGGGCCGCGGCGCACGTCCAGGCGTGGACCCGCCGGCTGAAGTGCTCGGCTCCGAGGACCTGGACCGACCTGCCGACCGCGACCGCCGTGCCCGGGGCGTTGGTGCCCATCGCCGTCTCGGCCCACCGCGCGCCGGGAACGAAGCCGAGGCGCTCGGCGCGGCGCAACGTGGCCGTCTCGCCCTCCACCCACAGCAGGCTGCCGCGGGCGTCGCACACCGCCAACAGGTGCGACCCGTGTGCCGCGAACGCCCCCACCAGGTCCCGGAACAGGGGCATCACCCGGGCCAGCGGGTGCTGCGCCCGGTACGGCCGGAGCTCCGCCTCCGCGAGTTCCACCTGCGGCGCGCAGTCCGGGCTGACGCGTGCGCGGGCGCACCGCAGCCAGGACCTCGCGATCACCGCCCGGACCGGTCCCTCGACACGGCCGTACCGGGTGAAGGCGGAGTGCGCCCTGCGCAGTACCCGCCCGTGCTCGACGGGGTCGGCTCCGGCAGGCAGTGCCAGCGGCGGCTCGTCCATGAAACCCTCCCGCAGGTTCCGGAGCTCCCGTAGCCCCGGAAGCGCCCCATCGTCGCCGCGGTCCGGGGCCGCGGCAAGGCCGCGCCCGGCCACTCCGCGCCGAAACGCCACCGCTCGTTGCGCGCAGGTGGCGGGGGCCGCGGGACGGGGTTCCGCCGCGGCGGTGCGGGGTGGTGGGGGTCGGTCCCGGGCGGCTCCGGGGTGGGCGGCTCCGGGGCGGCTCCGGAGCGGTCTGGGGCCGTCCCGATTTTCGGGAACCCGCCGACGGCGCGGGGCGTTGAGTGAGGTGACGGAGTAGTGCCCCATGACGGGTGGAGGTGTCCGCAGATGTCCAAGCGCGCGGGTGTCGCAGTAGCCGGAGCCGTGGCAGCCATCGTGGTGTGGAGCCTGGTCGGGTTCTGGGCCGGGCTGTTGGTCCTGATCGGTGTCCCGGCGGCGGCCTATCTGCTGCTGGACCCCTCCCAGCGCCGCCGCCTGCGGGGCATATCCAGGAACAGGAAGCAGCTGGGCCGCTGAGCAGGCCGGGAGGAGCGCCGCCCCGGCCCGCCGGCCGAGCGGGCCGGGGCGATCAGTAGTAGTCCCGCATCAGCTCGGTGGCCCACTCCGGCTGGCTGACCTCACCCCGGGGACCGAACTCGGCCATGTACGGCTTGAGGTCCAGGACGGGCGTCCCGTCCACCGCGTCGAGGCCCTCCACGTGCACGTCCAGGCCGTCCACCCGCACCACGCGGCACCGGGAGACACCCAGCCGGTTCGGCCGGTTCCTACCGCGCTGCGCGAAGATGCCGACCAGCGGCCAGTCCGGGTTGCCCCGGGGTCGCCGGGCGCCAGTCTCGATCTTCCCTTCCGGCACCCGGTCGAAGTGGTACACGACCTCGACGTGCGAAAAGGACTCCAGCCCGTACAGCGCCTCCGGACCGAACCGGCCGGAGTCCAGGCGGATCACGGCCCTCTCCCGCCCCCAGTCGTCGTCGGCCACGTGCGCGCGGCCGCCCACCACCAGGCCCACCGGCTCGGACACCACCACGTCGTTCCCCTCGCTCTCACGCGTTCTCGGTCGGGCGGTCGATCGGTCAGGCGATCGGTCGACCGGTCAGGCGATCAGGACGGGCGTACGGCGATCCCGTCCAGCGCGGCCAGCAGCTCCGGCAGCTTTGGCAGCCCCCGCTCCCCATTCCGGGGCACCGGAAGGACCTCGTGCGGCGCGTCGTCCAGCAGGACGAACGCCGCGCCGTCGGTGCGGGCCACCAGCGACCAGCCGGGCCCGTCCACCCTGAGCGTCCGTGCGCCCCCGCCCGCGAAGGAGGACCGCACCCGCCCGGGCGGCGGCGCCGTCCGCGTGTACTCCAGCGCCTCCCGCAGCGCCCGCGCGAGCCCCGGGTGGGCGGCGGCCGCCGCACCGCCGTCGGCCGCGGCCCGGTCCTGCCAGTCGCCCCACTCCCGGGCGACCTGGTCCGCACCCAACCGCCGCTGCACCGGCCCCCAGGTGTCGGCCGACGGCGGGGCCAGCGGTACCCGCCCGGTGCCGTCCGCGCCCTGCTCCGGGTCGTGCGGGTCCGGCACGCCGGGCGCGGCCACGGACAGGTCCAGCGGCCAGCCCGCCAGCGAGACCACGATCGTCCGCTCGTCGGGGGACAGGTCGTACTCCATCCCGCAGTCCCAGGAGGCGATCGCAGCAGCCACGAGCGACACGTCGTCCACGACGACCGTCCAGCGCGCGCCCTCCTCGTCCTGCCCGAGCACCAGCCCGTACCCCTCGGGGGCCGCGGACACGCCCAACAGTGCACACGCCTCGGGGAAATCGTCGCCCAGGACGCTCGGGAACTGGGCGGGGGTCAGCAGCACGGCGGTCAGCACATAGAGCGAACCGCCCCCCTCCTCATCGGACACATGGCCTCCCGGTCGCTCGCTCGTCGGCGCACCCTAACCAGCGGGTAACCCCCGCGTCGAGAGCCCGCGGGCGGCGATTTCCAAGGCCGCTACCTGCACGTAGAGTTGACCACCCGCCACAGAAAGGGACACCCCGGTGCAGCGTTACGACCGGCTGAGGGAGATCCTCGGTCTGGACCCGGACAAGGACTTCCTCACCATCTACCGGCTCACTGCCACGTACGAGTTCCCCTGGGACTTCACCCGGGCCCTGGAGCTCGCGCTCTTCCGGACCTACGCCGTCCCCAGCATCGGCCGGCTCCTGGCCGAGACCGCCGAATTCACCGACCGCCCGCAGAAGCGCTACGACGACACGGCGCTGCTGCTCGACGCCGTCGTGGAGCACGGCTTCGAGAGCGAGACCGCGCGCACGGCGATCCGCCGCATCAACCAGATGCACCGCAGCTATGACATCTCGAACGAGGACATGCGCTACGTCCTGTGCACGTTCGTGGTGATTCCGGCGCGCTGGATGGACGACTACGGCTGGCGCCCGATGACCCACCACGAGCGCCGCGCCTCCGCGAACTACTACGCCACCCTCGGCCGGCACATGGGCATCAAGGACGTCCCGGACTCCTACGAGGAGTTCGAGGAGACCCTGAACGCCTACGAGAAGGCCCATTTCGGATGGGACGAGGGCGGCCGCAAGGTCGCCGACTCCACCCTCGACCTGATGGCCTCCTGGTACCCGGCCCCGCTGGCCCCGGCCCTGCGCGGGGCCAGCCTCGCCCTGCTCGACCAGCCGCTGCTCGACGCCTTCCGGTACGAGCGCCCCCGCCCGCAGGTCCAGCGGTTGGTCCGCGGCGTCCTGCGGCTGCGCGGCCGCGCCGTCCGGCTGCTGCCGCCGCGCAAGGCCCCGCACTACGCCCGCCAGAACCCGGAGATCAAGGGCTACCGGAACGGCTACGACGTGGGCGAGCTCGGCACGTTCCCGGTCCCCGGCCTGGGCGGATGCCCCGTCCCGCACCCGCGCCGGCCGGCCGGGGCCGAGGCCCAGCCCCCGGCCTGATCAGCCGCGGCGTACCGCGAGGGCCAGGAAGCGGGCGTCCTCGTCGGCGTACGAGACCAGCTCCCAGCCCGAACCGGCCAGCAGCGGGCCGAGGTTGTGCTCGGCCCGCAGGTCGTCCGGGGTCAACGCGCGGCCGTGGGGGGGCGGCCGGGCCCCCCCCCCCCCCCGGGGGGCCACCCCGCGCCCCCCCCCCCCGCGGCCGGCGCGGGCCCGCGCCCCCCCCGGCGGCGCCCGGG